>JAFAXH010000100.1 GCA_019241085.1 Verrucomicrobiota bacterium | reverse complement strand
GCGGATCGTCGTGGCCAGCAACCGCCGCCCGTCCGGGCTGAAGACGGCGCGCAGGCAGCCGTCGCGGCTGAAGGAGAGCGGCAGCCGCGTTTCCTCCCGGCTCTGCGTGTCCCAGATCCGCACCTGCGATTCGCCCGAGATGGTGACGACCCGCCGCCCCTCCGGATCGGGACTGAATGCGGCGAAAAAAACGCGGTCGTTGACGATCAGTTTCCCTGTATTGGGATCTTTCGGTTCGAGCAGCTGGGTTGGATTTTGCAGATCGTCGATGTCCCACAATCTGGCTTTGCCATCGTAGCAGGCGGTGACGATGCGCCGGCCGTTGGCGCTGAAGTCCACGGCCATCACCCGCTCTGGGTGCGGCAGGACGTTGGGGATTTCCTCGTAAGCCGACGTGGCGGGATTTTGGCGAAACAACTGGCAGTGCGAGCCGGCGGCTACTGGGACGACGAGCAGCCACTGGCCGTCGGGCGTCCACGCCACGGAGCGGAGGTCGCTGTCGATGCTCAGCGGTTGTTTCCCCAGCACAGGATCAGGCTGATACGTGGCGGCGTGTTCTTCCCAGGACCAGATGCGCGCTTCCCTTTGGCCTTTGGTCCCGGCGAGCAGCCATTGGCCGTTGCGGCTGAAAATCGCCGATTGGAAACCGGCCGCCTGCAAGTCGCGGGAAGTGGCCCGCACGCTGCCGTCGGCGGCGAGTTTCCATTGGAACAACCTGCCCTTTTGCGACACCGCGGCGATCTGTCCATCCGGGCTGCACGTCACGGCGAGCCACGGGTCGTCCCGGTTGCTGCGCAAGGTCGGCGTCAGTGGCGGGCACCAGTTTTTTTCGCCCAATAAATGATAAGCGAGCGCGGCGGCGGGATGGTTCGCCGGATCGTCGGCCAGTGCGCGGGCGAGATGGACCAGCGCGAAGGCGTTGCCCTTTTGATCCAAGGGCGGCGCTGGCGCCGGGAGCGAGCCGGTGGCGGTGGCTGGCCCAGCCGGCGGCTGCGCATTGGACACTTTGAGCAGCGCGCGCTGATAATTTGCCTCGCTGGCCACGCGCTGCTGCCGCGTCAGCTCCGCTTGCGCCCGGCGCATCCCGCGCCAGCTCAGTCCGATCAGCACGCAGGCGGTGAGCAGGAGCGAGGTGAAGACCATGCTCAGCCGCCGTTCGCGCCGCAACTGCCGCAGGCGCGCCTCGGCCGCGGCTTGATCGGCCCGGGCCGTTTGCTCGCGCGCTTCAGCCTCCGCGCGCTGGCGCTCGGCGGCGGCAAGCTGCGCGGCGGCCTCGGCTTCCTGTTGCTCGCGCGTCTCGCGCTCGCGGCGTTTGCTGCTGACGACCTGGCAGAGCACGTCGTGCGTCAGTTCGAGCTGCGAGGGGCCGTGGTCCACGCCCTCGATCATCCGCAGCAGCCGGTGTTGCACGAGCAGCTGGAGCGCGGCGGCGGGGTCGGCGACGCCGGCGCGCGCGAGGAGGGCTTCGGCCTGGCCGAGTTCGATGGCTTTGCGCCGGTCTTCTTCGTTGAGCAAACAGTCCTCGACGAAATGCCGCACGGCCGGCGCGGGCTGGTCGAGGAAGCAGTCTTCGTAAAAATCGTTCAGGATCGTTTTGCTGCCTTGCTCGACGAGCTCGCGGGTGATTTCCGGTTGCCCTTGCTGCTGGCGCTTTTTGTTCAACTCCCGGCAGACCATGCTCAACAGCGACGGGTCCACTTGCAGCTCCGCAAGCTGGCGTTCCTCGCCGGCTTCCTCCTCTTCCTCGCCACCACCGTCGGCGCGCGGACCGCTGCGTTTCATGTTGGCCACAAAGCGCACGATGCGCCGGGCGACGTAGGGGGTGACGAGTCGGCGGCCGGGCAGGAGCACGGCGTCGAGCGCCTGCCGGCCGTCGAGCGGGCGCAGGAGCATGCGGTTTTCCATCACCGTCGGCATCAAGTCGCGCAGATCGTCCAGCTCGGCGACGAAGTCTTTGCGCAGGCTCAGGATGAGGCGGTAAGCCTGCCGGCCGCGCTCGGGCCGCCGCGGTTCCTCCGCGCCGGTCGCCGCCGCGCGTGCTTCGAGGCGTTCCTTCACCCGCGCGGGCAGACGGTTCTCGATGCAGTCGGTCAGGTCTTGCAAAAAATCGAACACCGGCCCGCGCCGCTGCCCGCGCCGGCCGAGCTGGCCGAGGGTGAAGATTTCCTCGAATTGGTCGAACGCCAGCACGAGGCCGACCGGATCGCCGGGCTGGCCGTCGGCGCCGGGCGGCTGGCGCAGATCGCCTTCGCGCAAGCGGTGCAGGTATTCCCAAAACGTTTCGTCGGCGCGCGGCGCCGCGGCGCCGGCGGCGGCCTCGGGCGTGCCGGCCACCAGCTCGCCGCGGGCGAAGGCGCGCTCGATCTCCAGGCGGATGGCGGCCTTGGCCTCCGCGATGCCGGGGCCGGCCTCGGTGAAGCTCAGCCGGATATACACCGGCAGGAAACTCTGCGCCCGCAGCCGCGGAAACAGCCCGGCCTGGAGCAGGGAGCTTTTGCCCAGGCCCGATTCGCCGTAGAGCACGGTGAGCGTCTTGCGGCCGACCATGCGCGCGAGCGCCTCGCTCTCCGCGGCGCGGCCGTGAAAAAAGTCGCGGATGTTTTCGGTGAAGGAAAACAGCCCGATCCAGGGATTTTCCTCGTCGGGCCGCAACTGGAAACAGGCTCCGGCGGCGCCCAGCTCACTGCCGGGAGGAGCCGGGGCGGCAGTGGAATCCGACGGGGTGTTCATGACAAGGCGACCTGGTTGAGCAATCCGGCGAGCTGCGTGGCAAAGGCATCGCTCACCTCGGCGTCGCGCAGCCTGGTCCATTGCGTGCCGACAAACTCATCGGGCACGTTGGCGCCGGCCTCGTCGATGTCGTCATCGACCACCACGGGCACGATGAAGGGCCGCCGGTGGCTGATGCGCAGACTGCGCTTGGCCGCCAGCCGCCATTCCTGCCGGAAGTAGCCCTCATACCGGCGCTCGGTGTGCGCGGAGATCACGGGCAGGAACAAGCGGCAGCTCTCGATGTAATGGTTGATCTTGGTGTTGTAGGCGTCGCCTGGCTTGAGTTGCTCCTTGTCGAACCACGCCGGCAGCCCGTGCGCATCCAGCCCCGCCTTTAGCCGCCGCACCGCGGCAATGTCCTCGCTGGCGTAGCTGATGAAAATCGCGCCGGGCGGCATCTCCGTCGGCGGCTCGGCGAAGCGCGCCGCCGCGGGCCGGGGCGCCGGCGGCACGATGGCCTCCGGGTGTTTCGCCACCCAGCGGTCGCGCAGTTCCTTGACGAAATGGATCGCCTCGCCGCTGCGATAAATCTGGTAGATCTGCGTGCTCTTGCTGAAGTTTTTCAAAAACAGCACCAGCTCGCGGTCGTGCATCGTGTTGTCGTCCACGACGTATTCGATCACTTTGCGCTTCTCCGAAAAGCGCCGCTTGCCGCCGTCGCTGCCCTTGGCCGCGCGCAGGAAAAAGCGCGCCAGCCAATCCGAGAACCCGCAGCCCAGCAGGAGCAGGTGGTTGTTTTCAAACTGCGTGAAAAGCCGCTCCGGCTTGCGGTTCTCCGATTGCAGCGCGCCGACGTATTCGAGCAGGTCTTCGTCGGTCAACCCAAACGTATCCGAGCTGCCCGCCAGCCGGCCCATGAGGTGATAAACAATCGGCCGGCCGGGATGCTTGCGCGCGTAGTCCAGTTCACGGTCGCCGCCCGGCTGGTCCGCGTGGCCCGCCGGCTGGCTGGGATCGTAAACGCCGACCTCCGCGCCCGCGCTGTCGCCGTCGGCGGCGGGCCGTTTTTCATTCAGCGCCTGTTCGAGCAGCGAATCGAACGTCGTGGTGACAAACAAATTGAAGTGCGTGATCTCCGCCAGGTGCCGCAACGGCGCGGGCGTCTCGAACGAGCCGGGCCGCAGCAGCTCCAGCAGCCGGCGGCAAAAATAGCTGTAAGGCTTGCCCCGCTCGAAGCCCATCGAGACGACGTGGCTGAGGGTGAAATCGCCCCGCAACTCCTCCGGCCGCAACCCGAGCGATTCCGCGAGCCGCTCGGCCAGATAGCGATGGAGCGGCACCGGCTCCGCGCCGCCCGCGGGCGTGATTTGCAGCATGTCGCGCCCGACGATCGGGATCACGCGGCCTTCCTCGATGTTGTCCAGCAAATCCTCCCAATCCTCTTCCTTCCAACCGCCGGACGGGCCGGGCGCGGGCGATGATTCGGGGTCCATAAGCACGGCTTCCACGCGTTCGCAGACCGGGCCAATAACGTAGCCGCCCGCGCCGCGGGCGGACAACTTCTTTTCGGGCAAATTTTGCGGCGCAGCCGTGGTTTTCCCGCGATTTGCAATGCCGGCTTCCGTCCGCCCGCGCCCTGCGCTAATTTCCCGCGGTTACTTATGACCGAACCCGCCGTCACTCCCGCCCTCGTCGCCAAGCACGGCCTCACGCCGGACGAATTCGCGCGCATCGAAACCATCCTCGGCCGCGCGCCGAACTTCACCGAACTCGGCATCTTCTCGGTCATGTGGAGCGAGCATTGTTCGTATAAAAACTCGCGGCTCGAACTGCGGAAATTTCCCACCACCGGCGAGCGCGTGCTGGTCAAGGCAGGCGAGGAAAACGCGGGCGTCATCGACGTCGGCGACGGCTGGGCGGTGGCGTTCAAGATGGAAAGCCACAATCACCCGAGCGCCATCGAGCCGTTCCAGGGCGCGGCGACCGGCGTCGGCGGCATCATTCGCGACATCTTCACGATGGGCGCGCGGCCGGTGTTTTCGTTGAACTCGCTGCGCTTTGGCGAGATTTGCGCGCAACGTTCCGTGCCAAAAAACGGAAATTCCGGCACCGACATCAAAAATTCGGCTTCCACGGCCAATCCTTCCGGTTCGGAGGTCAATCCTTCGCCTGCGGACCTCGTTCCTTCCGGGCCTGCTGCTGCCGCGCTCGCGCTGAACCGCCGCCTCTTCGCCGGCGTCGTCGCGGGCATTTCGCACTACGGCAATTGCATCGGCATCCCCACCATCGGCGGCGAGATTTACTTTGACGAATCCTACGAGGGCAATCCGCTCGTCAACGTCTTCTGCCTCGGCATCCTGCGGCACGAACAGATCGCGCGTGGCGCGGCGAAGGGCGTGGGCAATCCGGTGTTTTACGTCGGTGCGGAAACGGGCCGCGACGGCCTCGCGGGTGCGGCGTTTGCCTCGCGCGATCTCACCGAGGAATCGAAGGAAGACCGCCCCGCCGTGCAAGTCGGCGATCCTTTTAAAGAAAAACTCCTGCTCGAAGCGTGCCTCGAATTGCTCGCCACCGACGCGGTCGCCGGCATTCAGGACATGGGCGCAGCGGGCTTGACCTGCTCGACGTGCGAAACAGCGAGCCGCGGCGGCACGGGCGTCGAGATTGATCTGGCCAAAGTCCCCAAGCGCGAGCCGGGCATGACGCCTTACGAGACGCTGCTCAGCGAATCGCAGGAGCGCATGCTCATCATCGTCAAAAAAGGCCGCGAGCAAACCGTGCGCGACATCTTCGAGAAGTGGGACCTGCCTTACGCCGAGGTCGGCGTGGTCAACGACGACGGCATGATGCGGGTGCGCGACGGCGCGGCGGGCGTGGTCGCCGAAATCCCCGCCAAGCCGCTCGCCGACGAAGTGCCGCTCTACGCGCGCGAAGCGCAGCCGCGTCCGCCCGAGCCGCCGCTCGACCTCGACACCATGCCGGCGACCGATCCGCAGCCGGCGCTCCCCGCGTTGCTCGCGCATCCGTCGATTGCTTCCAAAAACTGGGTCTGGCGGCAATACGACCACACCGTGCGCGCCGGCTGCGTCGTCGCGCCCGGCTCGGACGCGGCCGTTTTCCACGTGCGCGAGGCGAACAAAATCCTCGCCGCGACGAGCGATTGCAACGCGCTCTACTGCCGGCTCGATCCGCGCGAAGGCGCGAAGGTCGCCGTCGCCGAGGCCGCGCGCAATCTGGCCTGCTCCGGCGCGGTGCCGCTGGCGGTGACGGATAATTTGAACTTCGGCAATCCTTACAAACCGGAAAATTTCTGGGCGATGCGCGAGTGCATCGAAGGTCTCGCCGAAGCCTGCCGTGAGTTCGGCACGCCGGTCACAGGCGGCAACGTTTCTTTATACAACGAAAGCCCGCGCGGCGTGGTCGATCCGACGCCGACCGTCGGCATGGTCGGCTTGATCGACGACGAGCGGCACGTGACCACGCAGGCGTTCAAAAACGAAGGCGACGCGATCCTTTTGCTCGGCGACCTCGGCGACGCGGCGGACCTCGGCGGCTCGCAGTTTTTGAAAGTGCTGCACGGCCGCAAAGCCGGCCGGCCGCCGCGGCTCGACTTCGCGCGCGAGCGGGCGTTGCACGACGCCTTGCGCGCGCTCATCCGCATGGGCTTGATAAAGAGCGCGCACGATTGCAGCGAAGGCGGGCTGGCCGTCGCGCTGGCGGAGTGCTGCGTCGGCGCGTCGCCGCGACCGCTCGGCGCAAACGTGCAGCTCGACGTGCCGACCGGCACCCGCGCCGATGCGTTGCTCTTCAACGAAGCGCAATCGCGCGTCGTGGTGAGCACCGCCGCCGCGAACGCCGCCGCCGCGCTCGCGTTGCTCGCCTGGCGCGGCGTCCCCGCCCGCCGGCTCGGCAAGGTTGCCGCCGCCGGCAACGGCGAACTGGCCATCGAGTTGCCCAACGCGACGTGTCGCTGGCCGGTGATGGAATTGCACGAGGCGTGGTTCCATTCCATCGCGCGCTGCATGGCCGGTCGCGGCGAACTGAATTGAATGAAAAAATTTTCGTTGCTCCTCGGCTTCGTCGCCGCCTGGCTCGCCGCCAGCTTTGCCGCGTCCGCCGCTGAGCTGACGGTTCACGCCGCCGCCAGCCTGACGGACGTGCTCAAGGAACTCGCGCCGAGCTATGAAAAGCAGAGCGGCGACAAGTTGTTTTTCAACTTCGGCGCCAGCTCGCAACTCGCCCGGCAAATCGAGGAAGGCGCGCCGGCCGACGTGTTCTTTTCCGCCGACGAGGCGCAGATGGACAAGCTGGAAAAAGCCGGGCTGCTCGCGGCGGGCACGCGCGCGCCGCTCGTCGGCAACGTGCTCGTCATCGTCGTGCCGGCCGACAGCGCGCTGGCCATTGACTCGCCCGCCGACTTGACCAAACCGGAGGTGAAAAAAATCGCCGTCGCCGAGCCGAACTCCGTGCCCGTCGGCGTTTACACGAAGCAATACTTCACGCGGCTCGGACTGTGGGAAACCATCGCGCCGAAACTGGTCGTCACCGAAAACGTGCGCG
The DNA here is from genome assembly GCA_019241085.1 of Verrucomicrobiota bacterium. Classification (GTDB taxonomy): domain Bacteria; phylum Verrucomicrobiota; class Verrucomicrobiia; order Chthoniobacterales; family SZAS-18; genus JAFAXH01. The sequence continues at coordinate 60,170 of JAFAXH010000100.1, read as the reverse complement.
CCAGCCTCGCCGCCGTCGAGAGCGGCAACGTCGAAGCCGGCACGGTCTATCGGACCGACGCGTTGATTTCCAAAAAAGTGCGCGTCGTTTACGAGGCGCTCGACGCCGACAAACCGCGCATCATTTATCCGCTCGCCGCGTTGAAAAATTCGCGCGACCCCGCCGCCGCGCGCCGGCTGCTGATGTTCCTGGAGAGCGACGAAGCGCGGGACGTTTTCGAGCGCTACGGCTTTCTCGCGCGCAAGTAAGGGATGACCGCGGAAGACTGGCAGATCATCGGCTTCACGCTCTGGGCCGCGGCCTTGGGCACGCTGCTCATCCTGCCGCCCGGCGCCGCGCTGGCGTGGCTGCTGGCCCGCCGGTCGTGGCCGGGCAAAGCGTTGGTGGAAACGCTCGTCGCGCTGCCGCTCGTGCTGCCGCCGGTCGCCACCGGATTGATCCTGCTCAAGCTGCTCGGCCGGCGCGGACCGGTGGGCGGATTTTTGGAAAAATTCTGCGGCTTGGAAATCGTGTTCACCTGGCGCGCGGTCGTCATCGCCACGGCGGTGATGAGTTTTCCGCTCTTCGTGCGCGCGGCGCGCGTGGCGTTTGAAGAAGTGCCGGTGCGCCTGGAACAAGTCGCTCGCACGCTCGGGCGCAGCCGCGCGCAAGTGTTCCTGTCCATCACGCTGCCACTCGCCGCGCGGGGACTGACCGGCGGCGCGGTGCTGGCGTTCGCGCGCGCGCTGGGCGAGTTTGGCGCGACGGTGATGGTCGCCGGCAACATCCCCGGCAAGACGGCGACGATCGCGCTCTCGATTTATAGCCTGGTGCAACTCGGCCAGGACGATGCCGCGCTGCGGTTGCTCGCCGTTTCCGTGGTCATCGCCGGCGCGGCGCTCTGGGCGGCGGAAACGTGGCTGGGCCGGCGGAAGAAAAAAGCGGATCCGCTCGCACCGCTGCCGCACGGATAAATTTTTCCTTTCAAATGCAAACCCCGAGCCTGCGCCTGACCGACGTGCGCCTGCCGCTGGCGGCGTTTCATTTGCAGGTGAACGCCACGCTGCACGGCCGGGTGACGGCGCTCTTCGGTTCCTCCGGCGCGGGCAAGACGACGCTCATCGAGATCGTCGCCGGCCTGCGCCAGCCCGCCTGCGGACGGGTGCAGTTGAACGCGCGCACGCTGGCGGATTCGGCCACCGGCGCGTGGGTGCCGCCCGAGCATCGGCGGGTCGGTTACGTGCCGCAGGAAGGCTCGCTCTTTCCCCATCTTTCCGTGCGCGCCAACGTGCTCTACGGCCAGCGTGCGCGGCAGCGCGGAGCGGCGCGCGTGGCCGCACCGAAATTTACCTTGGAAAGCGTCGTTGAAACGCTCGAGATCACTCCCTTGCTCGACCGGCCGGGCGTGAACAGCCTTTCCAGCGGCGAACGCCAGCGGGTCGCCCTCGCGCGGGCGCTGCTCGCCGACCCGGAAATTCTGTTGCTCGACGAGCCGCTCGCCGGACTCGACGCGCCGCTCAAGGCGCGCGTGCTGCCCTACCTAGCGCGCGTGCGCGACGAGTTCGCCGTGCCGATGCTCTACGTCAGCCACGCGCCCGACGAGGTGATGGCGCTGTGCGACGACGTGCTCGTGCTCGAACGCGGCCGCGTGCTGGCGCAAGGCGCGCCGCGGGATTTGTTCGTCCCCGCCCGCGAACCGCGCTACGTGCTCAAAACGGCGGCAAGTTAAAGCGCGCGCAGCACGGCGGCGAGCAGGCCGGGGAAACGGGCGTTGAGTTCGCGGCGTCGGAGCGAATTTAGAAACGCCGTGCCGTGCGGTCGCATCTGGACGAGGCCGGCTTCGCGCAAGACTTTCCAATGCCGCGAGCAGGCCGATTTTGAGAGCGGCGCCTGGACGGCGGCGCACGTCAGCTCGCCGCCGCTTTCCGCCAGGGTTTTGACGATGTGCAGCCGCGTCGGATCGCTCAAGGCGAAGAGCACGCCGGCAAGGTGCAGGTCGGTTTTGTCAGGATGATGAAGCGCGCGCATGAATGGTAAGAGCAACAACTTGACGGCGGAATCCAACGGCCGAAAGTATGCATAGTTCGTTTACTTACGAACAAAGCAACCAAGTGAAAATTCTTCCTCGTTTCGCACCCATCCTGCAAGAGAATTCTGTTAACGCCACAACGCCGGCGGCGGCTGCCGCCGCGGCGGTGCCATCCGAAGATTACGACGGCCATTTGCTCGACGCTTATTCGCAAACCGTCGCCGCCGTCGTCAACCGCGTCGCGCCGAGCGTGGTCAACATCCGGGTGCTCGCGGGCCAGCGCGGCCAGGGCAGCGGCTCGGGATTTGTCATTACGCCGGATGGTTTTGTGCTGACCAATTCCCACGTCGTGCGCGGCGCGCGCGAGCTGGAGGTGACGCTGCACGACGCGCGCGTTTTTGCCGCCCGCGTCGTCGGCACCGATCCCGAGACCGACCTCGCCGTCATTCGTTTGGACGCCGGCCGCGAGACGCTGCCGCACGCGCGGCTGGCCGATTCCGCCGGCGTGCGCGTCGGCCAGATCGCGGTCGCCATCGGCAGCCCGTATGGTTTTCAACAAACCGTCACCGCCGGCATCGTCTCCGCGCTCGGGCGCACGATGCGGGCGGAGAGCGGGCGGTTGATGGACGACATCCTCCAGACCGATGCTGCGCTGAATCCCGGCAACTCCGGCGGGCCGTTGCTCAACTCCGCCGGCGAAGTCATCGGCGTGAACACGGCGGTCATCCTGCCCGCGCAGGGCATCTGCTTTGCCATCGGCAGCAACACGGCGCAGTTCGTCGCGGCGTGGCTGATCAAAGATGGACGCATCCGGCGTTCGTCCATCGGCGTCGCCGGGCAGAACGTGCCGCTGCATCCGCGCGTGGTGCGTTTTCATCATCTGGAAACGAACCGCGGCGTGCTCGTCGCCAGCATCGAGCCGGGCAGTCCAGCGGCGAGGGCGGGCTTGCGCGAAGGCGACGTGATCGTCGGCTTCAAAGGCCGGCCGCTCGGGACGATTGACGAGTTGCACAAGCGCCTCGTGGCCGCAGAAATCGACGTGCCCTCGCCGATGATGATCCTGCGCGGAACGGAGCAGCTCTTCCTCGTCGTCACGCCGCGCGAGTTGCGCCCTGCCGCCGAGCAGGCCGTCTGAAAAAATCTGAAAATCCGCGTTTCCTCCGCGTCCATCCGCGGCTAATCAGTCATGGCTCCCATCTTTTCCCCAATCAGCCCGTGGCTCTATTCGTCCAGAAATACGGCGGCACCAGCGTCGGCAACACCGAGCGCATCCGCCGCGTTGCGCAGCGCGTGATCGAAACGCAGCGCGCCGGCCACGGCGTGGTCGTGGTGGTTTCCGCGATGAGCGGTGTCACGGATGGCTTGATCAAACTCGCGCGCGAGGTCGCGCCCGATCCGCCCGAGCGCGAGCTCGACGTGCTCCTGGCCACCGGCGAGCAGACGACCATCGCGCTCTTGGCCATGGCGTTGCACGCGGCGGGGGCGCGCGCGGTGTCGCTCACCGGCGCGCAGGCGGGCATCGTGACCGACGGCGTCCACACGAAGGCGAAGATCGCCAACATCACGCCGAAGCAGGTGCATCGGTTGCTCGACGACGGCGCGGTTGTCATCGTGGCTGGCTTCCAGGGGCAGACGATGGAAGGGCAAATCACCACGCTCGGCCGCGGCGGCTCGGACCTCACGGCCATCGCGCTGGCGGCGGCGGTCAACGCCGACCTTTGCCAGATTTTCACCGATGTCGATGGCGTCTATACGTGCGACCCACGGCTGGTCCCGGACGCGCGCAAGCTCGACGAAATTTCCTATGAGGAAATGCTCGAAATGGCGAGCAGCGGCTCAAAGGTCATGCAGTCGCGCTCGGTCGAGTTTGCCAAGAAATTCGGCGTCCGTTTTGAAGTTCGCAATTCATTCAACAACAACCCCGGCACCATGATCGTCGAAGAAACGCCTAGCATGGAAAGCGTCGTCATCCGCGGCATCAGCGTGGAGAAAAACCAGGCCAAAGTGACGGTCGCCGGCGTGCCGGATCGGCCGGGCACGGCGGCGGCGATTTTCAACGCGCTGGCCGAGGCGCACCTGGTCATCGACATGATCGTGCAAAACGTCTCGGCCCACGGCGCGACGGACGTTTCCTTTACTTTGAACAAAGACGACTTGGCGCGCGCGCAAGCAACCTTGGAGCCGGTGGTCGCGCGCATCGGCGCGGCGGGCATGAGCGCGCAGGATGGCATCGCGAAACTCTCGGTCGTCGGCATCGGCATGCGCTCGCATTCGGGCATCGCGGCAAAGCTGTTCGATTGCCTCGGGCAGGGCGGCATCAACATCCAGATGATCTCGACTTCGGAAATCAAAATCGCCGTGGTGCTCGATGAGTCGCGGCTGGCCGAAGCGACGCAGCGGACGCACGCGTATTTTGGATTGAACGAAGGAGCCTACACCGTTTAAGCGGCGTTTGGAGACGGCGGGAAAGCGAGTAGCTTTTCCCTGTCATGATGCCCGGACCCTCCGAGGCGAAAAACGAGTTGCGCGCCCGGATGCGCGCGCGGCTGGCCAACCTGCCGCCGGCGGCACGGCAGGAACGCACCGCGCGGTTGCTGGCGCGGCTGCTCGCAACGGAACGCTGGCGCGCGGCGCAGAGCGTTTTGTTATTCGCGCCGCTGAGCGTGGAGCCGGATTTGGACCAGCTCTGGCTCGACGGCACGAAGCTCGCGGACAAGCACGTTTTTTATCCACGCATGGACGGCCGGCGGCTGGTGGCGTGCGCGGTGAGCGCGCCGGCGCACGAGCTGCGGCCAATCCGCTGGGGCTTGCGCGAGCCGGCGTCCGACGCGCCGACGACGGCGCTGGCGGAGATCGGCCTCGCGCTGATTCCCGGTCTGGCGTTCACCGCCGCCGGCAGCCGTCTGGGCCGCGGCGGCGGGTTTTACGACCGGCTGTTGGCGGAGCCGGATTTCCGCGCGCATACCGTTGGGCTTTGTTTTGATTTTCAACTCCTGCCGTCGCTGCCGTTGGAGGCGCACGATGCCGCCGTGGGCGAGGTGCTGACGGATTAAAGGAGGGTGGCGCTTTGTCGCCGCCGTTTTCTTTCGCTTCTTCGGCGGCGACAAAGCGCCGCCCTCCAAAACAAAGCGCCCGCCAACCGATCTTGCGACCAGTCTGGCGGGCGCGGGGAAGGACAGGAAGAAAGCGGCAACGCGTCCCGATCAGAGCTTGCTGATCTCGTCGCGGAGTTGCTCCTTCGTCTGGCCGAGTTTTTGCTGCAGGCGGCCCATCATCTCCTCCTCCTTGCCTTCGGTGAAGGTGAGGTCGTCATCGGTCAGTTGACCATATTTTTGTTTCAGCTTGCCTTTCAACTCGTGCCAGTTGCCTTTGATGGATGATTCAGTCATAGCGTGGGGTTTGTCTGGGTTGTTTGTAAGAGATTAAACGACGGAGCGAACCGCCGACCTGGCGATAGTTAGTGGCGGCGGCAGCTAGAGCGCGCGCCGGCCGTTGATGATTTGCAGCAGGATCACGATGATAGCGATCACCAGGAGGATGTGGATGAATCCGCCAATGGTGTAGCTGCTCACCAAACCGACCGCCCAGAGGACCAATAGAATAACTGCGATTGTCCAAAGCATAAGCTAGTAACCTCCTAGTAGTAGTTAAACTGAGTTAGGAGACAGGCTTCTCTGGCTGGCCAAGCGGCTTTGCAGAGAAAGATAAAACCTGTCGTTAAAGCCAGATTCGCACGCTCCACGCGAGGCGGGCTTGAGATTTTCGCAAGAAAATTTTCCTGCGCCGCTGGCATTCAGCGACATACGCAACCGGTTCCCAGAAGGCAGGAGCCGGAAAAAGAGTGCTCTCGAGAGGATTTGAACCTCCACGGGTCGCCCCACACGGTCCTGAGCCGTGCGCGTCTGCCAGTTCCGCCACGAGAGCGTTTGCGGGATGTCGCGGCCTTTCTTCGGAAAAGGCTGCGGGTGGCAAGGCTAAAAGAAAAATCCGCGGGCGCAACCGGAAAACCGCCGGCTGTAGCGATTGACCGCCCGCCGCGCTCAATAACTGATCCGCATCGGCATGAGCACGTAGAGGAACGGCGCGTTGACCTTCACGACGCCGGGGCTCATCTCGTCGATCAACTCCAGGAACACCTCGTCGTTGCTCAGCGCGCGCAAGGGCGCCATGAGGAACTCGGGATTGAAGGCGATGGAAAATTCGCGCCCGCCGTATTTGATCGGCACGCTCTCCCTGGCTTCGCCGATCTCGGGGCTGTTCGCGGCGATATCGACGTTGTCTTTGGTGAACATCAGCTTCACCGAATTCGACTTCTCGCTGGTCAGCAACGCCACGCGCTTGACGGCGTTCAGGAACGTCTCGCGCTCGAGGCTGATGCGCTCCTTGGTCTCGCTCGGGATGACCTGTTTGTAGTTCGGATAGTTGCCTTCGATGAGCTTGGAAATGAGCAGGGTGCCGTTGAGTTCAAACGCCACCTGATTGGCGCCGAGGCGCATCGTCACCTCGCCCTCGTCGCGCAGGAGCCGGCTGAGTTCGTTGATGGCCTTGGCCGGCACGATCACGCTGGTCTCCTGCTCGGCGTCCATCGGCAAATCGAGATCGACCATCGCCAGACGCCGGCCATCGGTGGCCACGAGCACGAGCTTGTTGTCGCGCAAGGAGCAGAGCACGCCGTTGAGCACGTAGCGCGTCTCGTCCGTGGAGATGGCGAAGCTCGTTTTCTTCAACGCATCCTTCAGCGCGCTTTGTTGCAGCGCGTAGGTCTTGGCGTTCTCAAATTTCGGCAACGGCGGGAATTCGTCCTCCGGCAGCCCGAGGACTTTGAAAAAGCTGTGGCCGCTGGTGATCGACGCGACGTTCTTGCCGTCGCTCTCGAACTTGATCTCGCCCGAGGGCAGCTCGCGGATGATGCTGAAAAGCCGGCGCGCCGGCAGCGTCGTGGCGCCCTCCTCCTCGATCTGCGCCTCGATAGTGCCGCGCACGCCCACGTCGAGATCGGTGGTCGTCAACGTGACGTGACCATCCCTGGCTTGCAGCAGGACGTTGGAAAGAATCGGCAGCGTGGTGCGCGTGCTGACCACGCTCTGCACCTGCTGGAGACCTTCGAGAAGTTTTTCCTTACTGAGGATGAATTTCATGGCGAACGGAGGAGAAAGGGGAAGAGAACAATTGGACCGTTGCATTTATCCGCGAAGCCTGCGGCGGCGTCCAGAGCAGAAATCGTCTCGGCGACGGTTTGTCGCGTCTTTCACCAATGCGCGGCGACCAGGCGCACGGCGGCGGCATCGTCGGTCTCCGCCGGCCCGAGCGCTGCGAGCAACGCCGCGACGTTGGCGCGCTGGCCGGGCAGGATGAGGTGGGGACGCAACGCGGCGAGCGGCGCGAGCACGAACCGGCGCTGGCTCACGCGCGGATGCGGCAGCGTGAGCGTCGGCGTCGCGAGCACGCTGTCGCCGAGGTAGAGCAGGTCGAGGTCGATGACGCGGGAGACGTTGCGCGCGCGCAGGTTTTCCGCGGGCCGGCCGAGTTGAATTTCAATGGCGCGGAGACGAGCCAGGAAATTTTGCGGCGCGACCGACGGGTCGATCTGGACGGCGACGACGGTGTTAAAAAAATCCGCCGCGCCCGGTTCGCAACCTACCGGCGCGGTTTCAAAGACCGGCGCGGACTCGCAGCTTCCCGCGCGCACTCCGGGCAACGCGCACAGCAGCGCGCGGGCGCGGCGCAGATTTTCCAGCCGGTCGCCGAGATTCGAGCCGAGCGCGATGCCGGCGGGCGTTGACTCAGCGGACGTAATAGCCGGAGACTCTCCAGTGACCATCTCGGTCGAGCATGGGCACGACGGTTTCGACCGCTGTCTTCTTGTTTTCAAAGTCCGTCTGAAATTGCAGGAAAACGTAACGTCCGTCGGGCGCGCCGGGCATCTGGCTGGAGAAACGCGCCACGAGCAGCTTGCGGGTGAGCATCTTGCCCAAGGGCTGACGCACCGGGCCGATGGAGGCGGTCCACTTCGCCTCGTCCACGGCGCCTTGGAAATAGCTCGCCGCCGCGCGCCAACTGCCGGCGTAATCGCCCGCGTCCACGAGCGCGAGCCACTGCTCGGCGGCAGCCTGGCCGGCGGCAGTGTCGGCGGGTTGCGTCGCGGGCGGCGTCGCGGCAGGAGTCTGCGCGAAGGCAGCCGGCGGCAGCGGCAAAAGCGACGCGGCGAGAAACGTGAGCGCAAGGCGGCGGGCGAGGGGCTTCATAGATTTTTCAAACCGAGCACGTCTTCCATGTCGTAGAGGCCCGGCGCGCGGTCGGGCGCGCGCAGCCAGCGCGCGGCGCGCAGCGCGCCGGCGGCGAAGGTTTCGCGGTTGGTCGCGCGGTGCGTCAGTTCCAAACGCTCGCCGAGGCCGGCGAAAAAAACGGTGTGTTCGCCGACCACATCGCCGCCGCGCACGGCGTGGATGCCAATCTCGCCCGGAGGACGCTGGCCGACGAGTCCGGCGCGGCCGTGGCGCAGGTCGTTTTCAACGGAAAGTCCGCGGGCGGCGGCGAGGATTTCCGCCAGGCGGCGGGCGGTGCCGCTCGGCGCGTCTTTTTTCAACCGATGATGCACCTCGACGACTTCCAAATCGAAATCGGCGCCGAGGATTTCCGCCGCTTTGCGCGTGAGCCAGAAGAGCGTGTTCACGCCGACGCTGAAGTTCGCCGCAAAGACAATCGGCACCGTCTCAGCCGTCTCCGCGATCTCGCTCCGCGCCGCCGCGTCGTGTCCGGTGGTGCCGAGCACGAGCGGGCGACGCAGCGCGCGCGCGGCGCGGAGCACGGCGGGCGTGGCGTCGGGCAGCGAGAAGTCGATGAACACGGCGTCAGTGTTGGCGGCAGCCGCATCGGCGGGATCGTCGCCGCGGCCGATTTCCGCGACGATGTTCCACGCAGCCGGCTCGCGCGCGACGCACGCGCGGATCGCCTGGCCCATGCGGCCGCTCGCGCCGAGGAGCGCGATGGAAAGTGCGCTGCTCATGGTTCGATCACTTCCTTCCAATCCGGCAGGCGTGAACTCAACCTGGCAGCAAATCGGCCGCGGCGAGCGTCGCTTTCAACCGCGCCAAATTTTCCTTGCTCATGGGAACCAACGGCAGGCGCACTTCGTCGCTGGGCAGCAGGCCGGCGAGCAGCATGGCGGTTTTCACCGGCACGGGATTTGGGTCGATGAAAAGGTCTTTGCAGAGCGCGTAATATTTCGCGTGCAGGTGCTGCGCGAGATCGTGCTTGCCGCGGGCGAAGGCGCGGACGAGGTCGCCGATTTCCTGGGGAATGAGATTCGACGCCACGCTGACCACGCCGTCCGCGCCGGCGGCGAGCATCGGCAGATTCAGCTCGTCGCAACCGCAGAGAATCGGAAAACCCGCCGGCAGCGCCGCGCGCAGTTGGCTGACGCGATCCACGTTGCCGCCGGCTTCCTTGATGGCCACGATGTTGGCGCATTCCCTGGCCAGACGCGCGGCGGTTTCCACGCCGATTTCCACCACGCAACGGGCGGGCACGCTGTAGAGCACGATCGGCAATTTCGTCGCCAGCGCGAGCGTCCAGAAATGGCGGAACAGCCCTTCCTGCGACGGCTTGTTGTAATACGGCGTGACGATGAGCGCGCCGTCGGCGCCGGCTTCCTCGACAGCGTGCAAAAGCTCCAGCGCGTGCGCAGTCGAGTTCGAGCCGGCGCCGGCGATGACCTGGCAACGGCCGCGCGCCGTGGCGACGGCGATCTCGACGGCGCGGACGTGTTCGGCGTGCGTGACCGTGGGCGATTCGCCGGTCGTGCCGACGGGGCAAACGCCGTCCACGCCAGCGGCGATCTGGCGTTCGACGTGCGCGGCGAGCGCGTCTTCGTCGAGTTGCCCGTGGGTGAATGGAGTGACCAGCGCCGTGTAGGTGCCTCGGAACATAAGGTGAAAAAATTAACGAGATTTTTTTGGAGCGAGCCGGCGCAGAAAAAAGAAAATCACACCGCGATCTCGCCATGGAACACAAAGTCCGCTGGGCCTGTGAGCGTCACATTTTCAAATGCAAACGGCCCCGTGCGTTGAAAGCCGACGCGCAACGTGTCGCCGCCGCGCACCTGCACGGCGACCGGGCCGGCGGCGAGGCTGTTGGTTTCGGCAAAAATGAGCGCGCTCGCCACGCAGCCGGTGCCGCACGCGAGCGTCTCGCCCTCGACGCCGCGTTCGTAGGTGCGGACGCGAATCTCGCGCGGGCCGAGCCATTGCATGAAATTGGCGTTCGTGCCCGCGGGCGCAAATTCTTCGTGGTAACGCAAGGCCGCGCCGAGCCGCGGCACGTCCACTTTTTCGGTGTCGGCGACTTGGGCAACGACGTGCGGCACGCCGGTATTTAGAAACGCGAGGCGGGCGAGAATTTCCTCCGCCACGATGAGGCCGCTCACGTCGCGACCGTCCTTGGGTTGGCTCATGACGAGCGCGACCTCCTCGCCTTCGATCCGCGCGTGGATGACGCCGGCGATGGTTTGAAAAGCCAATTCGCCGTGGCGCTCGCGGCTCGCGCCGTTGCCGCCCGCGTCGAGGTGCGCGGCGAACCGCGCGAAACAGCGCGCGCCGTTGCCGCACATCTCGACCTCGCCGCCGTCGGCGTTGTAATAACGCATCCGATAGTGCGCGCGCGGCCCGTCAATCGCGGGCGGCTCGACGATCAAGACGCCGTCGGCGCCGACGCCGCGATGCCGGTCGCACAGCCGGGCGACGGCCGCGCGGTCGAGCGCGAGGTGGCTGGCGCGGTTGTCGAGCAGGACGAAGTCATTGCCGGCGCCGTTCATTTTGGCGAATGCGAGTTTTTGCATGGGCGGATGGGTTGTCTAATTAGCCACGGATTGGCGCGGAGGAAACGCGGATTTTTTTAGTTGGTGGATCGCGCGCTCCGCCGCGCGATGATTTGCAGCGCAAGCTGCCTGACTTCTAATCAAATGGGCGCATTCGCGCCAATTCATCGCGCGACGGAGCGCGCGATCCACCTAGTGGATCGCATCTACGAGCGGGCGGACAAAACGCTCGATGACGCCCGGCAAATCCGGGTCCGCGCCGTGCTCGCCGATCTGGCGGACAATCGCGCTGCCAACGACCACGGCGTCCGCCGAGCGCGCGACGGCGGCGGCTTGTTCCGGCGTGGAAATGCCGAAGCCGACGGCGACCGGCAGGGCGCTGACGGCGCGGATGGCGGCGACCTGCGCGGCGAGGCTGGCGCTCAATTCCTGCCGTTCGCCGGTGACGCCTTCGCGCGAGACGTAGTATAGAAAACCTTCGCCCGCCGCGGCGATGTCGCGCAGCCGCGCGGGCGGCGTGGTCGGCGCGATGAGGCGGATCATTTTCATCGCGCCATTGTCTGCATGGTCGCGACGCAGCTCGGCGTTGCGCGCGGCCTCGTCGGGCGGCAGGTCGAGCAGGAGCAAGCCGTCCACGCCGGCCCCGGCGGCGTCGCGCTCGAAGCGCTCGAAGCCGTAGGCATAGACCGGGTTCATGTAAGTATAGAGCACGAGCGGCACCTGCGTCTGCTGGCGCAAGGCGCGCACGCAGGCGAGCACGCCCGGCAGGGTGGCGCCGGCGCGCAGGGCGCGGGCGGCGGCGAGCTGGTTGACGATGCCGTCGGCCAGCGGGTCGGAGAAGGGGACGCCGAGTTCCACGAAATCGACGCCGGCGCGTTCGAGCGCGAGGACGAGTCCCGCGGTGCGTTCCAAATCAGGATCGCCCGCGGCGAGATACGCCATGAAGCCGCAGCGACCCGCGGCGCGCAGCCGGGCGAACGCGGCGTCGATGCGATTGGCTGAAGTGGCCGGAGCGGAAAGTGTCATGGGAAATTTTTGCAAGGACGGCGGGGGCGCGCCCGCAACCGCCGCAGCGGGCGCGGGTTTATGATTTTCAATCCGGCCACCCTGCCTCGCTTCCCCGGCGGAGCGCAAGCGGGAAGGCCGGCGCTGGCCCGCGGCGGACTGGCTTTTTCCAAAAATATGAGCTTGCAGCGTCGGGCGGCTCCCTTACCCTCGCATCCGATTCCATGACTTCGCGCCTTTTTTCCCCGTTCGCTTCCCGCTTCCCGCGCGGTTTTTCTCTGACGGCCGTGGCGGCAGCCGGCTGCGTCTCGCTGTTTTGCAGCAGCCACGCGCTGGCGCAAAGCGCCGGTCAGATCGACACGACGTTCAACCCCGGCGTGGTGGTTGACCCCAACGATCCCACCAAGACGACCGGCTACCGTTACCAAGGCCCCGACTCGGCGCCGGGCACGGGCGGCAGGACGGTGGCGTTGACAAACAACGGCTTCACCACCTACGCGCTGGCGCTCCAGCCGCAATACGACGCCGATGGCAACCTGACCACCTACGAGGCGATCATCGCCGGCGATCTTGGCACGCTGTTCCGCGTGTTTCTCGAGGAAACGACCATCACTTTCACGGACCCAGCCACCGGCAATGCGACGACCGCGACCTTTGAGCCGGGCACCATCGACCCTACCTTCAGCGGGCTGACGAGCGATCCGCTCGGTTTCGGCGCGGACAACGCCCGCATCATCTACGCGCTCGACGTGCGCAACGACGGACGGATCATCATCGGCGGACTCTTTGGCCGCCCGCCGGCGAATCCCACCTCGGTAAAAGTAATCAAAGGCCGCCGCACGGCGACTCTGAACCTCGGCCGGCTGGCGCCCAATGGCGGCACGCCGTCCACGCTTGACACCGATCCGACGACGTTGAAACCGGTGGATACGGATCCATTCAACATCAACGTTTACAGAAACGGCGGCACCGATGGCGGCGTCTATGCGTTGCTGCGCCGCACCACGGGCGGCGGACAAGTGCTCGTCGGCGGAGCGTTCACCACCATCAATAAAAAGAAGCATCCCCGGCTCGCGCAGCTCAACGACGACGGCACGAATGACGAAACGTTTAACCAAAATCTCGGCACCGGTTTCGACGGCATGGTGTTCTCGCTCGCCGAGGACGTGGACCCGGACACCGGGCTGGCGAATGGCCGCGTTTATGTCGCGGGCACGTTCACGGTGCTGGGCAAGACCAGAGCTTCCAAGCTCATCCGCCTGAACGCCGACGGCACGCTGGACCCGTCGTTCTCGGTGAGCATCGACGAACGGGCGCTCGCCGTCACCGTGCAGCGCGACGGCAAGGTGCTCGTCGGCGGCGATTTTCAAACCGTCAACGCCCAATCGCGCACCAACCTCGCGCGCCTGCTCCCGGACGGCTCGCTCGACCCGGACTTCCTCGACGCCGCGGGCGTCATGCAGAGTTCGCCCCCCGGCCTGCCGCCGACCGCAGTCTATGCGATCCGCGTGCAACCCGATGGGCGCATCCTCGTCGGCGGCAATTTTGATATGCTCAACGGCGAGCCGCACCAGTATCTCGGCCGCCTGCTGGCCAACGGCGTCATCGACCAGACCTTCTTCGTGGACAACACCGCTTTCTCCGACCCCGCCGCCGTGCCGCGCGACGCGCAGCAAGTCGCCAACGCCGTGCAGCAGATCGTCCTCGTGCCGGACATCGCGACGGTCTCGACGCCTCTGCAATTCCCCAATTTGCTCATCGGCACCACGCGCGCCGACCGCAAGGCCGTCTCGGGCGATACCGGCTTCTTCCCCGGCTCGACAGTGCGTTTGTTAAACGACACGCCCTTTGCGCTCGGCGACCTGTTCCCGGCTCCGGCGGGCGTTCAGTGACGCAATGCGGCACCGGACTGCTTTTTTCCGAAAGGCTTAATCGTAATCGTCATCTTAATCCTAGTCCCGCCGGAGGCATGCGTCGCGCTAGCGTGACAAAACCGGAGGATTAAGATGACGATTAGGATTAAGCTTTTCGGGCCGTGACTCCGACCCTCACCGTCAACGAAATCTACCAGTCCATCCAAGGCGAGAGCACTTGGGCCGGACTGCCCTGCGTCTTCGTGCGGCTGACGTTCTGCGATCTGCGCTGCACGTATTGCGACACGGCCTACGCCTTTTACAAAGGCGACAAACGGCCGCTACCGGAAATCCTCGACGCCGTGCTCGCCTACGATTGTCCGCTCGTCGAGATCACCGGCGGCGAGCCGCTTTTGCAAAAAAACGTGCTGCCGCTGATGACCGCGCTCTGCGACGCCGGCAAAACCGTGCTGCTCGAAACCAGCGGCGCGCACGACATTGCCCCGGTCGATCCGCGCGTCCATCGCATCATGGATTTGAAGACGCCGTCGAGCGGTGAGTGCGCGCGCAACCGGCTGGAAAACATCGCGCACCTGACGAAACGCGACGAGGTCAAATGCGTCATCGGCAGCCGCGAAGATTACGACTGGAGCCGCGACGCCGTGCGCGCGCACGACCTCGCCGCGCGTTGCGGCTGCGTGCTGTTTTCGCCCGTGTTCGGCCGCATCGAGCCGCGCGCGATTGTCGAGTGGCTGCTCGCCGACAAGCTGCCCGTGCGCTTCCAGCTTCAGCTGCACAAATTCATCTGGGAACCGACGGCGAAAGGCGTGTGAATTTTTTCGCGATATGCGCGTGCGCTTGACCAAAGACTTCCGCTTCGAGTCCGCCCAGACGCTGCCGAAAGTTCCCGCCGGCCACAAGTGCGGGCAACTGCACGGGCACAGCTTTAAGATTGAGATCAGCGTCGAAGGCGAGGTCGATCCGGCGACCGGCTGGTTTTACGATCACGCCGAAATTTCCCGCGCGATGAAACCATTGCTCGCCCAGCTCGACCACGCGTATTTGAACGCTATTCCCGGCTTGGAAAATCCGACCATCGAACTTATGGCCGCCTGGTTCTGGCAACGGCTCCAGCCGCACTGTCCCGGCTTGTGCGAAATCGTGATTCACGAAACGCCCACGGCCCGTTGCATCTATCGCGGCGATTAACTAATTAGCTCTCGCCCACGCATCCACCGCGTTTAACTCGTAATTCACAGTGACTGCCTCCTCGCCCCAAGCAGCTTCATCCTAATCGTAATCTTAATCTTAGTCTCTGCCGCCGGAGGCCAAGGAACACGCGCCGCAAGCGCAGAAGATTACGATTAAGATTACGATTAGGATTACGGTTACGATGAAGCCATCGAAGATGCTTGCACGTCGGAATTGACAACCTCGTCTCATCCCGCTTTACACAAAAAACCGCGCCAACTATCACACGCCATGCTCCGCCCCATCTGCTTCCTCGTCGCCGGTCCGCTGCTCGGCCTTTCGCTGATCCTCACCGCCGCTTGTGAACGCCATCCCGCCGGCGAACCGGCGCTCTGGTATGGCCACGGCTCCGGCAAGGAAGCGAGCAAGGATCGCAACGTGCATTGGCTCGACGGCAGCGGCACGCGTTTCACCGACAGCCAGGGCACCGAGATCGCACCGCCGGAGGAGGAAAGCCGCGAAGGCCAGGATACCGATCCGCACGCGCACCCGAATGCTTCGTTCAAACACGAAACGCCCAACCGCGCTGCGCCGGAGCAGCACGACGACGCCGGCAAGCCGGCCAAGCACGAGTAATTCGCGCGCGCCTTGCCGACCGCGGAATGCTTCTCCGGCTCGAACTCCGCGACTTCCGCTGCTTCCCGTTCCTGCGGGTGGAAATCACACCCGGCGCACAGTTTTTCGTTGGCCCGAACGCGCAGGGAAAAACGTCGATCCTCGAAGCCGCCTGCGTGCTGTTGCGCTTGGCGTCGCCGCGCGCCGGCAGCACGCTCGCGCCGCTGGTGCGCTGGAATGCGCCGAGCGGCGGCTTTGCCCTAGCCGGCAGCTACGGCGGGCGCGAGCTGCGTTTCCTTTACAGTCCCGAACGCAAAAAGCTGGAGCTGGATGCAGTCGAACAATCCCGCGCGAATGAATACCTGCGCCTCGCCCGGCTCGTCTATCTGGGCAACAGCGATCTCGAACTCGTCCGCGGCTCCGGCGAGACGCGCCGTCGGTTTCTCGACTTTCTCGGCGCGCAGATCGAGCCGCTGTATCGCGTCAACCTGCGCGCCTACGAGCGGGCGCTGCGCTCGCGCAATCGACTGTTGAAAACCGCGCCCGACCGCCGGCGCGAGATCGCCGCCTACGACGTGCCGCTCGTCGAGGCCGGCACGCTGCTCACCAGCCTGCGCCGCAGCCTCGTCGCCGAGCTGACGCCTTGGGCCGTGGGTGCGCAGACCGCCATCAGCGCCGGCGACGATCCCACGCTCGGCCTGCGCTACGAGTCGGGCATCCGCGGCGATAACAACGGTGGCGCGGAGGATTTCACTGCCGCGTTGCACGCCTCCCGCGCCGAAGAAACGCGCCTGCGGCAAACTCTCGTCGGCCCGCACCGCGACGATCTTTGCCTGACGCTCGCCGATCGCGCCGCCGCGGAATTTGCCAGCGAAGGCCAGCAGCGCACCGTGGCGCTGGCCTTGAAACTCGCCCAAGCCAGCCTGCTCGAAGCCGTCTGGAAAACGCCGCCGCTGTTGCTCTTTGACGACATCTTCGGCGAACTCGACCCCGCTCGGCGCAACGCCCTACTCGCCGCCCTGCCCGCCGGCGCGCAACAACTCATCACCACCACGCACCTCGACTGGCTCGATGCCCCGCCCGCCGGCCCGGTCTGGGAACTGACGGACGAGAGCCGGTTGCGCCTGCGTTTTTCGGGCGGTTGAAAAATTTCCCGATTCCCCCTTGCGCTCCCGCACCGCGCGCGCATGATTCCCCTCCGCCGCGGCGCAGTCGGATCGCGCGGAGTGCGGTGATTTTTTTGTTCCCAAACGGCTGGGTAGCTCAGTTGGTAGAGCAGAGGACTGAAAATCCTCGTGTCGGGGGTTCGATTCCCTCTCCAGCCACCTCTTCTTATCTGTTTTCCGAGAGCGGAGGAATTCACCCATCACTTGCATCATTGTGCCAAAGCTCTCCGCAACCCACGTGCAGTGGAGCATGGGAGGACAATGATTGTTGCTTCATCCGCTTGCGTTGAGCGTTATAGGATTTGATGTCCTGAACTGTTCATCAAAACTGCCTTCGAGCGTTTGTCAGATTTCCCGCAGCGGTTTGTTCGGAGTCCACCTCCCGCTTATCCATGCCACAGGCCTGTCTGTAATAGCTCAACCGGGCGGACCGCGTCGCGAGCGCGGAATGCTATTTTGTCTCCCCAATAAAACCTCCCAAGAGAGACGAGCCGATTTTGTGATGAGCACCAATAGTAAGTGCATCCGGTCCCACCGGGCTGCTTTCACTCTCAATTTCAGCTCAAAAAACATTCCCATGAAAAAGACCGCACTCGCTCTGTTGGCCGTTGTCGCTCTCGGCTCAACGGCCGCATTCGGCCAAACCGCTGCCACGACTACGGCAGCGTCCACTACTACTACGACCACAGAAACGGTGCCGCGGCGGCATCATCACCGGCTCTTCCATCGTCACGAGGATGAGCCGCGGGAGCAACATCGGCTGTTCCATCGTCACCATGACGAGACGGCAGTTTCGACGGGGCAAACGACGACCACTACGACGACGGCGGCTCCGCGGTAGGCGGACGAAGTTGGTGAAGTAACAGAGTGTGGAAAGCTGGCAGGGGGCGGAGTTTCTCCTACCAGCTTCACCGTGACCGCGCTCGATGCCGGCGGCTTTTTCGAAGAGCCTGAGCGACGAGTCATGCATCCGGCGCCTATGCGCGCAGGACGAGGCGAAACTTGCCGGTCGCTGCGTCGATGGGCAGGGAGTCCACCGGCTCCAGCGTGAAGGCAACGTTGCGCATTTCTTTCTCGGCGAGGATGGCGTCTAGCTTGGCGCAGAGGTGTTTTTGTGTTTCCTGATGTTCTTGCTTAGTTAGGTTAGAGTTGAAGCAGGCGCGGAACCGGAAACGTGTTTTGCTTTCTAGAACAACTTGCCAGGCCTTTAGTCCGGGGATGATCAACTCCACGATTACGATGGGGTGGATGAAATCCTCCTGTCCATGCTCATTGGTAAAGGCGAGGGAGTGCTCACGGCGGCCGATCACTTCTTGAACCTTGGTGTAAGGGTATGGACTGTGGTTGGAGGTATCGGGGATGAGGACGTCGTCCATCCGATAGCGAATGAGTGGGAGGACCTCATTGAAGAGATTGGTGATGCAGGTGCAGTCCGGGCGTAGTTCAAAGATCAAGTCGTCTTCCAACAAATGGAGACCATCGGTGCCCGGTAGATTGAGGCCCATGACCAGATGCTCGCTGGAAGCATAGCTGTTGAGGGCCGGGACGCGAAAGACACGCTCCAGGTAGGCTTTTACCTCGGGGAGCAAAGCTTCGCCGCCGTTGCCGATGTGAGTGGGAGAAATGCGAAGCTCGCCGCGTTCCTGAGCTTCGGCTAACTGTCGCAGGATGGTGGCGTAACCTGAAATGGCTTCGGGCTGAAATTGGTTTAACTCCCGGATAATCTGCGAGAGTGGCTGGCCTACGTCGAAGGTGCGGACGTTGTGAAACAAGCGATTGGTGCCGTCATTGCCGGCGAGGACAAGGCTGACGCCTGCGAAATGACCACGAGTGGCGGCGATGTAAGCGACCTTGCGGCGCAGGCGCAACGAGGAAACGCGAATCGGATTGCTGGCGCCTTTGATCCATGCTTTGTGAGAGAAGAGGTAGTAACCCACCGTGCCGGAGGTGCCGGAGGTATGGAGCACATGGTAACGGCCGCGGAATAGCTCCTCGGGATCGCGTGAGCGAGAAAGAAACTCGGCAATGTCGCGGCGGGTGATGGTGCGATCCGTAATGATCTCGTTGAAATGCTCGATCACATCACTCTTGGTGAGGATGGGAAAATCGGTGGGCAGGCAGGTGAGGGGATCAAGCCCGTGCGTCTTGATGAGAGCGCGATAGTAGGGCGAGTGCTGGTAAATGAAGGAGACCAGGCGGCGAAACTTGGCGCGTTGTTCCGCTTCAAGCTGGGTGCGCGAGAGACGTTGGGTGCGGCGATGGTCCCAAAGAGCTTTGAGCCAAAGATACGATTCTCTGGGAGAGTGCAGTCTCATGCTATCGCAGCGGCTACTTCGACGCGCACACTCGCAAGTGCTTTGAAGCAGAGATCACCTGCTACTCGGGCGAGCCGCGAGGGATGACCGTTTGCTTGATTCCCTCCGCGGTAAATTCCGCGTCGGTGAAGCTAATCGCGTGCGTGATCTTCCCGCCGTTGAGTTCAGTGACAGAATCTCCGTCGGGACCGCGCACCGTGAGATTTGCTGGGATGGCGCGGCCTTTGTCATCGGTAACGACGCGGGTGGTGTCAATCCGGCGGACGAGCTTGCCGGAGCCAGCGTATTTCTCTACCCGCAGCGGGACCATCCGGCGCGTGTCCACCCAGGAGCGGACACTGGTGTAGATGGAGCTTCCACCCTTGCCGGGTTTCGATTCAAGTATCTGGCACGGGACGTTATCCACGGTCTCGGTGCCAACCAAGCTTTGCTGATCCCACGCAAAGAAGTTTTCGATCAGGTCTTCGTAAGCGAGGTCGCTGCCGAAGAATGGCTCACGCAACTGCCCGGCATCGAGGGAACGGGTGGTATTGGGCGGATTGAAGTAAGCGCCGCTGGCCGCGCCGTTCCCGGAACGTCGCAGGAGCACCGATTCCCCTTTGCGCTCCTTCGGCCAGAGCACCTGGTAAATCACCTCGGTGCTCCCGCGCGTGGAGCGGGATTTGCCCTGAACTTGAAAAGCGCCGCCGCGTGTTTGCAGACGCATGCGCACATAAGCGCTGCCATCCTGCTGCTTCGCGCTGAGGCGCGCGGCGAGGTCGGTCGCAGACACGGTTGCCGCAGGTTCGGATTCCGCGCACGCGGCCGAAGCCAGCAGACAAAATCCCAGGCAGGCGACGATAACTTGGTGGAAGCGAAGAAAAAACAATCGCATAGGATGAATTCGCCGTGCCCACGGCCTCCGGCGGTGCCGAAAACTTCAGCCCTGCAACGCCGCACCGGGATGGAGCCGGGAGGAGCGCCACGCGGGATAAAGTCCGCTGAGAATCCCGACGACCACGGCGATGGCGACGGCCAGCGCCATGAGGCTGGGACTCAGGTCAGGCTGCAGAAGACCGCGGATGGCTGGCGTCCGCTCCAGCACTTGCATCCCAACGACGCCAAGGATGACGCCAACCACGCCGCCGAAGAAACCGAGCAGCGCGGATTCCCACAAAATCAGGCGCACGATGCGCGAGCGTCGCCAGCCGATGGCGAGCAAAATGGAAATCTCCTGCTTCCGCTCAAAAACCGTCATCAGCATCGTGTTCATCACGCCGAGCACGCCCACCAGCACCGCGAGCAGCGACGTGCCCCAGCTCATGGCGTTGATGATGCGGTAACCCTGCGAAGAGCGAATGTGCTCGCCGGCCGCTTCGGCGCGCGCCTCGGGGATGCGCTGCGTGATCTCGTCGCAGAGCCGCCGCATGGCGGTTTCGTCGGTGCCGGGCTTCACCCGCACGTCGATGATGTTGATCTTGCCCGCAGTGCCCATGATCTCCTGCAACAGCGAGAGAGAAAGGATGACGGCGCCGTTTTCCACCACGGCGCCGCCGTCCACGATGCCGACGACGGAAAGCTCCTCCGTCTCGATCTGGAGCGGATCACCCACCTTTTTGTGAAGCATCTCGGCTGCGGTTGTGCCGAGCACCACGGCCCGTTCCGCCGCGTCGTGCGGGAGCCGTCCGGAGATCACTTTGAGATTATCCCAGGCAAATCCCCCCCACTCCCGCGCCGAGACGATCATCATCTCGCTGTTCTCGATGCCCATGAGTTCCACCAGGAGTGTGCTCGTCGCGGCGATGCCGGGGAGCTGCGTGATGCGGTCGCGCACGGAGGCGGGAAACGGCTTGGGGGTCAACGACGAACCCATGCTGTTGACGACGATGTCGGTGCCGCGCGACTTCATGCCGGCGGTCCAACTGGATTCAAAGCCGCGCGACATGCCGACGAGCGCCACCACCGCGCCGATGCCGATGGAAATACCGACGAGCGTCAGCCCGGTGCGGACCGGGCGGCGGAGCAGTCCTCGCAGAACAACGATGAAAAAAGTCATATCGCGGAAATCGTGGGAAGTTGCGCGGGATCGCCATCGAAAACGACGCGGCCGTCGTGCATTTGGATCGCGCGCGAGGCCCGCCGAGCGACGGTCATGTCGTGCGTCACGAGCACCAGGGTCATCGCTTGCTCCTCGTGCAGCCGCGAGAGCAAGTCGAGAATGGCGTGCGCGTTTTCGCTGTCGAGATTGCCGGTCGGTTCGTCGGCCAGCAGGACGCCGGGGCCGTTCGCCAGCGAGCGCGCGATGGCCACGCGCTGCCGCTCGCCGCCGGAGAGTTTGGAGGGAAAGTGGCGGAGCCGATGCTCCAGGCCGACGGATTTCAGCAGCGTCGCGGCTCGCTCCCGGCGTTCCGAAATCGGTCGCCCGGTTTCAAACATCGGCATCTGCACGTTTTCTTCCGCGGTGAAGGTCGGGAGCAGGTGGAAAGCTTGGAAAATGAACCCGATCTCGCGCGCCCGATACGCCGCCAGGTCGGGCATCACCGCAAGCGAGGTGCCGCGGTAGGTGAGCGTTCCGGCGCTCGGCTGATCGAGCGCGCCGAGCAGTTGGAGCAGCGTCGTTTTCCCGCAGCCGCTCGGTCCCGTGATGGCGACAAACTCGCCGCCGAAAATTTGGAAATCCACGCCGCGCAACGCCTGCACCTGGCCGTCGTCGTATTCTTTTTTCAACCCACGCGCCTCGAACACCGGCGCTTTCTTGTCGTGGGAGCGATCAGGAGCGGCGGGCGACATGAGCGAGGCGAAAGGCGACCAGAGTTTTTACCCCTTGGACGAGGACGAGGACGAAGCGATGCTGTTCCATTGCGGGCCGACGCGCGGGTCCGGGAGGCAGCGCAGGAGGTCCAGCAACGCCGCACGGTAACTGGGGAAAGGCGGCCGTTCCTCGGGCGATTGCGGCAGGAGCGAGGCAGCGAACCGCGGTATCTCCGCGTGCGGCAGGCCGGCGCGTTGATGATGCACGCCGTGATAGGGTTCGTGGAGCAGAGTGAACGCGAAGAGATGCCCGAGCGGGCCGCGCGGGATGATGCTGCGCGTGGCGCTGTTCGGCGTCGAGCCAGTCATGCCGACATGTTCAATGTAGCGGCGCCAGCTTTGCAGGTTGCCCGCGATGATCTCCGGCACCACGAGCATCCACAGGAAATATTTCCAGATCCCAAGCCAGGCCACCGCCGTCGCGAGAGCGCACCACATCACGACCATCAGCGCCAGTTCCAGCCAGATCCGGCGGCGCACCTTGCGACTGCGAATCGGCGAGCCGGCGCGCAGGAAGGTCCGCAGGAAAATGCAGGGCGTGAAGAAAAGGCCGAGCGTCAGTTCCAGACAGGCCGCCAGCACGCGCAACCACCGGGGAGCCTTGGGTTGCACGAACGGCCAGAACTCCTCGTCCCGCTCCGTGCTCAGATGCATGTGGTGCGTCTGGTGAGCGGCCCGATACAGGCTGAAGCTGGTGAAAGAAAAAAGACCTAGGAGCACGCCGTCCAGTTCGTTTATCCAGCGCCTCTTTCGCAGCAAACCGTGCGACGCTTCGTGGAACCCAATCAGTTGGCCGTGCATGATGTGACCCGCGACCAGGACGAACGGCACGGCCAGCCAGTAATGACCGCCTCGCAACGCCAGCCAAAGCAGCGCCTCGACCGCCAGGAGCACGAGCGAGAGAATCGGAAACGCCAGCCGGCTGATCCAATGCGGTTGGTCAGCGTCGTCGTCGTAAGCCGGCTCCGGCATTTCAGCCAGGGTGATCGTCTGCATGGAATTCAGAAAACGGTTTTAAACGATACTCAGAATGCGGCTCTCCGCCGAGCGACAGGCGCCCGCCAGCACCGCATGGAAGATACGCGCGAGGTCCGCGATGTCATCGCGAGAAAATAGCGACGGCCGCGACAGCCAGACGACTTCCATCGCCGAGCCGCGCTCGGTGATCTCGCAGCCCAAGTGAAACCGCGCCGTGCCGGTGGAGCGCATTCGCAACCGCGCCGAGAGCATGGGCAGCGTGATGTCCGGGACCGGGTGATTTTGCAAGGCAAAGCGCACGTCGAACACCGGGTGATGCCCGGGCGCGGGCGCATCGCCGACGGCGCGCATCAACTCCGCAAAAGGCATCGCGTGGGCAAAGGCGTCCATGCTCGTCTCGTGCGCGGCGCGCAGGCTTTCCGCGAACGTGCGGTCGCGTTCCACTTGCCCGCGCAAAGGCACGACGCCGGCGAAGTAACCGATCGTTTCCCGCGCCGCGGGATTTTGGCGATTTGCCACCGGCGTGCCGACGACGATGTCCTCCGCGCCGCGCCAGCGCCAGAGGGCGATTTGAAAAGCCGTGAGCAACGTGGAGAAAAGCGTGGCGCCAGTGCGCTTGGCGAGCGCGCGCACCGCACCCGGGAGTTTCTCCGGCAGTTCGGTGACCCAGCGATCCAAGCCCGGCGGCGAGTCGGGCTGCGCCGGGAACAGTCGGCTGGCGCCGGCGAGCGTCGTTTTCCAAAACGCGGCGCAACGCTCCAATTCCACCGGCTGCCAGGCGGCGCGTTCCGTCGCGCCCCACGCCGAGTAAGTCAGCGCCACCGGCGGGAGCGATTTGGCCCAGCGGCCGAGGAGCTTTTGCGCGTAGGCGTGGGCGAGTTCCCGCACCAGAATGCCGAGCGACCAGCCATCGGCGACGGCGTGGTGGATGGAGAAGGCGAACACGAGATCCTTCGGTCCGCGCCGCATGATTTCCGCGCGATAAAGCGGACCTCCCACGAGGTCGAACGGTTCACGAAATACCTCCTGCGCCCGCGCTTCGAGTTCTTCCGTCGCAGGCAAATCGCTGAAGCGGAGATTCGGCTCGCTGACACTCCGGCGGATCATCTGCAACGCTCCGTCCCGGCCGGGCAGGAGCGAGGTGCGCAGGGCCTCCTGCCGCTCGACCACGCGCAGCATGATGTTCTCGCAATCCTGGGACGTGAGGCGTCCGTGGAGCGTGATCAGACTGCAAATGTGGTTCGCCGAATCTCCCAACAGGACCGGGGTCGCTTCCGAAAGCTCGCGCTGCGGAAAGGCGAGCGGCTCCAACCGCGCCTCGCCGCTTTCCAGCCACTGCTTTAACCGCGCACGCTTTTCGCTGGACATGCCGTGTCGTCAGCCCGCGCTCACCGGGCCGCGCTGCTGCTTTCGGTCGCCGGCACGTCGCCGAGCAGGCGATCGAGTTCCGCGTCGGAGAGCGCCTCCAGATCCACCGCCCCGGCAAGCGCACCGGTCGAGGGCGACACCGGAGCAGCCGCTTCGGCCACGGGGGCCGCGGCAGCGACACCGGCGACCGGCGCACCGCCGCCCAGGTGACTGGCGATCAGGGTGGCGATTTGGCCGATGGTTCGCGCCCGCATCAGGCTCGTCGGGGGCAATGCCACGCCGACGGCGGCTTCCAGCGACGATTCGATTTCGACGCCCATCAGCGAATCCAGTCCGAGGTCGGTCAAGGGTTGATCGTCACGCAGGCTGTCCGGTTTTACCCGCAGCACGGAGCCGACGACTTCGCGCACCGCGTTCGCGATGACCGCTTCCTTTGCCGCCGGGGCGGCGGCTTCGATGCGGGCGCGCCAATCGCTGGTCTTGGTGCCGCCGGTTTCCTGGCTTTCGACCGAGGCGAAGATGCGCTCCAGCAGCGGGTTTTCGCCCATGCTGCGGAAAATCGCGCGCCACTTCGCCCAGTCCACGCGGATCGCCATCGCCTGCGCGGTGCCGGCCCGGAGGAACTTTTCGAGCAACGCGGTGACCTCGCCGGGCGAGAGCGCCAGCGTGCCCTGCTTGGCGAGGAATTCGCCGACCCGCTCGTTGCGGGCCACGTAGCCTTCGTCGCCGAGCACGCCCCAATTGATCGCGAGCGCCGGCAACCCGAGCGCCTGCCGATGGTGGGCAAGGGAATCGAGGAACGCGTTCGCCGCGCTGTAATTTCCCTGCGCGGCGTTGCCGAAGATGCTCGAAACCGACGAGAACATGACAAAGCAGTCGAGTGTTGCCAACTCGCGCGTGGCCTCGTGCAGCAACCAGGCGCCGCGGGCCTTCGGCGCGAGCACGCGCTCCATCCGCTCCGGCGTGAGATCGGCGAGCGGCGCGTCGTCGAGGACCATCGCGAGATGGAAGACGCCGTGCAGCGGCCGGCCATCCGCGCGGATCTGCGCGAAGAGCGTCGCGACATCTTTCGCCGAGCCGATGTCCGCCCGGGCGACGCGCACTTCCACGTCGCGCTTGCGCAGGCGATGGACAAAATCCTCGGCTTCCGGCGTCGAAGCCCCGCTGCGACTGGTGAGCACGAGGTGACGCGCACCGCGTTCCACCAACCAGCTCGCGAGCACCTTGCCGAAACCGCCAAGCGCCCCGGTGATGAGGTAGGTGCCGTCCGGTTTGACCTCAAACCCCGGCGCCAACGGCTCACCCCGGCGCGCCATGAATGACTCAGGAAACGCGACGACGACCTTGCCGATGTGCTTGCCGCTGGCCATCAACCGGAACGCCGCGTCCACCCGACACGCCGGGAACGCGCGGAACGGCAGCGGACGCAGCGCGCCTTTTTCCACCAGCTTGGCGATCTCCGCCAGCATGCCGCGTGTCAGCTCCTCGTCGCCGTGGAAGACGGAGTCCATCGCGACGACGTGGAATGAAGCGTTGCGCCGCAATGGCCAGAGCGGGATGCGCGAGTTTTGGTAAATGTCGCGCTTGCCAATCTCGATGAAGCGGCCGAATTCCGCGAGGCACGAAAGCCCCATCGGGATCGCCTCGCCGGCGAGCGCGTTGAGCACCACGTCCACGCCGCGCCGGTTCGTCAGTTCCAGCACCGCTTCCGCGAAATCGCCGCGCCGCGAGTCGATGACGTGCCGCACGCCGAGCGTTTCCAGCAGGGCGCGCTTGGCCGGACTGCCGGCGCTGGCGATCACCTCCGCGCCAAAATGCTGGGCGATCTGCACGGCGGCCATGCCGACGCCACCAGCACCGGCATGGATGAGCACCCGCTCGCCCGGCCGCACGCGCGCGACGTTTTGCAGCGCGTGCCAAGCGGTCATGAACACCACCGGCAGCGTTGCCGCTTCCTCGAAGGAAAGACCGGCCGGAATGCGGCGCACGTCGCCACCGCGGGCGAGCGTTTGCGTGGCGAGGCCAAACACCGCGAGTCCGAAAACGCGGTCGCCGGGCTGGACGTGCGTGACACCTTCACCGACGGCGCGAACGATGCCGCCGACCTCGTCGCCGAAGATGCGGGCGTCGGGCGCTTCACCGGGATAAAGTGCGAGCGCCTTGAGCACGTCGCGGAAATTCATGCCCGCCGCCTGCACGTCGATGAGCACCTGCCCGGGCTCACACGCCGGCACCGTGAACGGCGCAAAGCGCACGGCGTCGAGATGCCCGCGGTCGCGGGATTCCAGCCGCAACGGCACCGCCGGATCGAGCGACTGCTCCCGCGTGGCGATGCCGCGATCGAGCCGCTGGGCGTAACGAGCTTCGCCGCGGAAAGCGACTTCGCGCTCAGTGGCATCCTCGCGGAGGAGTTCGTGCCAGAGGGTGCGTTCATCCGCCGCAGAAGGCTTCGGCGAAAGGTCGATGGCGCGGCAGGTAAAGCTCGGATGTTCGTTGAGTATGACCCGGAACATCCCAAGCGCCGGCGCCTGGGCGACGGCGGTCGGCAGGGCGTCGCGACCGACCGGTTGCGCGCCACGCGTGATGAGATCGAACCGCAGCTTCGCCGTCGGCAGCTCGCGCCCTAGCGCCTGCGCCAAGTGGAGGAGCGCATCAGTGCCCATCGCAGAGTCGGCCCCGGGATCAGCGGGCGCATCCAGCGGCCAAAGGTAGGCGATCCGTTCGGGCGGCGTCTCCGCGCACGCAGCGAGCAGTTTGCGCCAGTCCGCCGGAACATCCGCGCGCAGAGTGAACGTGTCATTCTCCCCTGCGGCATACCGGCCGCCGCGGCGCGCGACACGGCACCGCGCGCCCGCCCGACGCAAGCGCGCGGCGAGGGCGTTACCGACGCCGGACTCGTCGGCGAAAACCAGCCAGGACGATTCCACGGGCGGCGCCTCGGCGGCGGACTCTTCAGACGCGAAATCCGCATCGCGCCAGGGTTTGCGCGCTAGCACGGCGAACTGGCCTTCACCCTCGGGCCCGTTGATGCCGGGCAGAGCGGCCGTTTCGGCGAAGCCGACGTCGCGCAGCACACTTTCCCACTGCGGACGTCCGAGCAAGGGTTGCTCCGGGCGCAGGTCGCGGTCGGTGAACCGCCACCAGCCTGGCGTCAGGCCGAAGACGGTTTCCGTCCAAAGCTGCGGCGTCGCGGTGTCGATGAACATGAAGCTGCCGCCCGGCGCGAGCAGGGCGTGCAAATGGCGCGTGGTGGCGCGCACGTCCGCGACGGCGTGGAGCACATTGGTGCCGATGATGAAATCGTAAGAGTCCGCTTGGAACTCTTGCTCGGTGCCCGGGCGTTCAAGATCAAACACCTTGAACTCGACCTCCGGAAACGTGGCCAGCTTCTGCGCGGCGGCTGAGAAAAACCCGGCGGAAACGTCGGTGAACGTGTAGGCGTGCAGTCCGCGTTCGAGCAACGGCAGCAGGTGCGCGGTGAGTCCGCCGGTGCCCGCGCCGATTTCCAGGATGCGCAGGCCGCGGCCCTCGGGCAGAGCGCGCGCAGCCTCAGTCACGGCGGCAGCGATGGCGGCGAGCCAGTGGCTGGTGATCAGGCCGTCGGAATAGAAATGTTCCAGCATCTCCGCCCCGGCGCCGGTGAAGAGCACCTGCACGGCGTCTTTTTCCCCGCGCAAAATCGGACCGAGTTCCGCGGCGTTGCCGGCGCAGAGCAGAGCTTCGGGGAAGTGGCCGGGAAATTCGGCAAGGTTGGTGCGTAGCGCTTTCGGTGCAGAATCCGCGGCTTTGGTGAAAGCCACCGTCGGTCGGAAACCTTTTTTGGTCTGGGTAAACCAGCGACGCTTCGTGAGTTTCGCGAGCATCCGCTCGAACACGAGGCGCATTGGCTCCGCGATCCCCAGCGAATCGGCTGTGAACACCGAACCGGGCGTCACGCCCATCTCGCGCAGCCCTTGCGCGATGTGCGCCGCGGCCAAGTCGTCGTCCGCGGCCATCGCGCTTTCCAGCACGTCGCGGCCACGCGTGGCGATCACTTCGTCGAGCGCGTGCTGCGCACTGGCTCGTAGTTGCCCCAAAGGCACGGGCGCGGTCACGGCGGGAAGATCGGCGGTGGGAGTCCGCTCCCAGGCGACATGGTAGGTCAAACCATCCAAGCCGCCCGAAGCGCCGCCAGCCCGGCGCACGCCCGCGACGCTGATCGCGCGGAAGCCGTCAACCAGCACGCACGGGGCACCGGCTTCATCGTAAAGGGCAAGATCGCCTTCCAGGAAATCGTCGTTGAAATCGCGCACGTCGGCGCGGACCTGGGCAGCGGCGCCGGGCGGGCGCAGGAACAAAATACGTGCGAACCGCACCGGCAGCTTCATCCGCGCGTGACGGTCCTCCACCGTTGCCGCCCCGGCGGAAAAAACGTGGAGCGCGCCGTCGAGCAGCACCGGATGCAAGGCATACTCTCCCGCGCGAGGGGCCACCGCTTCGGACAACGCGACGCGCCCGGCGGAACGGCCGGCGCCAGCAGCAAGTTCACGCACGGACTTGAACTCTTCGCCGTAGCGCAGCCCCAGGTCGCTCATGTGCTGGTAGAAGCCCTCAACTTCCACCGTCTGCGTGCCGGCCGGGTGGCCACCCTCCCAGCGCGACGCGGCGAAGGCGGAATCCGTGCGCTCGCCCCGCAGCGAGCCGACGACGTGGAGCGACCACGCCGAACTGTTTTCCATCCGGCTCTGGATGACGAAGGTGCGTTCGGTCGGGGAATAGGAAAGTTCCAGTTGAACGCTGGACGCCGGGTCGGGCAGGAGCAGGGGTTTGCGGATTTCGAAGTCCTCAACCGCGAAGGGGCGGCCCTCGAAAAGCTGCGCGCCGGCCTCCAGCGCCATTTCCACGAACGCCGCGGCGGGGAAGATGACGTGGCTGTCCACCTTGTGATCCTTGAGGAACGCCATGTGCCGGGCGTCCAGGCAGGTAACCCACGTCGGTGTTGCCCGTGGCAGGCGCGCCTCCAGCAGACCCCGGCCACCGGGGGCGAGACGACTTTCGCGCCAGTCCCGCGACTCGTGCCACCAGCGGGCACGCTCCCAAGCGTAAGCCGGCAGGGGGAGAAGCTGCCGCGAGGGCGTCATCGCCGCAAAGTCGAGCATGACCCCGGCGCGATGCAGGTCCAGCGCGGTTTCCAGCGCGGATTCCAATTCCCGTTCGCGTCGGACGGAAGCGAAGACGGGTGCCTTCGCGCCACTCCCGCGTCCGCCGAGACTTTCCTGGATGGAATGGACCAGCGCGGGGTGCGCGCCGATTTCCAGCCAGATGTCCACGCCGAATTCCGCGAGCGCGCCGACCGCCGGGGCGAACTGGACCGGCTGGCGGATGCCGCGGCCCCAGTGCGCCGCGTCGCACGCCTCGCCGGGCTGCCGCGCGCCGGTGACGGTGGAGAAAAACGGCACGTTCCCCGGCTGTGGCGCGAGGTCGGCAAGCACGGTTTCGAGCTGGTCGGCCGCCGGTCCCATCAGCGGATGGTGGAACGGGTGGTCCACCTTCACGAGCCGGGCGAAAACGCCCTGCGGTTCCAGTTCGGCGAGCATCGCCTCCAGAGAAACTCGTGGGCCCGCCAGCGTGAGCGACCGGGGGCCGTTGAACGCGGCGACCGTTACCGTGCGGTCGTGCCGGGCGATGAGCGCACGGGCTTCCTCCTCGTCGAGGCCGACCGCGAGCATGGCCCCTTCGCCGCGGGCGCAATTCTCCATGAACCGCGCCCGGAGGGCGATGATCCGCGCGCCTTCCTCCAGGGAAAACACCCCCGCGACACACGCCGCGGCGATCTCCCCGACCGAATGGCCGACCACGGCGGCAGGCGTGACGCCCCACGATTTCCAAAGCTCGGCAAGGGCGACCTGCATCGCGAAAATCGCGGGCTGCGCGACCTCCGTGCGGTGCATCTGCGAGGCGTCCTCCGAGCGGGTCAGTTCCTCCAACAACGAGAAGCGCACGTGGCCGCGCATGGCGGCGTCGCAGCGTTCGATGACGCGGCGAAAAACCGGCTCGTGCGCCATGAGTTCGCGGCCCATGCCCCACCATTGCGGACCCTGTCCGCTCATCACGAAAGCAATGCGCGGGGCGTGCTCCGGGCGCGGTGTGAAGGCAAGGCGGGTCTGCGCGGGGTCTTGCTTGAGCGCAACTTTTTCGAGTTCTGCGACCACGTCCGCCATCGTGTGGGCGACGAGCGTGAGCCGGTGCGCGTGGTGGTTCCGGCGCGCTCCCAGCGTGTAGGTGAGGTCGGGCAACAACGG
Organism: Verrucomicrobiota bacterium; assembly: GCA_019241085.1. GTDB lineage: Bacteria > Verrucomicrobiota > Verrucomicrobiia > Chthoniobacterales > SZAS-18 > JAFAXH01. The sequence continues at coordinate 29,785 of JAFAXH010000100.1, read as the reverse complement.
CGAGGAACCGTTGAGGTGCTCGCGCTCGGCGAGCCACGCGGCAAGCTTCCCCGCCCCGTTGCGCAACGCTTCCTCGGAGCGCGCGGAGAAAACGACCGGCCACGGGCGCTCGGGGTATTCGCGACCGTGGTGATTGGCGTGCGAATGGGGCGGCTCGGCGAGGACGACGTGAGCGTTCGCGCCGCCGAAGCCGAAGGAGTTCACCCCGGCCATGCGCTCCCCGCCGGAGGCGGTCTCCGGGAAGGGCTCAAGCTCCGTCGGGACGCGCAGCTTCAATTTCTCGAAGTCAATGTGCGGGCTGGGCGTCGTGAAGTGAAGGCTCGGCGGAATCTGGCGGTGTTTGAGCACCAGCGCGGCCTTGACCAAGCCGGCCACGCCGGCGGCGGTTTCCAGGTGCCCGAGATTGGTTTTGCACGAGCCGATGGGCAACGGCTCCGTGCGTTCGTCATCACAGAGCGCCTCGGCGAGCGCGTGGGCTTCAATGGGGTCGCCGACCGCGGTGCCCGTGCCGTGGGCCTCCACGAAACCCACCGCGGAGGGCGCGATGCCGGCGTCCGCGCACGCTTCCCGCACGAGCCGCGCCTGCGCCTCCGGGCTGGGGAGCATGATGCCATTGGTATGGCCGTCCTGGTTGATGGACGTGCCGACGATCACGCCCTGGATCGGATCACCGTCTGCGATGGCCCGCGAGAGCCGTTTCAGCAGCACCATGCCAACGCCTTCACCGCGCACGAAGCCGCTCGCCGAGGCGTCAAACGCCGCGCAGCGTCCCTCCGGCGAGAGCATTCCGGCCTGGGAAAAGCCGATGAAGCCGCCCGGCGTGATCATGATCGTGACGCCGCCGGCCAGCGCCATGTCGCCGCGCCCGGCCCGGATGTGCTCGCACGCGGCGTGAACGGCCGTCAGCGCGGAGGAGCAGGCGGTGTCCATCGCCACGCTCGGGCCACGCAGGTTCAGGCAATAGGAGATGCGGTTCGCCGCGATGGAATGCGCGGAGCCGGTGGGCGAGTGCGGGCTGACCCCTTGGAGATCGTGAGCCGTGCTCTGGATGCCCTGGTAGTCGTTGTGGGAGATGCCCACGAAGACGCCGAGGTCGGTCCCTTTTTCAAAATCGAGCACCATCCCGGCGTCTTCGATCGCCTCCCAGGCCGTTTCCAACAGCAGCCGATGCTGGGGGTCCACGTAGGGAGCTTCCCGCGGCGAGATGCCGAAGAACTGCGGGTCAAACTGGTCAATCTGCTCCAGGAATCCGCCGCGCTTGGCAAACGTCTTGCCCACGATCCCAGGCTCCGGGTCGAAGTAACGCTCGACGTTCCAACGGTCCCCCGGCACCTCGTTCACGGCTTCGCGACCTTCGACGAGCAGTTTCCAAAAGGCTTCCGCGTCATGGACTCCCCCGGGAAAGCGGCAGCCGATTCCGACGATGGCGATGCGGTCTTTAGGCATTGGACAAAGAAGGGAAATTAAATGGGAGAGAACTGGGCGGGAAAGTTCAATCGAAAGGCCGGGATGGCAAGCGCTCCCTGCAATCGTGACCGCAAGGTTCAAATCAACGCCATGATTTTGATAGCATGACGGTTTCGTTTGACCGGAAAATTCCGGACGAAACGCCGCGCGTTTTTGTTCAATCCAAATCGCGGGTGAACTGGAAGCGGTTGCGCACCAGGCGAGCGCCGAAGTAGAGAGAAAATCTTATGTGCGGCATCGCAGGCATCATTGATCTCGCCGGGCAGCGGCCCGTTCCCGACGGCGTCGTCGAAGGGATGACGCGCGCCCTCACCCACCGCGGCCCGGACGAGGAAGGCTACTTCCAACGCCCCGGGCTGGCGCTCGGCTCGCGGCGGCTCGCCATCGTGGGCCTGGCCGACGGGCAACAGCCGGTATTCAACGAGGACCGCACCGTGTTCGCGGTCTTCAACGGCGAGTTGTTCGACCACCTGGAACGGCGCGCGGAGCTGGAGGCGCGCGGGCATCGGCTGGTGAAACATTGCGACACCGAAATCATTCCCCACCTGTGGGAAGAATATCAGGAAGGCATGTGGGACCGGCTGCGCGGACAGTTCGCCATCGCGCTCTGGGACGCGCGCCGGCGCGTGCTCCAGCTCGGGCGCGATCGCTTCGGCATCGCGCCGCTGTATTGGAGCCGCCAGGGCGATTGGCTGCTGTTCGCCTCGGAGATCAAAGGTCTGCTCGCCTCCGGCCTGGTCCCGGCGCGGCCGGACCGGCGCGGACTGGATCACGTCTTCACCTTTTCCGCGCTGCCGGGACCCGTGACCTGTTTCGAGGGCGTGCAATGCCTGCCGCCGGCACATTTTTTGGCTATTACGCCGGGCACGGAAGCGGGCGGCGTGAAGGCGGAAGTCATCGCCGAGCGGGCGTATTGGCAGATGGATTTCCCGGACGCCGGCGACGAGGAGCGCGGTGAAAACGAGCAAAAGCTGGTGGACGACTTCGAGCGCGTGCTGATGCAGGCCGTCGAAGAGCGCCTGCGCGCCGATGTGCCGGTCGGCGCCTACCTTTCCGGCGGCGTGGACTCGAGCATGATCGTCGCCCTTTCCTGCAAGCTCAAGGGACCGGCGATCAATACCTACACGGTCCGGGTTGACGCGCCGGACCTCGACGAGCTCGACGCCGCCAGCCTGACCGCGCGGCACGTCGGCACCAAGCCGCCCATCGTGCAGGATTTCCGCCACGAAGACACGCTGACGACTTACCCCGAGCTAATCCAGGCGGCCGAGGCGCCGGTCGTCGATACCTCCTGCGCCGCGCTCCTGCAGCTCGCGCGCAAGGTGCACATGAACGGCCAAAAAGTCGTGCTCACCGGCGAAGGCGCGGACGAATGGCTCGTCGGTTATCCGTGGTATAAGGCGGCGAAGATCGTGGGTGCGCTCGACGTGATCCCGGGCTTGCACCTCAGCGATCGCGCTCGCCGTGCGTTTCTGCGGTTTAAGAACATTCCGCATTTTTCCACCGACTGGCGGCGGCGGGTGGAAGAATCCATCGGCGGGCCGAACGCCTGGGTGGACGCCTTCGGCCTGCTCGCGCTTTCCAAGCTGCGTTTCTATGGCCAAGGCATGCGCGAAGTGATGGAGCGCGAGCATCCTTGGGGCGATCTCGGCTTTCCGGTCGAGCGCGCCAAACGCTGGCACCCGATCAACCGCGGCGTCTGGATCGCGGGCCGCGTCCTCCTCGCCGGGCATCTGCTCCAAGCGAAAGGCGACCGCGTGGCGATGCACTCGTCGGTCGAGGTGCGTTATCCATTTCTCGACGAGGAAGTTTTCAACTTCACCGCCAAGCTCGACCCGCGCTGGAAGCTGCACGGCTTCCGCGACAAACGGCTCCTGCGGCTCCTGGCCGAACGCTGGGTGCCGCTCAGCATCGCGCGCCGGCACAAGGTGATTTTCCGCGCGCCGCTCGACTCGTTCCACCTGGACCCGGAGCCGCCCTTCGTCGGACAACTTCTCAGCGACGAATCGCTGCGGCGCACGGGCTATTTCGATGCGACCGAGGTGCGGCGCTGGCGCACCGAATTCCGGCAGATGCGCCCGAATTCGCTGCCGCGGCTGTCCGTCGAATTCGGTCTCGCCGCGGTCGTGGCGACGCAGCTCTGGCACCACACTTACATGGGCGGCGGACTGGCCGACCTTCCCACGTGGTCGCCTGCAACTGCGGCCGCAGTTTCTGCTCCAATACCGAGTTGATTGTCAGTTGCCGCAAAAGGGATCAGTGCAACTTTGCCAGCGTCTCGCGTCCGAAACTTTTCATTTCTTCGTCGTCTTTGTCCACGCTCGACATTGCCAACCCTTTGTTAATGGCGCGTCGGGCCTCGTCCTTCCGCCCCATCTGCACGTAGATGCGCCCCAGTTCGATGTGGTGCATCGGCCGGTTGGGGTTGATCGCGATGGCCTTGAGCAGGTCGCGCTCGGCCTCCTCGTTCGAGCCTGGGGGCAGATTTCCATAAACCATCCCGGCCAGTGCGCGCTTCACGCTGCTCACCTCGGCCAGCACGCGGTTCCAGCGTCCCAGGATGTGCCAGGCGAGGTCGTTGCGCGGGTCGAGCTTGAGCGCCTGGTCCACCGAGGTCCGGATGCGCGGCGAGGCGTCCACCTGTTCTTTGGAACCCATCAAGGGCAGCATTTTGCCCAGCGAAATCGCGGGCGAAAGCTGCGCCTCCGCGTCATTCGGCCCCGAGGCGGCGGCGCGTTGCGCGTAGTCGAGCGAGATGCGCCCCAACCGCAGCTTCTCCGTTTTCCCCGACGCATCCTGCATCAGGTGCCGGTATTGCCGGGCGATGCGCGTGAGCAGCCGCACATTCCTAGGCTCCTGCTTTTCGGCGGGCAGGTAAAACTTGAGCGCCTCTGCAGGTTCCCATTTCTGGTCAAAGACATCACCCGCCTTCACCAGCGCGTCGGTGGACTCCTGCGGCGGCGGCGGCTGTTGCGCCCGGCTCGCCAGAATGCTGCACAGCAGGAGCAGGAGGGCGGCAAAGGTTGCTTTCATAAAATCAAATACGCGCCCCGCGCGTGCGCTGACTGATTTTCCCAACGCCCATTCTCTCCCTCCGCAGACAAGCGCGGCGAGGTCATCATTGCCGCGGAAGATTGTTCCCCGCCGCCGAACTTCTCTCGATCAAGCGGCCCGCGTGCAGGAGGGCGGCCTCGCCGCGCATTGGCCCGATGAGTTGCACGCTGGTGAGCGGCACGTCGGGGTTGTCGATGGGCACGGGCAGGGCCAGCGCCGGGTTGCCGCCGAGGTTCACCGCCGCCGTGTTTTGCGACCCGAGGATGATCGCCTCGAACGCGGGCGTTCCGCCAAAGGGAGGCACCTTGCGCGGCAGGCTCTGGAGCGTCGGCAGGGCGATGAAATTCACCTGTTGCAAGCGCCGCCGCAGTTCCGCCTGCCACGCGGCGCGCCGACGCAGGGCATCGCGCAGGTTCACCTTGAACTGCCGCTCGCCTAGGAACACGACCGCCTTCGTCCGCGCGGTCACGCCGGATTCGCCCTTGAACTTCTGGTCATAAACCCACGCGTTGGCCTCCGCCACCGTCCGGCCGTCCCGCTGGGCCTGCTCCCACTTCACCCGAAAATCCTGCCCAAACTTCACCACGCGGAAGCCCGCGCGAGCCAGCGCCGCGTCCACCGCCTCGTCAATCTTCGGGTCCGTGCCATCGAGGTAAAGCCGCCCCACCGTGATCCGGCCCGCCGCGGGCTTGGCGCTCCCCTGATAGCGCCCGGCAAACCCGCTTTGCAACAAGTCCATGCCCCGCACCAGCCCGTCCACGTTCCGCGCCAGCGGGCCGACCGTGTCGAGTTGATTCGGCGCGATCGGATACACGCCGTCAAGCGGGATCAATCCGAACGTCGTCTTCAACCCCGCCACGCCGCAGCAAGCCGCTGGCACCCGGATGGAGCCAGCCGTGTCGGTGCCGAACGCCACGTCCGCCAAGCCGGCTGCCACCGCCACCGCGGAGCCGCTGGAAGAGCCGCCGGGGATTAAGTGGAGCTGCGGATTGAGCGGGTTGTGCGGCGTGCCAAAATATTTGTTCACCCCGGAAACACCGACCGCCAGCTCGGTCAGGTTGGTTTTTCCCACGAAGACCACGCCACGCTCCCGCGCGATGCGCAGGCACGCCGCGTCGCGCGCGGCAGGCGCGCTGTGTTTGGCTAAAAACTCCGAGCCGGCCGTGGTCACCTCGCCCTGCGTGTCGATGAGGTCCTTCACCGCCAGGCGCAGCCGACCGTTCTCCCTCGCCGCTGCGGGCCGATAAGAAATGAACGCCTCGGTTCGCTGCGGATCGCGCGCCGCGTGATGTTGCTGTATCGCGCAGCCGCTGGAGCACAGGCTGGCGATGAGGATGGGCAGAAGACCGGGAGCAAGAGTGCGGATGCGGCGGTTCATTAGGCAGGTGATGAATGAGAAGGCGTTCCAGCGGCGCGCTCTGATTCGCAACCGGCGACTGCACGGACGGGAGTGCAATCGCGCCGGCGTCCTCCGTCGCGCGGGTCAGGTCGTCGCCATCCTGAGCAGAGATTGTAGCCGGAAGTGAACTGGCGAGCGACCGCTTGATTTTGAATCCGTCGGACTCGCTCGCCGAGGGCACGAAAGCCCGCGGCAACAGGGCAACAGCAGCCTGTCGAAAGGGATTAAACGCGCAATCTCTGGGTTAAGCGAATTTCGCGCACCAGTGGCTGGGAAACGGAGTCTGCGCATGAGGACCAACGCAAGAAGACGATTGCTCGTTCAACCCTCACCCGTTAGCGTTTCCTTTAATGAGCACGCTTTCCGTCCAGCTTCCTGACCCGCTCGCCGAGCGCCTGCAACGTGAAGCGGAACGCCGGTGAATCGCGCCCGAAAAAATCGTGCAGGAAGCTTTGGAACAAACGCTTCCCGTGGGCAGTGACCAAGGAGGTGCCGGCAAATGCTTGGCCATCGCAGCCAGCGAATTCATCGGACGCTTTGCAGGGCCGAACGACTTGGCGTCGAATCCGCACTATCTGGATGATTTCGGCCGGTGAGCGAGACCATCCTTGTCGATGCCGGCCCGTTGGTGGCCTTGCTCGTCCGCACGGAGACGCATCATGCCTGGGCGCGGGAACAAGCGGACCGCCTGGCGGCGCCGCTCCACACCTGCCAAGCCGTGCTCGCCAAGGCCGTCCATTTGCTGCGGCGCGGTGGCAAGGTGGCGGCGGTTTGTAAGCACATGGCGTGACACGCGGAGTCGGTTAACGTCATCGCAGGGTTATGTGCCGTTCTCCGCGTCAATTCGTGGTTGAAACCAATCATAAAGTTCGTCGAAATCGGCGTTTGCCGGAATGTTGGTTCCTTCTGGAAACAGGCATTCCATGAGGCGCGCCCACAAAGCTTCGCAGCTCCTTCGCGGGTGTCTGCCGATATAAGAGTCGTAAAATGATGTGCCAATCTTATAGTGGTGAGTGTGGATAAACGGCTCCCAAGTCGCGAGTAGGTCTTCTTCTGTGCGAATGTCGATAATCTCTATCTCCTCAAGATTGCGCTTCTCTACGTCGCCCCAGGCATTCTTAAGTAGTTTAACCGCCTCGACGTCGGTTGAGGGTGCGCCATATCCAAAGAAAGTGATCGTCCAAGCCTTTTCGAGCGCACGCACAAGAGTGCGCCAGTGTCCTGCGATGGCCGGGTCGGATTGATAGTTCTTCTGCTTAACGGGATACAGTAGCGGCGACGCAGCTACAGGCTGTCCGCATCGCGAGCAATGTTGGTGACGGCCAAGCATCACCTTGCAATCAGGGCAGTAACCAATCGCGATGTTGCCGTGCAAGAACAATAGGCAAGGAACCTTGCCGAAATGGTAGTTGCGTGCGGCAGCCTGCCATAGAAAAGGATCCCAGTTGAAAGTAGCTATCACGTCTTTCGGGCGCAGACTGAGAATGAGGTGATCGTAGAGAGTCGGTGTGTCGGGAAGCTCCAAAGCAGCAAAGTAATCATAGACCCGCTGCTCAATGTCTGACCGTAACGCAGCCTTGTCGGGATCGATGGCGATGTCCGAATAAATCCCCTCAAAGTTATCGTATGGAGGATTGACATTGTTTTGAGCAAGCAAAGCTGTAAGTCCGACGACTTCGACAAAATTTTTAATCAAGGGCAGTCTGTGACCGTTGCGGTCACCGTTCGGGAATGCTGCGAGACTGGCACCGGCGCCGAGAATAACGACATGCGGACGGCCAAATTTGGCAGTCTTAATCTCGTCTTGGACTGTAAAAAGATGAGACGACATGGAAGCCACCTAACTTAAAATATGAGAATTGAAAGTGTCTCTGAAAAGTTGGGTTTTATTCGTATAAATCGGAGTCCTCACCAATTTTCAGAGAAGGCATTCGAGTAAAACCTGATTGCTGAAATGCCCAATTTGTTCGACCGCGTGAAAAGTATTGTGCGAACGGCGCATCACAGTCGGCGCACGAAGCTCAGTCGATCCGCACGGTCATGCCTTGCGTCACCATGCCGCTCAGTTTCACGGCGTCCCAATTCGCCAGGCGGATGCAGCCGTGGCTGGCGGCGCGGCCGATGGTTTCGGGATTGTTCGTGCCGTGCAGGCCGATGCCGGGTTTGTTCAAACCCATCCAGAGCACGCCGACGGGCGAGTTCGGGCCGGGCGGCAGGTTGACGAAATTGTCACTGCGCACGCCGTAGTTGAGCATGCTCTCGTCGTAACGAAAATAGGGCAGGCTGGCCATGTTCACGATCTTCCAGGTGCCGGGAGGCGCGGGCAGCGCGGCGGAGCCGGGCGTGATGGGGAAGGTGGCCAGCAGGCGGCCGTCGGCGTCGAACAGGTCGAGGAGTTTTTCGCGCGTGTTGATCTTCACCGTGCGGCTGGCGAACTGCGGTTTTGGCGCGAGGAGCCTGCCGTGTTGCGGCAACGCGGGCACGTCGAGCGGCGCGTCCACGGCGGGCACGCGCACGGTGTCGCCGACGCGCAGGGAGGCGAGGTTCTTGCCGGGATTGAGTTTCTGGAGAAAGGCGCGTTCGGCGTGGAATTTTTCGCCGAGCAGTTCGAGCAAACTTGTGTAAGGCAGCGACCGCGCTTTGCCCTGCTCGGCGCGGCTGTCGGGGATGGTGCCGATCTGCGCGGCGTCGGCGGCGGTGACGGTGTAATCGGTGAAGGCGCGGGTGTTCGCGAGGCCGGGCACGCGGCGGGCGAGGTCGGCGTCGGCGGTGGTCAAGTTCGCGCCGAGGCCGTGCGCGCGGCCGTAGCGGGCGAGGGCTTTGCGGGTGAACTCGCCGCCGCGCCCGTCGATCTTGCCGGGGCCGAAATTTTCCTTGTCGAGAAAGACCTGGAGCTGTGTGGCGGCTTCGATGGAAGCAAAGGCATTGGCAGTGGCAGGTGTGATTCCCTCACTGCTGCCGCGGTGATGACCACGGGTGCGGGCGAAACCGCCGTTGGCTGCTGCGGTCTGAGGTGGATGGCTGCCGCAGCCGGTGAGCGCGAGCAGGGCGCAGCAGCAGAAAGCGAGGAGGGAAAGAAAAACCGACGGGCGAAAAGCGGGAGTCATGGATGGAAAAAAAAGCAGCCCGCGTGTTTAGCCGGGCGTCACGTTTTGATAAAGAAAAAGCAAAGCGCGAGCAGCACATACACGGCGAGCAGCAGCACGCCCTCGAACCACGTCGTCTCGCCGTCGCTGGCGATGGCGTTGACCACGAAGGCGACCGACGCAATCGCCGCCAGCTCGATGGGATTGGAAAAGACGAGGTTCATCGGCTTGCCCAACAGCCACGACGCGATGACCAGCAGCGGCGCGACGAGCAGCGCGATCTGGATGGTCGAGCCGACGGTGATCGTCATCACGAGGCCCATGCGATTTTTCCGGGCAAAGTAAAGCGCTGACACGTATTCGGCCGCGTTGCCGACGACGGCGAGCACGGTCACGCCGAGGAAAAACGTGGACAGCCCGAGCTGGTACGCCGTCGATTCCAGCGCGCCGCTGACCAGCTCGGCTTCGACCGCCGTGAGCGCCGTCGCGCCCGCCAGGATGCCCAGCGATTTTTTCATCGACCAACGATTGCAGCCGTCCTCGCTCGCGTGCTTCGCCGCGTCGGCCGCGTCTTCCGGCGCGGCGGCGAAGATGTCGCGGTGCGTGACGAGCGTGTAGGCGAGGTTGGCAAAATAAACAAAGATCAGCACGACGGCGACGCCGAGGCTCAGGCGTTCGTCGAGCGCCGCCGTCGTGCTTCGGTCGGCGGACAATCCGCGCTCGGTGTAATCAAAGATCGCCGGCAGCAGGAGCGCGACGACGCTGAGCATGAGCAAACTGCCGAGCAGGCTGGCGCGCTCGCGGCGGAAGGTTTGTTTTTCCCGGCCCCACGAGCCGACGACGATGGCCAGCCCGAGGCCGAGCAGGCTGTTGCCGATGATCGAGCCGGTGATCTGCGCCTTGACGACTTCGCCTTCGCCGGCCCGCAGCACGAACAGCGCGAGGATGAGTTCCGGCGCGTTGCCAAAGCTGACGTTGAGCAAGCCGCCGATGGCCGGGCCAAGATGTTCGGCCACGGCTTCGGTCGCGCGGCGCACCCATTCGGCGAGGGGAATGATGGCCAGCGCGGCGGTGAGAAACACCCAGCTTGGCGCCGCGTGCAAACCGTAGCCGAGCACGAACGAGACCGGCACGAAGAGCAAGAGGAAGCGGAAGATCATTTTAGAATAAAGAAGAAGGATGCCATTCGGCCTGCTCTCTCCGGCAGCTTAATCGTAATCCTAATCCTCTGCGCTCGCGGCGCGCAGCTTTTGCCTCCAACGGCAGAGACTAGGATTAAGATTACGATTACGATTAAGCTGAGAAACTGCCCTCAGCCGCATCATCACACGCAGGTGTTCCATCCCAACGCCGCGTCCGCTGCGATTCTAACCACGGAAATTCTTTCCCTCAGGTTCGCTCCTTCAACTATGGCCAGCACCAGCGACTTCTTGCTCAGCACCTTCGCGCTCGACCGCGTGTGGAAAATTCTCAAGACCACCGTCAACCAGTGGATCGACGACAAGGCGCCGCAGCTCGGCGCGGCGCTGGCGTATTACACCGTCTTTTCCCTCGCCCCGCTCATCCTCGTGCTGCTGGCGATCTTCGGCCTCATCTTCGGCGGCAGCGAGCACGCGCGGGACATGATCCTGCGCCAGCTCGGCTACTTCGTGGACGCCAGCAGCGTGCAGGTCATCAAAGACATCGCCTTCAGCGCGGCCCAGCCCAGCAAGAGCGTCGCCGCCACGATCATCGGCATCGCGGTGGCGCTCTTCGGCGCGAGCGGCGTCTTCGGCCAGTTGCAGGATGCCCTCAACACGATCTGGGGCGTGAAAGCCAAGCCGGGCGGAGGCATGTGGGGATTTATCCGCGCGCGATTCCTGTCGTTCGCGATGGTCGGCGGCGTCTGCTTTTTGCTGCTCGTGTCGATGGCTTGTTCCGCCCTCGTGCATGGGCTGAGCGATTATTTGAAAGCGTGGATTCCCGGCGGCGACGTGCTGCCGCTGTTGATTAATTTCGCGCTCGATCTCGTCATCGTCACGCTGCTCTTCGCCATGATTTTCAAATACCTGCCCGACGCCAGGATCGGCTGGCGCGATGTCTGGGTCGGCGCGGTGCTGACGACGTTCTTTTTCCTCATCGGCAAATGGGCGCTCGGCCTCTATCTGGGCAGCGGCAACGCCGGCTCGGCCTACGGCGCGGCGAGCGCGCTCATCACCACGCTGCTCTGGGTGTATTACTCCTCGCAGATCGTGCTCTTCGGCGCGGAGTTCACGCAGGTCTATGCCACCGAGTTCGGCTCGCACATCGAGCCCGAGCCGCACGCCGTGCGCGTGCGCAAGACCGAGGAGGAAATCCCCGCCGGCACGCCGTCACGCGGAGCGAAGAAGTAGCGGCGTGCGCCGAAAACGTGGGGAGGATCGAGCGTCCGACCGCAGGAGGCATCATCCCGCTTTGTCTCGATTCCGCTTTTCTGCTACCGCTGATGTTGGTGCGCTGACAGCACGGCATTATCGTCCCTGTTTTCCCACCGTTTTATTGCCTTGAACCTCGCCCCGCTCGATCCTCTCCGCAGCCTCGTCGGCCGCGATGCCATCGACCTCACGGCCCTGGCTGCCATCACGATCCCGGAAGGCATCGCCTACCCGCCGATTCAGGATTATGTGGTCGATCTCTCGCGCCGCAGCAAGCCGGAGACCGCCTCCGAGCACCTGTTCCGCGCCCTGGCCCGAGATGTCCTGGACCTGCGCGTCCTGTCGCAGATCAACATCGGCGATGGTTTCGTCGATTTCCTCCTTCCGGAAACCAACGGCACCCTTCCCGTCGAGTTGAAGCCCCTCTTCCGCCGTTACAACGAGACGGAATTGCGCCGTCACGACTTGCGGCCCAAGGAACACCTCCTGCAGGTGCGAAAATACCTGCACCAGCACGAATACGTCGTCCTCACCGATCTGAAGGACGCCTACCTCTTCAGCGCCCGCGATACCTTGGTCAACGGCGAGCACTTCGCGCGGCTGCCTTTTGCCGATCTGCTCGCCGCCCGTGCCGAGTCCGGCAGCTTTCTCGATGTCCTGCGGCGCATCGAAGACAATGTCGAAAAGCCTGAGCTTGACCGCCAGTTCTTCGAGGACTTGAAGGAATGGTATCAAGTCTTCAACAAAGTAGCTTTCATGCCGCCAGAGTCTTCGGCGGAGCTGGTCATCCTGCTCATCAACAAGCTCGTCTTCGCCAAGACCCTCGAAGACCACGGCCTGGTTGCTTACCGCTTCATTCAAGACGAATACGAGCGGCAGAAATACAAATGGGAGACCAAAGGACCGCATCGCGTCGTCCAATACTTCCTCCGCGAGTTCGAAGACTTCTTCGATATTTATTACGACACCGAGCTGTTCCAGCAAAAAATCTGGGATCATCTCGAACACAGCCCGGCGAATCTTGAACGCTTCGCCCGCGCGCTGGAACAAACCCTCGGCCTCACCCGCTGGGATGACGTTTTCAAACGCGGCATCGTCCATTACAACTACCGCCGCATCAACGAAGACATCTTCGGCAAGAGCTACGAGATGTTTCTCGCGGCTAACCGCAAGGACGAGGGCATTTACTACACGCCGGCGCCCATCACTGCGCCGATGGCCGACAGCCTGGTCGAGTCACTCTTTTCCCCGCTGGTGGAAACCATTTGCGCGCTGGTGGACAAAGAGCGCTGCGAGTTTGCCGAGGCCGGAAAACTCATGGCGCAGCTCGCCGACATTCGCATCGCCGACACCGCTGCCGGCAGCGGCGGATTTTTGATCAAAGTCCTGCGCACGATCTGGGCGCAATACGCGCGCATCGAGCACGCCTGCGCGTGGCTGAAAAAATCGAACGTCGCGCCCGGCGACCTTTTCGACATGCCGCCAAACTACCGGCAGTGCGCTGAGTTTCGCAAAACCCACGCCTTCGATTCCAATCGCGTGCTCGTCGCCCGCATTTTGCTGCGGCACATCCACGCCATCGACAAGGACGGCGGCGCGCTCGAAGTCGCCAAAACCAACGTCTGGAAGGAAGCCGTCAAGCTCAGCCCGGCTGACTATAACTTTCGCCAGCTCAGCGGCGATGCCCAGCGCATCCTGCCCAACCTCGAACTCAACTTCCTCTGCGCCGACGCGCTCGTCGATGTCGAGACCGCGCGCCAGGCCGTTCATCTCGGCGAGTATTCCCAACACGCGCTCCAGCAACTCGCGCAACTGCGCGAGGCATACATTGCCGACCCGAGCGACCACGCGCCGCTGGAGCAGGCGCTGGCGTTGCGCGAGAAGCTCCGGGCAAACCTCGCCGAACAATTCGAGGGCGAAAAACTGCCCGAGGCTCCCGCCTTCCTCGCGCTCATGTTCTTTCCGTGCTGGTTCGACTCCACCGGCGCGGTGCGGGGGAATCCGGGCTTCGACGGCATCATCGGCAATCCGCCGTGGGAAGCTGTGAAGCCGGTGCGCAAGGAGTTCGCGAAGATCGACAAGTATTCGATGAGCGTCGTCGATTTCGAGGAGTGGTTCGCAAAGAAACTCCGGGAGGACGACGAGTTCCGGGCTGGTTGGGATAGCTATCAGCAGCATTACACTAATTACAAGGAATACCTCGGCCGTCGGTTCGAGCATCAGGGCACCGGCGATTGGAACTACTTCAAACTCTTCATTGAAAACAATCTCCGGCTTGTGCGCAACAGTGGTCAACTCTCGCTCTTGGTGCCTTCCAGTATCCAGACCGATGAAGGCTGCGGCGCGCTAAGACGCCTTTTTATCACTACGCACAGGCTGGATGAAGTTACCTCGTTCGAGAATCGTGGCTATATTACAAGGATTGAGGGCGTGGAGAAAACGACGCAGATTTTTCCAGATGTGGATAGCCGCTTCAAATTCAGTTTCTTCAAGGTTCGCAAAGGGGAAGCCACGCCTGAAGGGCACACCTTCGACGCGCGTTTCTACCTTCACGACCCAGCGCGCGTCTTCGATCCGCCGATCAAATTCAGCGTCGAGATGATGCGGCGCTTCTCGCCACAGAATCTTTCACTCATGGAGTTCCGCTCCGAAGCGGACTACAAACTTTGCTCAAAGATTCGGAGCGATCATTACCTTCTAGGTGAAACAGGCTGCATCTTTCGTCGTGAACTCCATCCTAAAGACGATGTCGCCTTCTTCCACAAACGAACGCACAAGGAACTAAATCCCAACGAGTATCCTATTTTTGAGGGAAAGATGATTGCGCAATATCGGCTGGATAACGCGCCAAACATCTATTTTGCCAGCGCAGATGCCGTTCATGCCGAACTACGCCGCAAGGAACTTTCACGCCTTGCCGATTTTGTGCGTGATTCCGGCGCCGATACTCTGGATGGCGAAAAATTACCGAAGAAACGACCGGAGCTCCAAGCTGTCCTCGACGCGATTTTCACGCGCAAGCATTTCAAGTTGGATTACCAATGCGCTCGGGCAGCTTATCGGCGGGTCGGGCGTTCAACGGATGAACGGACTATCATTGCAGCCGTCTTGCCGAGTGGAACGATCCTTACCGATACACTTACCTACCGCGTGCCGCTGCACTACGAGATCGACAAGGCCGAGCTAAACCAAGTCGAGTCTCCCGTCGCGGAGGCGCACCTGCATGTGGCGTTGCTAAATTCGCTCCTCCTCAATTATTACATCCGAAGCAAAATCTCAGCGACGGTGAATATGTTCTATGTTTACGAGCTGCCTGTTCCGCCCCTTAGCTTCGAGCAGAGAGAACAACTCGCCGCGTCCGCCGCGAAACTTGCTAAAACTCCTGACAATCTTGCCGAGCGCGCTCGCTTGGAAGTCTTCATCGCGCGCGATCTCTACGGACTGTCGCTCGAAGACTGGCGTCATCTCACCGGCAGCTTTATTTACGGCGGCGACTCCGACTCCAAGGCCGATCTCGACGAGATCATCCGCTTTTCGTTGACAGACTGGTGAAGCGGCAACCCCGACTGGCCGAAGTCCGCCTGTCACTTAAAAAAGGAAAACGCCCGCTGGCATGATGAGATACCGGCGGGCGCTCCAAGGTGATTAACTACGTTGCCCGGCTATTTACTTACTTGCAGGTCGGGCAGGCGTCGCAATCGCAGCAGGTGCATTGCGCGCACTCGCACGCGGCGCCGTTGCAACAGCCACAGCACGACGCTGCTGGCGCAGGCGTGGAGGTCGCGTTCACTTTGGCAGTGAACGGCGCCGCCACGAGGGCTGCGATTGCCGAGGCGATGAGTAGGAATGGTTTCATTGGTTTAATGAGTTCCTTCTATTGATGAGTTGTTCGTTGAAGTGACCTCGCCCGCATCGACCGGTGCGCGCGAGCTATGATGCGAGGATAAGTCACGCGCACTTCGGCGGCGGCAGCAAAGGAGGTTCGTTGCGGAAAGAGAAGAAGTCGGCGCCGTCAAAATACCGGACGCTGGCCATGCGAAGGATGAACGCCGCGTGTTCCGGCAGGAACAGCCAGACCAGCGGAGTCACGGCGCAACACGGCTGGCAGTCGTTGGTGGTCGGCGTCGTCGTCGCCGGCGCGGCGGGACAAGCGGGGCAGGTGCGTTGCTGGCTGACGGCGGCTCGCGTGCAGCAGGAAGAAGAAGCTACGTCCGCCTGCGGTGCTGCGGCTGTCAGCAGCGCGCCCGACGGGAAGAGCGCCGTCATGACGAGCAGGAACAGGCTGAGGAGGCGCGGCAGCATAAACAGGAACAGGATAAGAAGTTATTTTGCCGTCGGGTGCGCGTCAATTCGGATTGCGCGTCTCGCGGAACACACCAATTCGAAGCGAAAAGACATGTCTGCGCCCATGCGGCTGCCCCGGCCGAGACGCCCGGCGCGGCAGGCGAGGACGCCGGCCCTCCCCGGCTTCCGGCGGAACATCGGCGACGGCTTTCAAAGCTGAGCCGCCACCGTTTTCTTGGTTCCCAGAGCCGTCCCCTTGGCTTGTGACGCCCGGCTTTTCCCGTCCGAAGCGTGTCGTTTCCCTTGCGGAGCCTCGCTTTTCCCTTGCGGAGCGTTCCTTTTCCTTTTTGGATCGGTTCTTTTCCTTTGTGGAGCCTTTCTTTTCCTTTCCGAAGCCTTTCTTTTCCCAAAAGGAGTGTTCCTTTTCCCTTCCGAAGGGCTTCTTTTCCTAAAAGGAGCCGTTCTTTTCCCAAAAGGAGCCTTTCTTTTCCCTTGTGGAAGCCTTCTTTTCCCTTTTGAAGGGCTTCGGAAGGCAAAAGAACTCCTCCAAAATTCGATTGCGGGCTGCTTTGCGCCTTGCGCTCCCTACCTTGTCATCCCGAGCGCAGTCGAGGGACCTCTTGTTATTGTCTGGCTCGGGGGATGCACAAATTGCTTTCACGGCGCGCTGCTAGCCAAGGCAAACAGCAAGAGGTTTGGCTTCGCCTGTCTCCGCTGCGCTCCGGCTCTCGACTGCGCTCGGGATGACAGGAAAAAGAGCGGCGAGCGTGGTTTTTACACCAAGCACGCGGTTTTGCCACATACGCCAGATAGCCCGACGTCCGCGCGCATGAACAACTGACAGCCGCCGATTGCCTTCGTTGATCTTTTAAAAGTTCTCTGGCCAGCGCGCGGGAGCGGCTCGGATTTTGACTCGCCTTGCGGCGGGTGCGGAGGATACAATCCGGTCCTGCGTTGTCGTTTATGGCTGCCGATCCTCCATCTTTGCCTGCGGTCGGGGAATTGCCGCCGTTGCCGCCAGCGGCGGAGGACGACTCGGCGATGGACCGGCGTTTCGAGCATTATGAAGTGCTCGTGCGCGGCGACAATGGCCGGCCTTGGGAACTCGGCCGCGGGACGATGGGGGTGACCTACAAGGCGCGTGACACCCGGCTGGAGTGCGTCGTCGCGCTGAAGGTCATTAGCGCCGCGCTGCTGCGCAAGCATCCGCAGGCCAAGCCGCGGTTTCTGCGCGAGGCGCGGGCGGCGGCGCAGTTGCGGCATCCGAATGTCGCGAGCGTGTTTCACCTCGGTGAGCGGGCGGACGGCGAGTGTTTTTACGCGATGGAATTCATCGAGGGCGAGACGCTCGCCTCGCGCGTCGCGCGGCTCGGGCCGCTGCCGGTGCTGCTGTCTTTGGAAATCGTCACGCAGGTGGCGCGTGCGCTCGTGGCCGCCAGCCAGCACGGCCTCGTGCATCGCGACCTGAAGCCGGCCAATCTGATGCTGCTCGCCGGCACGCAGATGGAACGCCATTGCGTGTCGCCGACCCCGGGCGGGTCGTCTTCCACCGTTTATCTGGGCAGCAACGCCGACGCGCGCGACGATGTGCTGGTCAAGGTGATCGATTTCGGCCTGGCCAAAGCCGTGACCGATCCGGGCGAACTGACGGGTCACGGAAATTTTCTCGGCACGCCGCACTACGCCAGCCCGGAGCAATTCGAGGGCGCGGGCGGCGACGAGCCACTCGACGCGCGGTCGGACATTTTTTCGCTCGGCGTCACGTTCTGGTTCCTGCTCACGGGCAGCCTGCCCTTTCCGGGCCGTTCGCTGGAGGAAATCCGCTTTCAGCAGGAACGCGCGCGCCTGCCGCTCGCACAACTGGAGATCGCGCGCGTGCCGGAGCCGGTCGTGGAATTGCTGGAAGCCATGCTCGCCGTCGATCCCGCCGACCGCCCGCAAACGCCGTATGCGCTGGTGGAGATGCTGCGCCGCTGCCGTCTGGAACTGGCGTCGAATGCTGACGACGACGGGGATGCGTCGCCGGTGCGCGGTTCGTGGCTGTTGTCGCCCACGCCACGCCGGCACCGGCGTCGGCACTCGGGTTTTGGCGGGCCGATGGAGGTGGCGGGCGCGCTCCTGCTGTTGCTGGCCGCAGGTGGCGGGGCGGGATTTTATTACTGGAATGCCCACGTCCGGCGCGGGGACGGGACGACCGGGCTGGAGCGGTCGCCGACGGTGCCCGAGAAGAGCATCGCGGTGCTGCCGTTCACCAACCTGAGCGACGATAAAGAGAACGCCTTTTTCGCCGACGGCATTCAGGACGACGTGCTCACGAGCTTGTCGAAGATCGGCGATCTGAAAGTCATCTCGCGCACCTCGGTGCTCGCGTATCGCGGCGACACCGCGCACAACGTCCGCCAGATCGCCCGCGCGCTCGGCGTCGCCCACGTGCTCGAGGGCACCGTGCGCCGCGCCGGCAGCCGGGTGCGCGTGACCGTGCAGCTCATCGACGCGCGCGACGACCGCCACGTCTGGGCGGAGACGTATGATCGGGAATTGACCGACGCGCTGACGCTGCAAAGCGAGCTGGCGCGCGAGATCGCCAGCGCGTTGCGCGCGACGCTCAGCCCAGAGGAAAAAGCGAGCCTGGCCGCGCGCCCGACCGACAACGCGGAAGCCTACGTGCTGTTCCTGCGCGGACGCGATTTTCAAAATCGGCCCGACATTTTGCTCGCCGACTGGCAGACGGCCGAGCGGCTCTTCGAGGGCGCCGTCGCGCTCGATCCGAAGTTCGCCCTGGCCTACGCGCAGCTTTCGCAGATCCGCAGCCGCATCGCGTTCAACTACGAGCCGACCGCGGCCCGCCGCGCCGCCGCCCGCGCCGCCGCCGCGGAGGCGCTGCGGCTGCAACCGAACCTCGGCGAGGCGCACCTCGCGCTGGCTTATTGTTTCTATTGGGGCGAGCGCGATTTCGACCGTGCGCTCGCCGAGCTGGCGCTGGCCGCCCGCGCGCTGCCGGGCGACGCCGACGTGCCGCGGGTCGTGGCCAACATCCGGCGGCGGCAAGGCCATTGGGACGAAGCGCTCGCCGGCTATCAGCGCGCCAGCATGCTCGATCCCCGCTCGCTCGCTTCCGCCGAGGCGCTGGCCCGTTTTTATCTCGACAAACGCGACTGGCCGGCGGCGGCGGCGGCCTACGAGCGCGGCTTGCAGCTTTCGCCGGATTCCTGGGAAAAAAAGCTCGGACGCGCGACCGTCGATTATCATTGGCGCGGCGATTTGCAGCCTCTGCGCATCGCGCTCGCCGCGGCGCCACCGCACGAAGATCCCGAGGGATTGGTCACGTTTCTGCGTTCCGATGTCGCGCTGCTGACGGGCGACCTCGCCGCGGCGGAACGCTGGTTGCGCGAGAGCGCGCGCACCGAGTATCCGCTCGGCTCGGGCGCGCCGTTTCACCGGGATTTTCTCCTCGGCCTGGTGCATCTCCAAGGGAGCGCGACCGCGGCGGCGGCTGGTGTCCAATCGACGGCGGCCAGGGAGGCGGCGACGGCGCAAAACGCGTTTGCTTCGGTGCGCGACTATTACGAGGCCGCGGTGCGCGCGGCGCCTGGCGACGCGCTGCGTCACGCCGACCTCGGCGTGCTCTACGCCGCGCTCGGCTGGCGCGACGCCGCGCTGGGGGAGGGCGATTATGCCGAAAAACTTTGCCCGGAATCGCACGACGCCGTGACCGGTTCCTCGGTCACTCTGCGGCTGGCCAGGATGCACGCGTTGCTGGGCGAGGCCGATGCCACGCTGACGCTGCTGGCGCACTTGCTGGCCGAGCCGGTCAACGAGTGGAACGGCTTTTCGATTCACGACCTCCGCTTGCGTCCCGAGTGGGCCGCGGTGCGCGGCGACGCGCGGTTTCAGCGCTTGCTGCAAGCGCCGCCGGGCAGCGTCGCGCCGTGAGCGGGCAGGCAAGACGACGGTTTATTTTTCGCTTTGCGCGGCGAGCGCGACGCTGACTTCCCACAGCCGCGCCGCCACCGCGGTGTCGTAGGTGACCGGCGAAGAAGGCGCTTCTTTTTCTTTCAAGAAATAACGTCCGGTCGTTGCTGCCAGTGCTGGATCGCCGGCCAGTTTCACCAACGGCCGCGCGCCGCGTTGCGCTGAGAGCATGAACGGCTTGGCCAGCGCGGTCAGGACGCCGAGCACGCCGCGCGTCGGACCCCAGATGCCCGTGCGGACGACGCCGGGGTGCAGGCAATTGGCCGTCACGCCGCTGCCGGCCAGACGCCGCGCGAGTTCGTAGGTAAAGAGCACGTTGGCCAGCTTGGAGACGGCGTAGGCGCGGAACATCTTGTAACGTTGCTCGCCTTGCAGGTTGTCGAAATCGAGCGTCGGCAACATCCGGTGCGCCTCCGACGACACCGTGACGACCCGCGCCGGCGCGCTCGCTCGCAGCAGCGGGAGCAGTTCCTGGGTCAGGACGAACGTGGCGAGATGATTGACGGCGAACGTCCGCTCGATGCCATCGACCGTCAGCCGCCGCTGGCCGCTGACCCCGCCGGCGTTGTTTAACAAAACGTGCAACCGCTCGTGCCGCGCTCGCACCTCGGCTGCCAGCGCGCGCACGGCGGCCAGCGAGGAAAAATCCGCTGCCAGGAAATCCACCCTCCCGCCGCTGTTGCCGCCACCACGACGCTGCCGCGCCTCGTTCACGACCGCCTCGCCCCGGCTCGCATCGCGGCCGACGATGAGCACTGTCGCGCCCAAGTCGGCCAGCGCCAGCGCGGCTTCCCGGCCGATGCCGGAAGTGCCGCCGGTGATGAGGCACACGCGTCCGTGCATGGGTGGGTCGGTGGCAGCGGAGGCGGGAGCGTTCATTGATCGGGGAGGAAGTTGCGCCGTCAGTCTGGCGTTCAGCGTGCCACTCGGCAAGCCGGTGCGTCAGGGTGGATTTCTGCGTTGTTGGATGGCAGCGGACGCGGCAGATTTTTCGTCGCATCAAGGCGGCTTGTGCTCTAGAATGTCCGCGGTTCCCGACGAGAAATCGGCCTTCGACGCCGCAACCGCGGCAAGGTTCGCTGGTTCAATTCGTGAACTGCCCATCCGGTGCGGCCGGCGGCATTTTGTCGCAGCGCACCGTCAAGAACCTCACGCCCAATTATGTTGCTGCCTTCCTCCTTGCGTCGTCTAAAATTTGCCGGCCGCGCCCTTCGTGCCGCTGCCGCCGCGTTGTTGCTCTCGCTCCCGGTCGCCGCTCCCCGGCTGCACGCTCAAACCAACGATGACGCCGTGGCGCCGCCGAATCTCGGCCACGGCCTGCGCCAGCTCGCGCGCTGGCGTGCGACCGAGACGGCGACGCTGCCGCCGGCGCAACGCGACGAAGCCGTGCGCAATCACCTGCTCGCCACGCATCGCCGCGCGCAAGTGGACGCTGCCGGTCGCGTGGTCGTGAATGTTTACCTAAATGGCACGGTGCCGGCCACGGAGGTCAGCCGGCAAATGACCGCGCTCGGCGCGCAAGTCTTTGCCCATCATCCCGGCCGCGCCGGCACCGGCGCGCCGCACGGCGTGTTGAGCGCCTATCTGCCGTCCGGCCAGGCTGCGGAGGCCGCGCGCGCGGCGGGCGTGCAGTCGGTCGCGCTCGCGCAAAGGCCGTGGCGCCGGGTCGGCGCGGCCACGAGTCAGGGCGTGGGTGTGATCCGCAGCGACGTGGTGAACGGCCGCGGCTTCACCGGACGCGGCATCACGGTGGGCGTGATTTCCGACAGCTTTGATCTTACTTCCCCGCACGCCTCTGCCGACGTGGCGGCGGACGATCTGCCGGGCGCGGGCAATCCGGCGGGCCGCACGACGCCGGTGTTTGTCCTGACCGAAGGCGACCCCAACGATTCGACCAACGTGGACGAAGGCCGCGGGATGTTGCAAATCGTCCACGACGTGGCGCCCGACGCCGCGCTGGCGTTTGCCACGGCGGGACCGACGCAGGCGGTTTTTGCCGACGCGATCACCCGGCTGCGCACCGATCCCAACGCGCACTGCGACGTGATCGTCGATGACATCGGCTTTCCCGACGAACCGTTTTTCTCCGACAGCATCGTGGCCCGCGCGGCGGATGACACCGTGACGCGCACCGATCTGCCCGGCCGGCAGGTGATATTTTATTCCGCCGCCGGCAACGACGCCGGCCTGGGCTACGAGGCGGATTTCTCGCCGCTGGACGACAACGGCGTGCGCAATGGCATCGGCATCGCGCGAAATAATTTGCGGCTCAACCAAGTGCCGGACGAATTGACCGCGGGCGGGTTCCACAACTTCGCGGCCTACGGCTTTCAGCCGACCATCGTGCAGAACGTCACGGTGTCCGGCAACGATGCGTTTGTCGATTTTCAATGGAACGATCCGTTCGACGCCAGCCGGATGACGTCGGATTTCAACATCCTGGTGTTTGACGCCAACGGAAATTATCTGCCCGATCTCAGCGGCACGGACAATTCCTTTGCCACCGGCCAGGCGCTGAATTTCGCCAATCTGCCTTTGTCTCAGAACGGTAAGGACACGGTTTACCAAATTGTCCTCACCCGCCGGGCGGGCGGCAGCGGCGACGCGGAGCATTTCCGCTACATCGTGGAAACGGATGGGTCGGTCACGGGCACGTATTTGCAGACCAATGTGCCGACGCTTTTCGGTCACACGGGCGCGCGCAATGTCGATGCCGTTGCGGCTTACGCTTACTACGATCTGACGGCGCCCGAGAGCTTCACGTCCATCGGGCCGGTGACGATTTACTTTGATGCCGCCGGCAATCGTCTGGGCACGCCGGAAGTGCGCGCGCAGCCAACAATCGCGGCGCCGGATGGCGTCGATACCAGCTTTTTCCCGGCGGGTGCGCTGAGCGACACGGATACTGACAACGACGGCTTCCCGAACTTCTTCGGCACCAGTGCCGCGGCTCCGCATGCCGCGGGTGTCGCCGCGCTTTTGTTGCAAGCCGGCGGCGGCTCCGGCTCGCTGAGCGCCGCGCGGGTGCGCGGTCTGCTCCAGACGAGCGCGCCGACGCACGATCTCGATCCGGCATTCTCCGAGGCGACGCTCGGCGACCGCGACGGCAACATCTTGGTGACGGCCAGCGGCGACGACAGCAACCAGTCGGCGTTCAGCAATGCGTTCTTCACCATCAGCTACAACGGCAATGCCGGCACGGTGCTGAAGACGTTGACGATTGATCTGAATCCCGCCGGGTTGAAATTCGATCCGAGCCTCAGCACGGGGCAGCCGTTCACCGTCGGCAGCGTGACCGGCGGCGCAAGCCCCGGCGTGTCGGCGCAGTTGAAGGGCATCGTCACCGGTCGCGGCCGGTCTGCCGTGACGATACCCACCCAGCTCCTGCTGACGTTCAGCAACTTCCCTTCCGGCGGAACGCTCTCCTTCGGGATTGACCGCGACTTGAAGAGCACCAGCAGCGGCGGCAACAGCGCCGATGCCCTGGCGGGCGCCACGGTCAGTGCGACGACCAGCTCGACCCAGCGTGGCGCGCGTCCGAACGCGGCCAACGGCGGCGTTTTCCGCAACAACATCGGCACGGGTTACACGCCGGTGGATGGCTTCGGATTAATCAACGCCGAAGCCGCGCTCAACCTCTTGCTCGGCGGCGGCTGAAGTCACGGTAGGGACGGCTCGCCGAGCCGTCCGAATTTTCCCACCACCGATAATGGGGCGTTTCGGCGAAACGCTCCTAACTGCGCTTACGCTTGGGCGGCAATCATGCCGCTCTGGCGGGCGTAGTTGAAAATCCCGCCGGCTTCCACCACTGGCCGCACTTCGCCGAGCGGTTTCAAGTGGAACACGCGACCGTCGCGGCTGCGGGTCAGCGTCTCGTGCTCGAAGTCGAGCGTCGCCTCGTCGCCGGTTTGAAATTCCTCGTTTAGCGGCGTTGCCGACTCAAACGGGAACAGTTCGCCGGTGGCGACGCAGTTGCGGAAAAAAATGCGGGCGTAAGTCGCGGCCACCACAGCTTGCGCGCCCGCCGCACCGAGCGCGATGGGCGCGTGTTCACGCGAGGAGCCGCAACCGAAATTGCGGCCGGCGATGACGATGGGATACGGCGTCTTCATTTCATCGGCGGGCACGAAGCGCGTCGGGTAGAGCGCGTTGGGCAGCCCGCACATCGCGTAGCTGCCGAGCTTCTCGTATTCGTCGGGATTCGTCGGCACGAGAGTCAGGTATTCGGCGGGGATGATCTGGTCGGTGTCGATGTTGTCGTTGACCACATAAACTGGACCGGTAAGACGCGTGGGTGATGCCATGTTAAAAAGGGTTGGGAGTTAAAAACGAAATTTCGGAGTCGGCCCCGGTCGCGGCGTCGGCGAAGCGTCCGGCGTGGGCAGGCTTGGCTCCTGTGAGTCCGGCGGGATCGGCAGCGCGGGGCCGTGAAAGCGCGGACGGCGCGGCGGGTTCGTGGCGCCGAAGAGCGGCGACCGGCCCGGCGGCGTTTGCGTGGATGGCGGTGGCGCGAGCGCGGCGATTTCCTGCGGGGTGAGTGCGCGGATGTCTTCGTTGCCCACCATCCCGGTCTGGCCGTCCTCGAGTCGCACCTGGCTGTAGCCGAAACTGTGCTTGAGCAAGCTCAGGCGGGTGTCGCGTTTCAAGCTGAGGTCCGGGCCATTGGCCTGCTGCGGACCGATCTTGAAGAACGGCGTGGTCTCCGCCACGACTTTATAAGGAACACCGCCATTATTGTTGCCGGTGTTTGCGGCTGGCGCCGACGGCTGAGTGCGAGCGCCAAACGGCGCAGGCAATTTGCAACTGCTGATGGCGCCAAGCAGCAGGAACGCCGCTGCGGCTTTGGCGGCAGCGGCGGCAACCACTTTGCCAGGACGCGTCCTGGCGGTGGAGACGGCGGCGACGTTGTCCACGGGCGAAGCTCCGGCTGGCGGTTGACGGTGGACGCGCACGGCGGGACTCGGATTTTTCTTTTACAAAAACTCCCGCGGATCGGTGATGCGTCCGGTCAAGGCGCTGGCGGCGACCGTGTAGGGGCTGGCGAGGAAAACCTTGCTCTCCTTGTTGCCCATGCGGCCGGGGAAATTGCGGTTCGTCGCGCTGATGCAATTCAGGCCCGGCTTATTCACCCGGCCAAACGTGTCAGCCGGCCCGCCGAGGCAGGCGGCGCAACTGGCGTTCTCCGTCATCTGCACGCCCGCTGATTCCAGCACGGACCACGCGCTTTGGCCGCCGAGCTGCGCCTTGTGCAAATCGTCCACGACTTGCGGCGTCGCTGGCACGCCAAAGGTGTCGATGGCCACGCGCCGGCCTTTGACCACTTCGGCAAACGCGAGGAAGTCGCTCGTCTTGCCGCCGGTGCAGCTTCCGATGTAGGCGCGGTCGAGATGAATGTGGCCGAGCGTTTTGGCCAGCGCGCGATTGCCGGGGTCCGGGTGCATCGCGACGGTCGGCTCGAGTTTCGAGAGATCGAATTTTTCGTCGTAAACAAACTTTTGCTCGCCTTCCGCGACGGCCGGCTGGTAGTCGGCCTTCGTGCCGTTGGCGCGGCAGCGGGCGTCCACGAAATCGAACGTCTTTTGGTCCGCGGCGAAGATGCCGTTCTTGCCGCCGGCTTCGATGGCCATGTTGGCAATCGTCATGCGGTCGTCGATGCTCAACGCGCTCGCGCCGGGGCCGTCCCATTGCATCGCGCGATAGGTCGCGCCATCGAAGCCGATGGCGCCGATGACGTGCAGGATCACGTCCTTGGCCATGACGCCGCGCGGCAGTTCGCCTTCTAAATAAAAACGCATCGTCTCCGGCACTTTGAGCAACAGCTTGCCGGTGCCCATGACAAAGCCCGCATCGGTGTTGCCGATGCCCGTGGCGAATTCGCCGAACGCGCCCGCCATGCAGGTGTGCGAGTCAGTGCCAAAGAGCACTTCGCCGGGGCGGACGTGCCCTTTTTCCGGCATCGCCGTGTGGCAGACGCCTGCGAAACGGCCGCCATACTGGCGCTTGAGCTGGCCGCGCGAGGCGTCGAATTTCCAGTGCCCCTGCGGATCGTCGATCACGTCATAGAAATACGGCAGCCCCTGCTCGCGCACGAAGTCGCGCAGGATGTCCACGTTCCGATTGCTCAAGCTGTCGGCGGTAAAAATATAATGGTCGGGAATGATGACGATTTTCTGCCGGTCCCAGACTTTGGCGTCGCGGCCGAATTCGCGGTGAAAAACGCCGATGGTGCCCGGCCCGCACACGTCGTGCGTGAGGAGCAGGTCCGCCTGGACCCAGACATTTTCGCCGGGCGCGACGTGCCGCCGGCCGCTGGCGCGAGCGAGGATGGTTTCCGTGAGTGTCATGGAGCAAAAAATGAGCAGCGCGCAGCCGCTGACGCAGCCGGCAGGTAAGGCTAACAGGGTGCCACTCGTCGGCGCGGCGAGAGAAGCTGAACTCCCGCCCGCGCGGCGCGGGCCAGGGAACATGCCATCGCCCGCGGACTAGACGCAACCGCGATTTTCCTGCCCTGCGGTTGTCGGCCCCGAACGGGAGAAGATTTGTCTTGCGTCGAAAGCCCGGCAAGCCGGGGATAAAAAAATTTACAAAAATTTACAATTCCCGCTTGCGGGTTTATTCAGAATAGTATCCAATGTGCTTAACCCAACCGTCGCCGTGTTATCCACTTGGCGCGGTTGCCCTAACAAAAACACACCCTAACAAGAATGAATACTAACCTAGGACAACGTCTCAAAGCATTGCGCAAAAAGCTGCTCCTTTCCCAGGAAGCGGTCGGCGCGCAGGGTTTCGTTTCCACACCCGGCTGGATTAAAATCGAGAACAGCCAGCGGCTCCCGAGCGATCAGCTCATCTCGAAACTGGTCAAGTGGCTCGTGCAGGACAAATACCTGCCGGCTGGCGACCAGGAACGGTTGCGCGATGAACTGCTGATGCTGAAATATCTCAACCATCGGTCCGAGTTCGTGCGCGGTCTGGCCACGTTGTATCAACAGACCAAAGCCGGCGCCCCGGTGGAAATCGAAGGCCCCAGCCCGGAAGCTGCCGCGGCCCGCGGTCGTCGCGGCTTGAAGGCCGCCGCGAGCGCGCCACCCGCTGCCGGCGCCGCTGCCAGCAAAGCGCGCGGCCGTCGCTAATCACTAAAATGTGACCGGTCGATGCCGCCGCTCGTGCGACGGCTCGATGGTCATCCGTTAATCATTCATCCCGCCGTCGCGGGCGCCTCGGGCGTGCGCGACGGCGGGATTGTTTTTTGACGGCACGGCCTGCCGGCGTTGACAAAGCAACGGCGGGCAGCGCAGATTGCCCGCCCGCTTTTTTCCTCATGGAAGACTCCGCCGACAAGCTCCTGGCCGAACGCCGCCGCAAACTCGACGCGGTGCGCGCGCACGGCGTCGATCCGTTCGGCGCGCGCTTCGCCGTCGATGGCGCGGTCGCCGAAGTGCGCGCGGCGTTTGCGGAAGGCAGGGCGTTGCGCGCCGCCGGCCGGGTCACGGCACACCGCGATTTTGGCAAATCGCATTTTCTCGATCTCAGCGATCTCACGGGGCGCATCCAGATTTATTTGAATGCGAAAAATCTGACGCCCGCGCAGGCGGAGCTTTTCGCCTTGCTCGACATCGGCGATTTCGTCGGCGTCGAAGGCGAGGGTTTCACGACGAAAACCGGCGAGCCGACCGTGCGCGTGCGCGAGTTCCAGATTCTCGGCAAGGCGCTGCGGCCGTTGCCCGACAAGTGGCACGGCCTCGCCGACGTGGAGGCGCGCTACCGCCAGCGCTACCTCGACCTCGTCGCCAACGCACGCTCGCGCGAAATTTTTCTCACCCGCAGCAAAGTCCTCCGCGCGATCCGCGATTTTTTCCACGCGCGCGGATTTTTGGAAGTCGAGACGCCGATGATGCAGCCGGTCGCCGGCGGCGCGGCGGCGCGGCCGTTCGTCACGCACCACAATGCGCTCGGCACGCAATTTTATCTGCGCATCGCGCTCGAGCTTTATTTGAAGCGCCTGCTCGTCGGCGGCTTTCCGAAGGTGTTTGAAATCGGCCGCAACTTTCGCAACGAAGGCTTGAGCCGCCGGCACAACCCGGAGTTCACGATGCTCGAAGCGTATTGGGCGTTCGCCGATTTCGAGCAGATGGCGGAGTTAGTCGAGGAGCTTATTTGTTATCTCGCACAGACCATCTTGGGCACGCTTCAGATTACACATAATCGTAGGGCTGAAACTGAAGTAGCCATACGGCGTGCAGTTCGGCGATTCGAAGGAGAGTTTGAAAGAATTTTTAGGGAAACAATGAAGGTCAAGAAGGTGGAAGTGTTTGAAAGTTGGTTTGGAGAAACTGTTCAAGGATTGCCCGACGAACTTCGTGGTTTGTTGAAAGCTTTAGACACTCAACCTGCGCATCTCGTCGCCACGAAAGCTCTCGATTTGGTTAAGCGTGGAATGGTTGACGTCGCTTTTGCAAAGGAAGAAATCCGCAATCAACCAGAATCAGAAGAGCGGATTGTTATTCGCGATATTGAGCCTTGGCACAAGTTGTTAAAAGAAGTTGCGAACGACTTTTCTGCGTCGAAAGAAGCATTGGAGAAATTAACACAAGAAAAGATCATTAACCTCGCGCGGCCATGGCGTCGCGCGCGCTATCACGATTTGATCGAGAGCGTCGCGCCCGGCTGGTTCGCGCTCTCGCCCGCCGAGCGTGTGACGCACGCGCGCGAACGGCTCGACTTGGAAATCCGCGACCGCATGGAGGAGCACGAAGTCACGCAGCAGGTATTTGAAAAACTCGTCGAAGAAAAAACGTTCGACCCGCTGTTCGTCACGCATTTGCCAAAGGAACTCGTGCCGCTGGCGAAACAAAACGCCGCCGACCCGGCGCTGGTCGATGTGTTTGAACTCATCATCAACGGCCAGGAAATCGCGCCCGGCTACAGCGAGCTGAACGATCCCGACGTGCAGCGCGCGCGCCTGCTCGCGCAAGCGGGCGAGGAGACGCAAAGCGTGGACGAAGATTTCCTGCTCGCGCTCGAACACGGCATGCCCTCCGCCGGCGGCATTGGCATTGGCATTGATCGTTTGCTCATGCTGCTCACCGGCGCGGAGTCGATCCGCGACATCATCCTGTTTCCGCACCTGCGCCCGGCTGCGCCGGGAAGCTCGAAGCACTAAGTTCTAAGCTCGAAACAAGCCCGAAGTTCAAAGCGAAAATGGGAAGTCGTATTGCTACTGTCGTTTTTGAGCTTCGAGCTTGTTTGGAACTTCGAGCTTTGAACTTGTTTAGAACTTAGAGCTTCGAGCTTAGAACTTTTTTTCTCCGCGTGAACCGTTCCTTCAGCCTGTTCCTCGCGCTGCGCTACTTGAAGCCGCGGCGCACGTTTCTTTCCATCATCACGCTCATCTCTGTGCTCGGCGTCACGCTCGGCATCATGGTCATGATCGTCGTCATCTCGGTGATGAGCGGCTTCGATCTGGAGTTGAAAAAGAAGATCGTCGGCTTCGACGCGCACATCGTCATCGCCAAGGACGGCGGCATTCTCGACGAATGGCGCGAGCTGTTGCCGAAGGTGAAGCAGACGCCCGAGGTGGAAGCCGCCGCGCCGTTCGTTTTTGGCCCCGTAGTGGCGGAGATTCAAAAGGAAAATTCCGGCCGGCGCGTTGCGCCAAAAATTCGCGCCGTCGATCCCGCCGCCGAGATGCGCATCAGCGACATCGCGCAATGCGTCGAGAGCGGCAAGTTCGACCTCGAAGGCAACAGCGTTGTCATCGGCAAGGAACTTGCGCGCAGTCTCGGCGCCGAGGTCGGCGACAAGCTGACGCTCTATTCGCCGGGCAACCTCAACGAGCTGATGACCAAGCTCGACGAATTGGAAAAAAAAGAAGGCGCCGCGGCGAAGCAGGAAATCGCCGACATCAAGAGCGTCATCACGCCGACCGAAGTCACGATCACCGGCATCTTTTCCAGCGGCCGATTTTTGTATGATTCCGAGATTATTTTCGTCCCGCTTTTTTTGGGCCAGGAACTCTACGGACTTGGCGACGGCGTGCATGGGCTGGCCGTGCGCACGGTCGAGCCGTATCGCGCCGGGCAGGTGAAAAATGCGTTGGAAGCGCGCCTGCCGATGGCGGCGGACAACCT
>JAFAXH010000093.1 GCA_019241085.1 Verrucomicrobiota bacterium | reverse complement strand
CGAAGGCGCCACCGCCGGCGCAAAGCGTTGCTTCGAAGTGCTCGATCAAGCCGACGACGTGCGCGACGCACCAGACGCGGCGACCATCACCGCAGCCGCCACGCGCGGCGACATTCGCTTCGAGCACGTCGATTTCGGTTACGACGCCGAACGCCTCATCCTGCGCGACGTGAACCTCCAGATCGCGTCCGGCGAACGTGTCGCCTTTGTCGGCGGCACCGGCGCCGGCAAGAGCACGCTGCTCTCGCTCGTGCCGCGCTTTTACGATCCAACCGCCGGCGTGGTTTCACTCGACGGCAAAGACCTGCGCGCCGTCACAAAAAAATCATTGCGCGCCCAGATTTCCCTCGTGCTCCAGGACACGCTGCTCTTTTCCACCACCATCCGCGAAAACATCGCTTACGGCCGACCCGACGCGACCGAGGCCGAGATCATCGAAGCCGCCCAACGCGCCCAGGCCGACAGCTTCATCCGCCAGCTTCCGAACGGCTACGGCTCGCCGGTCGGCGAACGCGGCGGCCATCTTTCCGTCGGCCAGCGCCAGCGCATCGGCATCGCGCGGGCGTTTTTGAAAAATTCGCCCATCCTCCTGCTCGACGAACCGACCAGCGCGCTCGATCCCGCCACCGAACGCGCCATCATGGACACACTCGAAGAACTCATGCGCGGACGCACCACGCTCATCATCACGCACCGCCTCGCCACGACGCACCATCTCGACAAAATCGTCGTGCTCGAACAAGGCCGCATCGCCGAAGTCGGCAACGGCGAAGAACTCCTCGCGCGCGGCGGCGTTTACGCCAAGCTCTTCCGCGCCGGCGGCTTCGGCGGAGCACAGGGAAACTGAGTTTTTAGACAGAATTAACAAAATTAAACAGAATTAGGGGAAGCAGAAAGTCCGTTGCACGAGCAGCTAGCAAAGCGGTGGGCAAGATAGTCTCTATCGGTTCTATTCCTACTTCTCAGGTATTTCTGTTTAATTTTGTTAATTCTGTCTAGAAATCCGTATTCCTTCATGTCCAAAAAACGCATCGCCGTCCTCGGCTTCATGGCCAACTGTCCGATTGCCGGAGTCATCTGGCAGATGATCCATTACCTCGTCGGCCTCCAGCGGCTCGGGCACGAAGTTTATTACATCGAAGACCTCTCGCGCGTCCCCTACGATCCCGTGCGCCAGACCGTCGATGAAGACGACACTTACGCCGTCGCCACGTTGAACAAGCTCGCCGATCAATTCGGCTTCCAGGGCCGCTGGGCGTTTTGCTCCCGCTTCCTCGGACGCGAGCGCACCTTTGGCCTTTCGCGCGCCGCCATCAACGATCTCTACCAGCACGCCGACGCGCTGCTCAACATCTGCGGCTCGCACGAACTCAACGACGACCTGCTCCTGAGCGAAAACCTCATCTATGTCGAAAGCGATCCCGGCGTCGAACAAATCAAAGTCGATACTGGCGACGCTTCGACACTCGAATTTCTGCGCCGCCACCGCGCGCTCTTCACCTTCGGCGAAGCCATCGTCCGGCCCGACTCGCAGTTCCCCGTGCCACGCCACGGCCTCGTCTGGCACCCGACCCGCCAGCCCGTTGTCACCGACTTCTGGAAAACCGACGCGCCGCCCGCCGCCGGCGCCGTGTTCACCACGATCGCCAACCTCGCCACCGGCGGCAAAAAAGACATCGCCTGGCGCGGCGAAAACTACCTTTGGAGCAAGCTGCCCGAGTTTGAAAAATTCCGCGAGGCGCCCGCGCGCGCCGGCGAACCTTTCGAGCTGGCGACGACCTTCAAAGACCCGGCGTTGCGCGCCAAATTCCACGCCAGCGGCTGGCGCGACACTTCGCCCGAAGCCATGAGCATCGACTGGCAGGCGTATGTCGATTACATCCGCGGCTCGAAGGGCGAGTTCACCGTCGCCAAGGATCAATACGTGCGCCTGCACACCGGCTGGTTCAGCGACCGCAGCGCCTGCTACCTCGCCGCCGGCCGGCCGGTCATCACGCAGGAAACCGGCTTCAGCGCATTCTACGGCGGCCCCGAAGTCGGCGGCTTGTTCCCGTTTTCCAATCTCGACGAAATCGCCGCAGCCGTCCGCGCCATCAACGCCGACCCCGTCTATCATTCCCACGCCGCCGCCCGCATCGCGCGCGAATCCTTCGAGGCCGAGACTGTCCTGCGCGCCCTGCTCGTGCAGGCGGGAGTCTAATTAGTCACAGGCTAGGCAGCGAGAACGGCTCATCGAGCTGGATGCGCTCGCCGTCGAAATGGGCAGAAAGGGTAACGGTCTTCACTCCGGGAAAGGATTCGGCCGCGCGGAAAGGAGCAAGCGCGCTGAGTAGCCTAACGGACCCAAGCTCAGCGACGGACTCTGGCGAGGACGGACATGGAATTCAAGGATGGACGCTGCCGCCAGAGTCCGTTCGCTGCAGCGCTGGGTTAGACCCCAGCATGGTGTTTTGGGCCTTCTCCATCGCATTGTATAACTGCTCGATAGTGATGGTCGCACCGCTCGCGTAACGGCCGGCAGCGTCTGACAAGATCGACCAAGCCACATCATACGCTTTCATCTTCTTGGCTGGCTCCAAGAATGTCACCAAAGCAGCACAAGCTGTGGCGATAACAGCCAACCAAGGTGTCCAGCTTGCGATAGGAGTGTCTGTGTCAGCGTTGCTGAGTTTCGCTGCAACGGTGCCGGAAGTAGCAATCCCAACCAAACCAAGACCGTAATGCAATGATTTCCAGACAGCACGTAGCTGACGCCAATGGTGTAATCTAGTTTGGATGTCTTCGGGAACGTTTGGCATAGGAGGTGAGTTGAAGGGTCTAACGGACTCAAGCTCAGCGACAGAGGCTGGCGAGGACAGACTCAACCACAGAAAAGACTCCACCGCCAGCCTCTGTTCGCTGGAGCGCGTGGTTAGGCACATGGGACCATATGCTCAGGCTGGCGCAGGAGTCGAGAACGCGGCCTCGCGCAACACTCGCTCGACGGAGGGAAGAAAACTCGGCGGATCGTGGAGGCTGGCGTCCAAGGTGACAAAGGCAACAAGACTCTGCTGGACCGTCGCGTAAAGCTGGGTGCGGTGTGGAGGAATAATGATCCAGGCGTGCGTCTCGTCATCGGGCTGAACAGTGGCTGGCAGCCCAATGGTCTGGAAACGGGCAGCCAACTGCGCCAAGGTCAAGCCCGGTGCGCTGACAGATGGGAGGAAGTAGCATTCGGCTGACATGGGATGACGCGAATGTGCCTAACTCTGAATTCGGTGAAACGGGTTTGTTATTGAAAAAGCAGCTTTTATTCGCATAACACAGATCAACCCTCATTTATCAGGGGAAGGCATTCGCATAAAACATGACGGCTGGTAAACCTAATTGCTCGATCAAGTGAGAAGCGTTATGCGAACGGCGCGGGCTTGCTGACGCACGGCAGATCACTGGGATCGTGCGCATGCAGTCGCATGGGGTGAAGGTTCTGGCGCTTAGGCCGGGTTGGGCGCCGGGCTGCTGTTCGCAGGCGGCGCCGGCTTCTTCTCCCTTTGCGGAGCGCGCTCGATGTGGCTGGCGCTTTGCCAGGCGCGCAGTTTGTCGGGGGTGCGGCTGTATTTATTGTGCATGATGGCGTCGAGGTAGTTGACCTCCTTCATGCCGGCTTTGATCAGGCGGCTGACGGCGGCGGTGCTTTCCACGCCTTCGTTGTCGTCGCTCTGGGCGGTCGCCTTGGCCTCGTCGATGGCGGCGCGGTCGTCGATGAGGTTTTGCACGAAGTCGGCGGGCAGTTCGTGGGCGATGAACTGGGCGGCGACGCCCGGTTGTTGGAGCGCCTTGATGTAGGCGTCGCCGGTGGTCAGCAGCGCGCCTTGGCCGGCAGTGGCGGGGGCGGGGAGCTGGCCGGCGAAACCGGGGCTGTCCTGGTCAATGGCGCGGGCGGTGCGGGCGATATTTTGCAGGTCGAGTCGGTAGGCATCGATGAGCACTTCCAAGGCGGTGACGCCGGCGCCGCCCTGCTGGCCGGCCTTGGCGGCATCAAGGTCGGCGATGATCCGTGCGAGGTTGGTGAAGTGCGTTTGGGCGTTGCTGCCGGCGGCGAAGTCGGCGGCGTTATCCTTGCCGAAGGTGACGACGCGGCCAAACATGGTGTAGCGGGCGGTTTTTCGGTCGTTCATGGGAGGCGGAAGTTTTCCTGGTTACGGCGAAAACTAAGACAAACTTGTAAGCAAGCCAAGCCCGAAATTGGCTTGTTGGCTGGATTCCCGGTCGCGGACGCTCCTTGCACCGGCGCAACCGAAAATTGCCACCGCGCGGGCGCGATTGACATGCACGCAGGGGCGATTTGCACCGGCGCAGGCTCGTTTTACATACGAGCAGGCTCGATTGACACGCGCTCAGGCGTGATTTGCACTGGCGCAGGCGCGAATGGCCCGGGGACAGGTTCAGCAAGCAAGGAACCAGCGTCGGCGCGCAGCGGGCCGGGTGCGTGCGGCTTGCATCCATCCAAGCGTCTCTCGCACGGGCGCGCGCAAGGCTGCTTCGCACCCGCGCACCTGTCATTTGCATCGGGCCAGGATTTCGGCGGGAGCAGGACACGCCACGGTGCCGATTTGATTATTGGCAGCCCGTCTGAAAATTCCCCCATGCCGCCGCCGTCCACGCCTGCGTCGCCTCCTCGCTCGCTGACCGCGCCGCCCGGCGCTGCAGCGGCGCGCCGGACGCTGGCGACGGCGTGTCTGGCGCACGCGCTGCACGATGGCTACACGGATTTGCTCTACGTGTTGCTGCCGCTCTGGCAGGCGGAGTTCGCACTTTCCTACGCGGCGGTGGGTGTCTTGCGCGCGTTGTATGCGGGCACGATGGCGGGCTTCCAGGTGCCGGCAAGTTTGTGGGCGGAGCGGGTGGGGGGACGCGCGTTGCTCGTGGGCGGCACGGCGCTGGCGGCGCTGGGTTATTTGCTGGCGGGCGCGAGCATGGGGCTGGCGATGTTGATCGCGGCGCTGTTTCTCGGCGGACTCGGCTCCAGCGTGCAACATCCGCTGGCGTCGAGCCTCGTGTCGCGCGCCTACGAGGGAGCGCGGGCGCGGGCGGCTCTGGGCACGTTTAACTTTTCCGGCGACGTGGGCAAAATGCTGCTGCCGGCGCTGACGGCGGTGCTGCTGGCGGCGATGCCGTGGCGGCCGGCGGCCGGCGTGCTGGCCGTGCTCGGGCTGGCGGTGACGGCGGCGCTGGCGCTCTTTCTGCCGCGCGATGGGCGGGCGGAAAGGCTGGTGAACACGGACGCTGGCGTTGGCGAAAAGGTCGCACCGGCGAGCGACGCCGCGCGCCCGCAGGCGAGCCGGGGATTTTGGATTTTGTTCAGCATCGGCGTGCTCGACAGCGCGACGCGCATGGGGTTTCTCACGTTCCTGCCGTTTTTGTTGCGGGCGAAGGGCGCGGGCTTGCCGACGGTCGGGCTGGCGTTGACGCTCGTGTTCGCCGGCGGCGCGACGGGCAAATTCGTGTGCGGCTTTCTCGGCACGCGTCTCGGCGTGCTGGCGACGGTCTTTCTCACGGAGGGCTTGACTGCGGCGAGCATCTTCGCGCTCCTGCCGCTGCCGCTGGCGGGCGCGCTGGCGTTGTTGCCGCTGGTGGGCGTCGCGCTCAACGGCACGTCGTCCGTGCTCTACGGCACGGTGCCCGAGCTGGTGCCGGCGCAGCGGCACGAGCGGGCGTTCGGGATTTTTTACACCGGCACGATCGGCGCTGGCGCGTTGTCGCCGGTGATTTATGGTGCCTTCAGCGACGCCCTGGGCCTGTCCCGGATGATGATGCTCGTGGCGGCGCTCGTGTTGCTGACGCTGCCGCTCGCCTGGCTGCTGCGGCCGGCCTTAAGTGACGCGCAAGCTCCCGCCTCCTGACGCCACGCTGCCATGCTCCCGCTGCTGTCTTTGCCGCTGAGCCGATTGAAAGTGCTCGATGTGAGTCAAGTCATGGCCGGTCCGTTTTGCACCATGCTGCTCGCCGACATGGGCGCGGACGTGATCAAAATCGAGCCGCCCGGCACCGGCGACCAAACGCGCGCCGCGATGGGTTTCAAAATGAAAGGCAGCGACAGCCTGGGCTTCATGAACATGAACCGCAACAAGCGCAGCGTGACGCTGAACTTGAAAAATCCGGCGGGCCGCGCGGCGCTGCACAAGCTGGCGGAAACGGCGGACATCCTGGTGGAAAATTATCGCCCGGGCGTGATGAAACGCCTCGGCTGCGGCTACGAGTCGCTGCACGCGCTCAACCCGCGTCTCATCTACGCCAGCATCTCCGGCTTCGGCCAAAGCGGGCCGTGGGCCGACCGGCCCGGCTTTGATCTCATGGCGCAGGCGATGTCGGGCGTGATGAGCGTGACGGGTTACCCCGACATGCCGCCGGTGAAGTGCGGCGTGCCGGTGGCTGATATCGGCTGCGCGTTGTTCGCCGTGTATGCAATTTTGAGCGCCTACATCGGCCAGCAAACGACCGGCCAGGGACAATACATCGACGCGGCGTTGTTCGATGCGGCGTTGGGATTTTCGATCTGGGAAGCGGCGGAGTTTTGGGGCACGGGCCGCGCGCCGACGCCGGTCGGAACGTCCAACAAAATGAGCGTGCCGTATCAAGCCGTGCGCGCCTCGGACGGCTACTTTGTCATGGGCGCAACGAACCAGAAGCTCTGGCAAAAACTTTGCGACCTCCTCGGCCGCGCCGACCTGCTCGCCGACGCGCGTTTCATCGACAATCGCGCGCGTTTGGCCAACCGCGAAGCAGTCATCGCCGAGCTGGAAAAAAGCTTCGCCGCCAAAACCGCGGTCGAATGGGAAAACGAATTGCTCGCCGCCGGCATCCCCGCGGGTCGGATGAATTCTTATCCCGAAGCATTCAGCAGCGAGCACGGACGACATCGGAAGATGAAGATCGACGTTCCGCATCCGGTCGAAGGGAGCATTCCAAACATCGGCTTTCCGGTGAAGCTTTCCGCCACGCCGCAACAGGTGCGCCGGCATCCGCCCTTGCTCGGCGAGCATACGGATGAAGTGCTCGCCGAAGCGGGCTTCGACGACGCCGCCTTGGCAACGTTGCGCGCGGGAGGCGCGTTCGATCCATGAGTAATTTAACGGCAAAAGTTCACATTGAAGAAGGCCGCGTGCGCGTGGAAATCGACGGCGCCGTCGCGCGGCTGACCTTTGATCGTCCGGCCGCGCGCAACGCGATGACCTGGCGCATGTATGACGACCTCGCGGAGCATTGCGCGCGCATCAACGCCGACGCGTCGATCCGGCTCGCCGTGCTGCGCGGCGCGGGCGGCAAGGCCTTCGTCGCGGGCACGGACATCGAGCAGTTTCGACAATTCGCTTCCGGCCAGGACGGCCTCAATTATGAAGAACGCATCGATGGCTATATCGCGGCGCTGGAAACGTTGCGCGTGCCTTCGGTCGCCGTGATTGAAGGCTGGGCGGTCGGCGGCGGCTTGCTCATCGCGAATGCGTGCGACGTGCGCGTGGCGCTCGCTGGCGCGCGCTTCGGCGTGCCGATTGCGCGCACCTTGGGGAATTGTCTTTCACCGACCAGTCTGCGCCGGCTCGTGAGCACGCTCGGCGTGAGCTGGGTGAAACGGCTTCTGGTGCTTGCAGAGCTGCCGACGGCGGAGGAATTGTCGCCGCTCGGCTATCTCGCCGCCGTCGCGTCGGACGCGGTTGAATTGGAGGCGCGCATCACGGAAATTTGCGGCCGGCTGCTGAGTCACGCGCCGATCACGATGCGCGTCGCGCGCGAGACGCTGCGGCGTTTGGAGACGAATCCGCTCGCCAACGCCGATGACTTGATCGAAGCCTGCTACGGCAGCGCCGATTTTCACCGCGGCGTCGAGGCGTTCGTCAATAAAACTCCCGCGCAGTGGCAGGATCGCTGAGCATCGTTGCGCGTCTTTCTTTCCGCTTTGTCATCCCGAGCGAAGTCGAGGGACCTCTTACTGATTGCCTGGCTCGTTAAGTGTGTGGTTCAATTTCCGCACCCAAATCACGCCACATTGGATTCATGCGTTCGACGAGTGTCACCTTCTTCTCGCGCCGCCAGCGTTTCAGTTGCTTTTCCCGTGCGACGGCGTCACGCACTTCGCGAAAGTGCTCGTAAAAGATCAGTTCATGGGCGCGGTATAGTTGAGTAAAGCCCGCGATGTGCCGTTCCGATGCTGACTGACGCGGCCAAGGAGTCCGCTGGTGACGCCAATGTAGAGCACCGAGTTGTTGTCGTTTGTGATGATGTAAACCAAGTAATCGTGATCGCGCATTTTCTTTGTCATCCTG
>JAFAXH010000043.1 GCA_019241085.1 Verrucomicrobiota bacterium | reverse complement strand
GGCGGCGCACGCGTGATCCTCGCGACGGCGCCGAGCGCGAAAGCGATCTCGGATGTCGTCGGCGGGCTGGGCGTCAACGGCAATCTCTTGATTCCGGCGGCGCCGAACGATCCGCTCATGGTCAGCGTGTTCCCGCTCCTCATGGGCCGCCGCCAAATCTCCGGCTGCTATTCCGGCACGGCCCGTGACTCGCAGGACACGTTGGAATTCAGCGCGCTCAGCGACGTGCATCCGATGATCGAGACATTTCCACTTAGTCGCGTAGCAGAAGCCTACGAACACATGCACAGCGGCAAAGTGCGCTTTCGCGTGGTGCTTACCATGAGTGATGAAACCTAACGAGACTCGCGGCGCGAGCTGGCAACATTTCAGGACCTACTTTTCCAAACGACTTCTATTTCGACCTCTTAGCTATGAACCAAATAGAATCCATCGGAATATCGCGCCGACGTTCTCTGGCCTTGGTAGGTCTCTCGGCCGGAGCCACGCTACTTTCCCAGAGGCCAGTCCTGGCGGAGAACAAGCCATCTGCGTTAGCTACGCCGGCGGCGAATCGCTCGTTCGGTTCGCTGAAGCAGATCGACGCTGGCGTTCTGAGCGTTAGTTATGCTGAAGCTGGTCCGGCGGATGATCCCGTCGTGTTTCTCCTGCACGGCTGGCCCTATGATATTTACAGCTTCATTGACGTCGTCCCAAAGCTCGCGTCGGCGGGCTACCGGGTGATCGTCCCGTCACTGCGCGGCTATGGCTCGACTCACTTCCTCTCGGCTGACACGATTCGCAATGGGCAACCGGCGGCGCTTGCCAGCGACATCATCGATTTGATGGACGCGCTTCGAATCGAGCGAGCGATCTTCGCCGGCTTCGACTGGGGAGCGCGCAGCGCCAATATCATCGCGGCACTTTGGCCTGAGCGCTGCCAGGCGCTGGTCTCCGTGAGTGGCTATCTCATTGGCAGCCAGGAATTGGGCAAAGTGCCGCTGCCGCCGAAAGCGGAGCTCGAATGGTGGTATCAATATTACTTTGCCACGGAACGCGGGCGGGCTGGCTACGAGAAATACCGGTCTGACTTCAACAGGCTCATCTGGCAGCTCGCTTCGCCGAAATGGAACTTTGACGACGCCACATATGCGCGCAGCGCGGCGTCCTTCGACAACCCGGATCACGTCAGCATCGTGATCCACAACTACCGCTGGCGGCTCGGACTGGCGGAAGGCGAAGCGAAGTATGATCCCTTGGAAAAGCGACTCGCTGAATTTCCGATCATCCACATGCCTACGATCACCCTCGAAGGCGATGCCAATGGCGCGCCGCACCCGGAACCTGCCGCCTACGCCAAGAAATTCTCGGGTAAATACGTCCATCGAAACATTGCCGGCGGCATCGGGCACAATCTACCGCAGGAGGCCCCGCAGGTGTTCACCGATGCTGTCCTGGAAGTAGCCACCTACTCATGAGTCGCGACGTAATGTTTTATATGATGCAAACGTGCGAATCCCTCAGCGGCATACATCATGAAAACAAAATGGCTCTTACTAATGGTGACACTTGCCGTTGTAATCGGATCTGAGCCTAGAACGTTCGCTGAAGATAAAGCCAAAACTCAACGGATGGCGTCTGCAACCATCCAATTGCCAATTGAAGGCAGGCTGCCGCCGCTTGATGGTGCAACCGAGTGGCTCAATACGCCGCCGCTGACGACGGCTGAATTACGCGGGAAAGTTATCTTGGTCCAGTTCTGGACCTATACGTGCATCAACTGGCTGCGCACGCTTCCTTACGTCCGCGCCTGGGGAGAGAAATACAAGGATCACGAGCTGGTTGTAATCGGTATGCATTCGCCTGAGTTCGCATTTGAGAAAAACCTCGAGAACGTTCGTCGTGCCGCGACGGAGATGACGATCAATTACCCGGTCGCAGTTGACAGCGATCATTCGATTTGGCGCGCCTTCAAAAATGAATACTGGCCGGCACTCTATTTCATCGACGGACAGGGGCGGATCCGACATCATCAATTCGGTGAAGGTGACTACGAACGATCAGAACGAATCATTCAACAACTACTGACCGAGGCGGGATACGGCGACTTTGACCATTCTCTGGTCTCGGTGGAAGCGCGCGGGTTAGAAGTTGCCGCCGATTGGAGTAACTTGAAGACTCCGGAAAACTACCTCGGCTATGAGCGCACCGAGAACTTTGCGTCCCCCGGGGGCATCATATCGGACAAACGTCGCACCTACGCGATCCCGACGAGGTTGAGGATCAATCATTGGGCTTTGTCGGGTGATTGGACAGTAGGGAAACAGGGGGCAGTGCTAAACCGGGCAAACGGACGGATCGGGTATCGCTTTTACGCGCGCGATCTGCATCTCGTCATGGGGCCAGCGGCGGGAGGGAGTCCTGTGAGATTTCGCGTGCTCCTCGATGGACGATCACCCGGTGGAGCCCACGGGCTTGACGTTGACGAGCAGGGCAACGGCAATGTGACCGCGCAGCGGTTGTATCAGCTAATCCGACAACCAAATCCGATTATGGAACGAGAGATCGAGATCGAGTTTCTTGATGCTGGTGTGGAGACTTTCGCGTTTACATTCGGCTGATAAGATTCGGGTTGCGGTGGCTGTTCATGCAGTCCAGTCGTGGAAAAATTAAACTGACTCCAGATTCAGTATCGCGATGGGCTGGGAGATTGTCTTTCACTTAGCTTGCAGACGAGGATCGGCGATGGGCGCAGTCCACGCCGGAATCAAGAAGTTTCATTTTTCTGAGACGTCCGGTCCTTAAAGCGTGAGAAAGCAGTAGATCGCCTTGCGGTTTGTCTCGCCGAATCCCCGGCAGGCATTTCCACAGCGATCAACACACTACCGATGAAAAAGTCTCTCCTACTCACCGTCGCAACCTGCGCGCTGCTGATTCAGTTGCCCAACCTTCAGGCCGCGCCGGAATCGAAAGAGCAGCACAAGGCGAAGATCGCCGAGATGTGCCAGGACCACGATGTCCGCATGATGATGCTCCACGAGCTGACGAACAGCCGCGAACGCAAGATGGAAGTTGCCCGCATGCTCAAGGACGACCCGGAGTTCCGCGAGGTATTCGGCAATCTCAC
Organism: Verrucomicrobiota bacterium; assembly: GCA_019241085.1. Lineage (GTDB taxonomy): Bacteria > Verrucomicrobiota > Verrucomicrobiia > Chthoniobacterales > SZAS-18 > JAFAXH01. Next base: position 6,856 of record JAFAXH010000043.1, on the reverse strand, counting down.
GACCGGCGGAGGATAGCTCCGGGCTGGCACTCTGCAGCGCAAACGGAAAGGATTACTCCGCCGCGACGTGCTCGCCCTTGGCGGCAACGGAACGCCGCATCAGGAACACGAGCGCGGCCAGCGGGACCGACAGCGCGGCGAAGACAAAAAAGCTGTCGAAATAGGCGAGCGCGGAGCTTTGTTGCACGCGCAGATTGGCGAGCGTTTGCAAGGCCATTTGGTTCGCCGCCACGGGATCGCCGGTAACCTGAAGCAGATTCTGTTGAGCCTGCGCGAGGAAATCGGTCACGGCAGGATTGAGCGGGTCGAGATTCTCGCCCAAGCGCAGGCTGTGGAATTGCTCCCGGCGATCAAGGATGACTTTTGTGACGGACGTGCCGACGCTGCCGCCTTCGTTGCGCAGCAGCGCGAGCAGACCGACGGCCGCGCCGCGCAATTGGGGCGGGATATTGAAAAATGCGGCGACGTTGAGCGGCGCAAAGATCATCGAAAGGCCGACGATGAACACGACGCGCGCCTCGATCACGTGCCACTCGTCGATCTCGAGGTTGAAGCGTGACATCCCGAAGGCGCCTGCGCCCATCGTGATGAGGCCGGCGGCCATGAGATAGCGCGCATCGACTCCGCGCCCGAGCAGCCGGCCGACAATCGCGAGCATCACGATGGCACCCGCGCCCGCGGGCGAGAGGACGAGACCGGAGGTGGTCGCATCGTAGCCGAAGAGCGATTGCAGCAGGCCCGGCAAGGTCGTGGTGTTGGCATAGAGCGACGCAAAGGCGCAGAAGATAATGACGCAAGCCCAGCGGAAGTTGTGGTCAGCCAAGGTGCGGAAATTGATGAGTGGATTTTGAATGCGCAGCTCGCGCCAGATCAACCAGCCTAGACCGAGCGCAAACAACGCCGCGAAGGTTTGCACGCGGCCGAACGGATCGCCGAACCAGTCCCACTCCTGGCCTTTGCTCAGCACGATTTCCCAGCAGATCATCGTGAGGCTCAGCAGGCAGAGACCGAGCGTGTCGAAGGGTCCGCCTTTTTTCCGCATCTCCGCTTGTTGCGTTTTCAGGTAAGCGGGGTCGCGCACGACGCGGCTGCACATCCAGAGCGCGAAGATGCCGACCGGGATGTTGATGTAAAAGCACCAGCGCCAGCCGTAATTGTCGGTGAGCCAGCCGCCGAGCGTCGGCCCGACGACAGGCGCGAGCAGCGCGGCGATGCCAAAGAGCGTCTGCGCGGCGCCCTGTTTTTCCTTCGGAAAAGCGTCGAGCAACACGCCCTGGCTGGAGGGCTGCAAGCCGCCGCCGGCGAGACCTTGGAGCACGCGCGCGGCGATGAGCATGCCGAGATTTGTCGCGAGGCCGCACAGCGCCGAGGCGAGCGTGAACACGGCCATCGAGAGCAGAAAATAATTGCGCCGGCCGAGCCGCACGGCGAGCCAGCCGGACATCGGGAGAATGATCGCATTCGCCGCGAGATAACTCGTGATCACCCACTCGCTGTCGTTCGCGGGCGCGGAAAGTCCGCCGGCGATGTAGCGCAACGCCACGTTGGCGATCGTGGTGTCGAGCACTTCCATGAACGTCGGGTTGACGACGGCGAGCGCGACAATCCACGGATTGATCGCGCGCTCGCTTGTCGCCTCCGCGACTGTTGGCGGCGCGGCGATCGTTGCCGATGCCGAAGCTGTGCTCACGGCTTTGGGGTCGGCGCGGCGGGATTGGCGGCGGCTTGGAGATATTTGCCGGCGTTTGGCCCAGTCGGGTTGCTGCGGATATCGACTTCGGGTTCGACAGAAACACCGACAAACAACGGCAGCTTTTCCGGATCATAATCCACCACGTCGATGCGCACCGGCAGCCGCTGCACGACTTTCACAAAATTGCCCGTCGCATTCTGCGGCGGCAGCAACGCGAGCGTGGAACCAGTGCCAAACGTGAACCCGGAAATGCGGCCTTCGAACCGCTGCTTGCCGCCATACATGTCCACTTTCAAATCCACGCGCTGGCCGATGCGCAGCGAGCGCAGTTGGGTTTCCTTGAAGTTGGCGTCCACCCAGATGTCGCGCAGCGAGCGGAGGGCCATCAGGCTCTGGCCGACCTGCACGTTGTTGCCCGGATTGACGTTGCGTCGGGTGACCACGCCGTCGATCTCGGCGATGATCGTGCAGTAGCGCAGATCGAGCTGGGCTTGGTCCAGGTTGCGTTGCGCTTGCAAGAGACCAGCCTCGGCTTGTTTGAGCCCCGGCGCGTTCTTCACGATCTCGGCGTAAATTTTATCGATGTCGCCCCCAGGATCGCGCCGGTAAAATTCCTCGAGCACCTGCTTCGGCGTCAGATCGTAGGAAGACGGCGTGACGCCGAGCGTGGCGGCGCTTTGCAGCAGATCGGCCAGCGCCTGCCGCACGGCGGAAAAGTTCTGGTCGAGATCGGGCGGCACGTCGGTGAGGTCCTTGCCCTCGGGCGGCTGGGCGGGGAGACCGAGCGCGACGCGCGCCTGCGAGACGCTCTCCAGCGCCTGCGTGACCTTGGCTTTGGCCACGTCCAGCGCCTCGCGCCGCTGGTCGTATTCCTCCGTGCTCACAACTTTGGTTGCGAGCAGACGCTGCGCGCGGTCAAACTCGGTCTGCGCGAGCGATAGAGTGGCCTTGCTCTGCTCCCACGCGGCGGCGCGGGCGCGGATTGCTGCGACCTGATTCTCCACATCTTCGATGGCCCGAATGAGCTTGAAACGCCCCGCGCGCGCCTGCGCCACCGAGCTGCGCACGCTGGCTTGAGCGGCAACGAGGTTCGCCTGCGCGCTGTCCACCGCGGCTTGTTTGATGGCGGTCTGCACCCGATATGGCTGCGGGTCGAGCTCGACGAGCACATCGCCTTTTTTGACCCGGTTGTTATCCTCGACCGCAACCCGCGCGACCTGGCCGGAAACGCGGGGCGCCACGAAGGTGACGTAGCTGTTCACATACGCGTCGTCGGTCGAAACGGTGCCGAACGCGCGCCACACCCAGCGAAGTCCAAAAATCAGCACGAGACCAACGACGATGGCGCCGACAATCAGGAGGCGCTGCCGGCGCGCTGCCGGCGGGGTGGCCGCAACGGGCTGGGCTGGCGCCTCGACTGGCTTGGCCGCAGTTACGTTAGGTCCCGTCGGAGCAACCGAAGTGTCTGTTTTCATAGTTAGCGAAACGGGTTTCGCCAATCGCGCAACAGCCGGACACCCCGGAAAACCGCACCAATGCAACGAACGGCTGAATGCGACGATCAGCTATCTCATCATCAACAGCGGCAACGACTACCATTGCACGTCCACGCTGCCCGTCAATCATATCACAAGAGCCTTGAACTCTTGGCAAATCTCGCTGCCGCGCGAGTTCACCCGACACCGCCGCTGCCTTGTGCAAAAGGCAGCGGCGGTGTGAAGCGCAGAGTCCCATAAAACGCCAAAGGCCAGCGACGTTCACGCCGCTGGCAATCCAGCGCACCGCGTTCGCCGCGGCAGCATAGAGAAACTATGAACGATTTCTCCGGCGAATGAGTGCAACCAAGCCGCCACAGCCACCGAGCAGCATCAGCGCCGTGGTGGAAGGTTCTGGCACGGCGCTCGCAGTCACGCCTGTTGGGTTGGTGCTTGAGTAGGTTGCCACGTTCGCCATGCTGACTGAGCCGTTGATTGATTCCATCAGCAGCGAAACAGTGTCTGGCGCGTTCGTGGCAATTTGCGGGTTATTGGCTTCGCTATCGAGAATGGCAACGGCGAAGCCGTCAGGCGAGATGCCCGCGCCGAACTGGGTGGAGCTCACGTCAAACTGGATGTCCGTCGTGCTGGTGGAGAAGCTTTGGTAGAATTCGTTGAATGGGTTGTTCGTGTTCAGCGTCAAGGTCAAGCCGGCCCCTAGACTGCCGCTGACGTTGCCGGAAGTGTTGGCTGAACCAGTGGCTGCTCCACCCGTGAACACAAAATTGTTGAGTGTCACGCTGTTGCCCGAGGCACCATTATTGCCTCCGGCGTTTAACTGAAAGTCCAGGAAAAAGGGCGCATTTGGCGCCGTGCTCAGCGCCCCGACATTCATGTCCACATGGTAAGTGTAGTTGGCCGCGCGGCTGTTCGTAGTGAAGAGAGCGACGGTGGCGAGACCAAGGGTTAGTGCCGCGATGCGAAGGGAGCTTTTGGAGTTCGAGTAATGCATAAATTGATAGGTTCGGCAGTAGCTTTGCCTTGTTGCCGACGCTAGCGAACGCGGGCTTGCGCCCAAGCTCGGTCTTGTAACAATTCCGGCACACGAGTCGCGTCACGATTCCCAGGAAAAACGAACGGTCGGCTGGCAAAGCTCAAGGCTGTCCGGAGATGGCCGCGCGGAGTTCGGCGGCGAGTTCTTGCGGCGTCCAGGCATTGCCACGGAAGACGTGGCGCAGCCGGCCTTGCGGGTCGATCACTATCGTGCGCAGGTTGTGGTTGATCCAACCATCGCGCCCGCGCTGAAACTCCAAGCCAACGCTGCCGCCGAGCTGGCGCAAGGCATCTTCGCGCGCCGCGACAAACTGCCAGCGTTGACCGTCGGCCTCGTAAGTGCGCGCACCCTCGGCGAGCCGCGCGGGCGTGTCGTTTTCCGGGTCCATGCTGACGGAAAGAAACTGCACCTGATTGGCGCAATCCAGCCGAACGAGCAAGGACTGCGCGGCTTGAAAGTTCCGGTTGAGATACGGGCAGTAGGTCGGCAACGGACAGCGCAGGTAGATGAAAGCAATGGCCAGCGCTTTGCCGTGGAAATCGTGCAAGCGCACGGTCGCGCCGCGCACGTCGATCAACTCCACGTCCGGCACTAGGTCGCCCGGCCCAAGCTCCACCGTGCGATTCACATTTGCTGGCTGGAGCGGAGTAATCAGCGGAGTAGCGGCGGTGGATAATTCTTTGCGCACGCCTTCAATCCACGCGCGGTCGGGAGCAACGCAGAGCCAGCACGTCAACGTGTCGCCTGGTTGCAACCCGCGCAGCTCCGCGGGATTCGCGGCGGCGAAGTCCATCGTCATGGCCGGCATGTAGCCGCGGATCGGTTCGTGCGCGATGGTCGCCTGGCCGGTCTGTGCGTCGATGCCGCGCAGCACGCCGCGCATGGGATAACTTGCGACCGGCGCTGAGGGTTCGGCGTGACCGACGACAGCCGCCAGCAGCAGCGTCAGCGGGACGGCAACCACCCGGCGGAGAAAGTGAGAAATCCACCTTGGGTCGCGCATGAAATTATCGTGCGAAATTTCCCGGACGAGGCGCCGCGGACAAGTGACGAGATTGTCACACGCGCCAGCTTGCCGGCAGCGCGGCGTTGCGGTGCCGTGTCGGATGGATTTTTTCGTTCGTCGCGTCTTTTTCTTCTCTGCGCCCCGGCGACGGCCCGGCGGCCTGACGCGGGCTAGCTTTGCCGTGCTCGCACTCGGGATTTCTGCTTTCTCGCTTGGAAACGCGAGCGTGCTGCGTGCGCAGACTGCGACGGAAATTCCCGCGCCGGATTTGACTGCCGTGCAGCCGACGGTGACGGCGGAGATGGGCGACTTGGGCGGAAAATTTTTCGGCCAGCCGCCCGATCCCGCGAAGACCAAGCAGTATTACATTGCGGCGGAGCCGGAGCTGTGGAACTTCGCGCCGGAAGGCCAGGATCCGGTCTGTGGTTTGGCGTTTCCGACGCAACTGCTGCTCAACCGCGCTTCGTGGAAAATTCGCTACGTGCAGTATGCGGACCCGAATTTCACCGCGCGCGTGCTGCCGACCGAGCGGCTCGGCATTCTCGGGCAGGTCTTGCGCGGCGTCACCGGGCAATACTTGCGCGTTACGTTTCTCAACCGCGCCTGGCGGGCGATGTCCATGCACCCGCACGGTGTGAAATACGACAAGGATAGTGAAGGCTCGTATTACAAGCCAGTCGAAGGTCGCGGCGCCGCGGTCGCGCCGGGTGGGAAGTTTACCTACGTCTGGTATCTCGACGAAGCTGCCGCGCCGCGTCCGGGCGAGCCCAGCTCGAAAGCCTGGCTCTACCATAGTCACGTTGTCGGCGACGAAGAAACGAACCTCGGCGCCGTCGGCTTCATCATTGTCACCGATCCTGCTCGCGCCAGGCCCGACGGCACGCCGTGCGATGTGGACCGCGAGATGGGCGCGCTGTTTACCATTTACAATGAAACGCTCGGCGGTGCGGTCGAAGACGTTGACGACCGGCCGGCCAATGCGCCGCCGCCGGGACAGGGACCGAACGCGCCGCAGCCGACCTGGGCCGAGGCGCAGCAAGCGGCGGAGGAAGGTCAGCGGCACACGATCAACGGCCGTGCTTTCGGCAACCTCGGTGGTCTGGACATGAACGAGGGCGAGCGCGTGCGCTGGTATCTTTTCGGCCTGGGTTCCGAGAGCGATTTTCACAGCGCGCACTGGCACGGGCTGCGCGCGCTCGAAGAGGGCAAGCGCCGCACCGATGTCGTCGAGCTGCTGCCCGCGAGCATGAAGGTCGCCGACACCACGGCGGACAATCCCGGCGCGTGGATTTTTCATTGCCACGTGGCCGAGCACATGAACAAGGGGATGTTTGCGCGCGTCAACGTGTATCCGCGCGAGGGCGACAAAACCGTGGTCAGCACCGACCCGGAGGTTGCATTTTTCGGCATGCCGCAATCGCTGGCGACGCTGCGCATCGGCAGCGCGGAAATTTCCACCACGGAGAAAAACGCGCCCGGCGGCGGGGAAATCAATTTGGTCGGTCAAGTGACCGTGCCGGACCCGTTCCCCGCGGCGCTCAACGCGTTCACGGCGCAGATCGGCGGCAAGTCGGTCGAACTGCACCCGGACGCCAGCGGGCTGGCGATCACGCCGGAGGCCATTTTGT
>JAFAXH010000165.1 GCA_019241085.1 Verrucomicrobiota bacterium | reverse complement strand
GAACTATGCCTTGGCGCCCCATCCGACGCAGTGAAGGGCCAACAAATTTGGATAGAGGCATCCGCTATTTGTCCAACCATGCACAGGTGTGAAGGGAGGAGGTATCGAAAGCAGGCGCAAAGGTTGCCTACTTTCCCAAGACCAGGAATTCGGGATGGCCTGTGCGCTACCGGATCATCTTGGAAAGAGGGTTGCCCGGCGAACTTGTGCCGCAGTTCTCTGCCGGACGTTTGCGCCCAGCGGAAAGATCACTGGTGTTGTTCCTCGATTGAAGTTTCACCGGACTCGATGTCGATCGTCCAGGGCTTTGGTTCAGGCAAGGCGAGTTTGCCGTCGCCGATTTCCAAGGGCATCCATAGATACCGGCTGTCCCAATGCTCTTCGGGACGCCACCGGTCGCCCGCATAGATCACAGTCGTCTTGGTTGACCCGACGACTTTGATGAGATTGGTAGTCTGCGATCCCCAAGTGTGCGTGTGGGCGGGAGCAAAGTCTGCAAAATTTGACCACGGGCCTTCGAGCCGTTTTGCGGTGGCGTATTGGTTCGCATTGGGCCACCAACCCGTCAACCCAGAGCCAAGGACATAATAGAGGCCGTCATAGTTTACAATGGCTCCGCCTTCCAACGGTGCGGGGACAAAACAAACCTCGCGGCTAACGTCGAGATAATCGCCGGAGAGAGCAGCGATGTAGAATCCGTGCGAGGGCCTGCTTTCAAAGATGAGGTAAGCCGCGCCGTCATCGTCGATGAACTGCCCGAGGTCGCGACTCTCACGCCCCAAAGGTCGAAAGTGGCGTTGGTAGCGGTAATCGCCATCGACCGTATCGCAGGTGGCGATGCCAACGCTTGCAATGCTGTAACGGGAACTATTCCCCGGCAAACGTCCATCAATGTGCATATACATGACGAATTTCCTCGTCATGGCGTGATAATAGACTTTCGGTCGTTCAAGCACCCATTCGTGGCCAAAATTCTCGGGGTCACTGAGCGCAAGCACCTGATGGCGGAACTGCCAATGAATCAAATTCTTTGAAGAATAGCAGGCGACGTAGCGCTTTTCGGGATCGTTGTCGCGCGAACGATCTTCGCCGAACCAATACCAGGTGTCATCCAGCTTGATGATGCCGCCGCCGTGCGCCTGGATGTGCTTGCCGCGATCATCGAGCCAAGGCAACCCAGGTTCTATCACCGCCGGATGCAACTGTCGCGCCTTCGCCGTAGCAGGAAGTGGCATGTTCGAGTAATTTGAAAGCTTGATTTAATGGGAAGCGGCCATGAAGCATTTCCGCCGATTCTTGATCTGCTGCACGAAATAATCGCATCTTCCACGGGTTATAGGGAAGAAGAAAAAGGAAGTAAGCATAGAGTAGCTAGCCAATCACACCGCAAAATCCTCCTGGCAGCCGCCCGGCTCCCGCTCTGCTTCGCCGCCGCTATGCGGCTGGATAATATTCAGAATTTTATGCAAGGCACACCAGGCCCTGCTGGAGCCAGGAAGCCAGGCTCGTGTAGTGTAGAGCAGAGCAAAGTTCTACGCAGCTTCGCGCGGACGGGAACCATCGGCCCAGGCGCGGCGATCGGGCAGGGTTTGCCCATCCACCCAGGCGCCTTCCACCAGGATCTGCCGGAAAATCGAGGGGCTGCCGCGGTCGTTATCGCGGAGCAGGGAGACCAGCACCTGCGAGGCGACGCGACCCACTTCCTCGGGATTTTGGTAAATGCCCGCCGCCCCGGCGTTGCCATCCAGCACGCTGGTCACCGCCAGCCCCACATCCTCGGGCACGCGGCAACCGCACCGCCGGAGCAACCCAGGGATCGTATGCATCTCGGTGAACACCGCGTCGGGCCGGTGCCGCTTCAGCCAATGCCCCAGCCTTGAGCGGTGGTCGGCTGCATCGGCCCCTTCCAGGCGCAGGACGGGCACCCACAGCTCCTTTTCGATGCAGCGTTGCGCCATCAAAAATCCGGCCTCAAACAGCGCGCCGCCCTGGTTGGCCGCTCCGGAGACGAAGCCTACCCGGGCGTAACCCCGGGCCCGGATTTCGTTGAAGCCGAGGATGGTGTTGGCCACCTGGTCGGCGGCGACGGTGTGCAGGCGCGGAGTCGGCTCGGAACGACCCAGACGCACGGCGGAAAATCCCTCCCAATCCAATCCCGTCCAATCAAAGCGTCGCTGCTGCGGAGGCAGCATGATTCCGCCAATGCCGCGCGACAAGAGCACTTTCTGCAACCGGGCGATCGACGGCGGGTCGCTCCCGCAGACCAGCTCCTCCAGCCGATAACCGAGCGTCTCCGCCGCCATCCGGGCACCCTGCCAATAGCGTGCAAACTCGGCGTGCCGGTGCAGTTGCTGCGGCTCCGGCCAGAAGTTCAGCCAAGCCAGGCCTGCCTGGATCGGCTGCACCTTGGAACTCTGCTTGAAGTGCGCCAGCGCCGAGGCCATCGGGTTGGGCCGGTAGCCCACGCGCTCCGCCACGGCCTGGATCTCCCGGCGACGCGCCAGGGGCAGCTTCGGACTGTTGCGCAACGCCAGGGAAACCGTGACGTGCGACACGCCGACCATCCGCGCAACGTCGCGGAGCGTGAGCTGATGCGGTGGTCTCCCGGTGATTGTCATTTACTACAACAAATGCCGCCTCGCTCCGGAGGCTTTTAAACCGGTTAACCCCACGGACGCAAGCGCATTAAAAACTTCCTGCCACCGCCGGACGCAACGCCCAAGCGCCCGCGCCCCATTATTTCAGGATTCTCTCCGCGCGTGAGCGTCCCGACGGTGGATCAAATCACCCGCTTGCTTCCACCACGGCCGGACCAACGAACGAAAGAAAAAAGCCGCCGCAGTGTTCCTGGTTCAGAACACCGCGGCGGCTCGGAAGTGGCAGGACACGCGCTGGTGTCCGGAGCGGAATGTTCGGAGCAGAGTGAGCAGCCGCCGAACTTTTAAGCGTTGCGGCGCCGCCGGCGCGCGCGTTGCGCCAGCAACAGGACGCCCGCGCCGCCGGCCACCATCGCCCAAGTGCCCGGCTCGGGCACGACGGTGAGCACCGTCAGTTCCACGAAGGGATCGTTCGCCGCGTAGTTGATCGAGTAGGTCGAGCCAGAGGTGCCCATCACCGTCGCGCCGTTGCTAAAGGTTCCCAGCAGCGCGCCCGTGTTGTATTGGATGATCTTGAAGACCTCGTTGGTCACCAAGCTCGCCACCGCGGCGGAATCATTCACCACCAAGGCGGCCGCGCCCAGCGTGCTGGCACCGGCGGTGTTGGAACTCAGCGTCAGGAGCGAGGCAAGGCCAATCGGGTTGCCCAAGCCGTTGTTCACGCCGCTCTGCGCGCCGAGAAAAGCGTTGTAGGTGGACCCCGCGGCCAGCGTCAGCGAGGTGGCGGACACGTTGGCGATGAACGTCGATGCATTCGTCACTGTCGCGAAGTTGGTCCCAGTTGTATTCACTCCAAAGCTCGCGATGCCGCCGCTGGCCACCGTGATCGCCCCGGCCGTGGCCGTCGCCGTGGCAAGGCTGTTTGTGCTCGGCCCGCTGCCACGCACCGTGCCGCCGCTGTTCACTGTGATGAGCGCCGCCGTGTTGATGGTGGTGCCGCTGCCGCTGATGCCCAACGTGCCGCCGCTGTTCACCGTCACCCCCGAGGTGCCGGTCAGAGAACCGGTCACGCTCAGGATGCCGCCGTTGACCGTCGTGGCGCCCGTGTAGGTGCTTGGCCCCGAGAGCGTCAGCGTGCCCGTGCCCACTTTCGTCAGCGCGATGTTGGCCGTGCCGTTGAGGTTGAGCTGGCCGCTGAAGGTCGTGCTCGTGTTCAAGGCTCCCACGCTGATCGTGCTCGTCGTGTTCGTGGTGTTGTTGCGGAAAAATCCACCGCCCGCGAGCGAGCCAAAGTTAATCGTGCCAGTGCCGAAGTTCAGCGCCACCGCGCCAGCGACCGCCCGGTTGAACGTCCATGCCGCCGACGCACTGCCGGCACCGGCCGAGTTAATATTGGTGCGGTTGCCGGTGTTGCTGCTTTGCGTAAACGAGCCCGTAAACCCACTGTTGTCGCTGCCACTCAAGGTCACACTTACCGCACTGTTGGTGCCGGCGTTTTGCGTGATCGTGCCATTGCCTGTGAGGTTACCCCCCAGTGTGAGGTTACCTGTGGTGGCCAGGGTGATTAAAGTTGTGCCTGAGGTGGTAATGGGATTATTGATGATCTGCGAAGTGGTCGAGGATACCGTGATGCCGCTCGTCAAGGTGAACGCGTTGCCGTTTATGGTGTAGGCTGACGCCGTGGAACTAAAGGTGATGCCTGCGATGGTGAAAGCCGCGCTGGTCAAGTCATCGGTGAGCGTTGTGCCTTGGCTGCCCGCCGCATTGAAAACCAAGGAGTCCCCGGAAGTTGGCACCACGTTGAAACCGTCCACCTGGCTCCAGTTTGGCGTGGTATTACCGGTCCAGGTATCAGTCGCCGCCTGCACAGAATGCGTGGACAGCCCCGCGACCGTCAGCCCGAGGCTCAGGGCGAGGCAAGTGCGGGAAAGACGGCGAGCGGCGAGCCGGGTGAGGAACTGGCGGGAGGTCTGGGCTTTCATGATTTTAAGTGGAGCGGGAGAGACAAATTGAAATTGCGAAAAAACGAAAAGGCGTGTGCAGCGAGGCTTCGGGCGAGGTGGAGCGCGGGGAAAAAACCCCGGAACGCGCGCAGCTTTTCAGGAAAGGGCGGTGAGTGTCAAAACTTTTTTCGCTTTTTTACGACAAAATTTTCCGCCCCGCGCCGGCGGCAAAGAATTGCAAGCTGCCAACCAGCGTCCAGGATGGCGGCAGCACCGCCGCGCGCCACGGATTTTCACACCCCGCTGGTCGCCGGGACTTTCCCCGCGCGCACCGCGGCCACCAGCGCGGCGTGATCGCGCGTGGTCTGCCCGGCGTAGGCAAGGGCGAACTCCGCCAGCGCCCGGTCGAGCCGGTCACTGCTGCGCCCGCAATAAGCGGCCAGCGCCGCCGCGTCGCCGGTGCGCGCGTGGGCCTTGGCGAGCACCTCGCCGCAGACCAGCGCGTATTCCGTGAGCGCGTCGCCTTTGAGTTCCGCTGGATCGACGGCGGCCTTGTGGTCGGCGAGCTGACGCACGAGGTAATCCGCGCCGTCGAGCTTTGTCCAGCCGACAAAGGCGTCGGTGACAGTTTGCAGCCGGTGCTGGCCTTCGGCGACGCGCTGGCCTTGGTTGGCATAGCCCGGCGCGGCGCCGGCGGGCAGGTGCGGCGCCCAGCAGCTCGGCAGCTCCTCTTTCACCTGCAAAAAAAGCGGGTCATCCGCGCCGCGGCCAAAGAGCAGCACGACGTAGTCGCGGGTGCCGACGCTGCCTGTGCCGACAACCTTGAAGGCCACGTCGGCGGGGCGATACAGAGCGAGCACCTGCCGGCGGTCGGCTCCGAGTGTCTCGCGGTATGGCCCGAGCGCGGCGAGGACTTTCGCCGCTTCTTCGTCGGGCACGTGGCGCAGCAGCGGCGGCTGGTCGTGGAAACGTGGCAGGCCATTGCCGCCGGTGCCTGGCGGCGGTTCGGTGAGCTTTTGCAAGGTGCGGGCGGCCGTGGCGCGCTCGGCCTTTTGCAGGATGGCGCGCACCGGGCCGCTTTTGGACTGCCGCCGCACCTCGTAGGTGACCAGTTCCAGCGCGCGCATTCCCGCGAAGCGGCCCAGCGCGGCGCGGTAGCTGGCGACGAGCTGGCGCACGGCGGCGGCGCCTTCCTTGTCGTCGCGCCCGCCGGCTTCGCGGTTGGCGAGCACGAAGCTGGTGGCCAGGCGTTTGAGGTCCCATTCCCACGGACCGACGATGGTTTCGTCAAAGTCGTTGAGATCGAAGACAAGATGGCCGTCCGGGGCGGCGTAGGCGCCGAGGTTGCGCACGTGCGCGTCGCCGCAAAGCTGCACAAGCAGTCCAGTAGTGGGCCAGCCGGCGAGGTCCGCGGCCATCAGCGGGGCGGCGCCCCGGAAAAAGGCGAAGGGCGAGGCGGCCATGCGGCCCCACTTCAGCGGCAGCAGCTCGGCCAGCCGGCCGGCGTTGGCGGCGAGCAGAGCGTTCACCGGGTCGGGGCGAGCGGGCGCCGGCGTCCAGCGCCCTTGGTCGGCGCGGCCGATGCGCTCGCGGCAGCGCCGGCCGGCGGCGGCACCGCGTTCCGCTCCCGCGGCAGCTCCCAGAGGCGGAGACGCAGCGGAAGTCGGCGCTGGGAGCGGCTGATTGTTGGGCATGATTTAATTCTTCAGTCTCTCAGGCGGCGGGGAGCGCGCCGGGGCTGGCCGGGCTGCGGAGTGCTTTCGCGGCGGATTTCCTCGATTTCGGGCATCTCGGCCAGACGCGCCAGAAACTCGCGGTGATGCCGATGCACCCGGCAGTAGCAAAGCCGCAGCACTTCGTCGTTCATCGTCTCCGTCGCCGCGCCGCCGCTGGCTTCCGCTTGCTGCTGTGCATGAGTCGGCCCAGTGATGGGACAGCGGCATTCTTCCGGAATGCGATACTCGTCGAGCACCTCCTGGATTTTTACGCTGGTCTTGCCGCCCGCAGCCCGGTAGCGCAGCCGCGCCCATTCGTAACGGCACGGGCCGATGTAGCGCTGCTCGAGGGCGGAAAGCAGCCAGAGCAGGCCCACCATAAAGAGGCTCAAAGCCAGCCCCGCGCCGCCGTAGCCCGTGCCCACGACCATGCCCGCGGCCGCCACTGCCCAGATGGTCGCCGCGCTGGTCAGCCCGGTGATGCCGAACTGGCCGCGCAGGATGACGCCCGCGCCCAGAAAGCCGATGCCCGAGACGACCTGCGGGGCGATGCGCAGCGCCTCCGGGTTTTTCTCGCCAAAGCCGGCGGAGATCAGCGTGAAAACCGCCGCGCCCAGGCTCACAAGCGCGAGGGTGCGCATGCTGACCGGCTTGGCCTTGCGCTCGCGCTCGATGCCCACCAGGGCGCCGCACGCCACGGCCGCGGCCACGAGCGCGACGAAGTTCCAGGGCGGCAAAAGGAGTTTGTGCCAGTCTTGCGTCAGCCAGCGCATGGAAAGAGAGGAAGGAAAAAGAGCACGATGCACCGGCGGAGCCGGCGGCGCACCCGCAATTTTCACCGTCGTCCCGTCGCGCGACGTGAGTAGTGGTCAATGGCAGCGGCGCCTGCGCAGGTTCGGAAGTAGCCCGTGGGCGCGGCTGCCAAAGAGACTTTCGGCGGGGACTGAAACCGAGGCCGCTACTACCTACAACCCGACTGCTGCCGCGGCGGCGCGTCGGAAACGGATGCTTCTCATTTAGGACTACTCCGAGTTAGCTTGAAATCCTGTCCGCGCCCACACCGCGCCCCCGGCAGCATAACACGGCGCATTGCGGCGGCGCATCCTCCTGCCATGCTCTCCTTTCGCGATTACCAATGGCTGCGGGTCAACGGCGCGTCGCGCTTTGACGCCTACATCCCGCTGGAGGCGCGCACGCGGGAGGACGTTTGCTGGTTTCTGAGCCTCTCTTACGTCGCCGCCGGCGCGGCCTGGCGCCGCGTGCAACAGTGGAATCGTCCCAGCCTGTGGCTGCAAATTTCCAACTTCAAGGCCCCGGCGCGGGCGTGGACGGACCTGGAGCGCCTCAACCTTTGGACATTGCCCGGACCCGAGTTGGAGGACGACTGGGACTGGTATTACAAAGCCAATGGCATGCTGGAGGTGACCTTCGACCCCAAGCGCGGACCGGCTGCGCGGGAAGATTCGTTCATTAACGATCACATCTGGCGGGTGGCGGCGCGGGAGGATCGCTGGCTGACGGTCGAGCTGGCAGCCTTCGCGGATCGTGCCGACATCTGGGGCCGATTGCCGGAGGAACGGGTGACGGTGACACCGGAAGGCGGCATTGAGGAACGCGTCGAGCCGGACACCGAGTTCTGGCGGCAGAATGCCACTTTGTATCTGGTGGAAAATGTCCCTTTCGGCACGGCGACCGTGCTGGTGCCGCGCAACGCCCGCGACCCGGAGAGCTACGCGCTGGCGCGGGCACGCGAACTCGTCGGTGGCGTGGGCGAACCGGAGCACATCGACATCGACGATTTTGCCAGGCAAGTTCCCGGCACGGACAAGCCCCACCACCGCGATCTCTCCGTGATCTTGCACTTCCACGGCTACTATGAGGATTGAGCACCACCGATGAGCTGGCTGCAATGGCAGGGAGAAACCTGGCCGACGGACGCGGTCGATGCCGAGTTGCGCCTGCACCTCGGGCCGGCCAACGCCGGCTGCCCGCGCCAGTCGTGGCACCTGGGGTTTCGTCACTACGTGTTTGACCAGATCGAGGCCAGCGACCGGAAAATGGAACGCTGGCTCGATGCGGACATCAACGAGCTGAACCTCCAAGAAAGCGACTGGCGGCGCTTTGCCGGTCTGGAAATCCGGGCGGACGCGCCATGGCACGAGGCGCACGAGCACACAAACGAATTCGGCCGACTCGGCTTCTCAGCGCCGGTGGATGTGAGCTGCACGCGACTGCGGTGCGTCAACGCGCCAGGGGAGGAAGCCGCGCCCGCCGCGCGCTCCGCCTGGCTTGGGCACGATTTCCTGTTGCGCTTCGGCGCGCGCGACGAGCTGCATTTTCCCTGCGAACTGGATGCCTGGCTCTTGCCGCACGACGAATATTACCGCCAGGAACCCGAGTCGGCCGCGGAGGTGGCGCGGTTTGCCGAAGGCCCGCCGACCTTGCGGATCATCGCGCGCGCCCTGTTTGAGGGCGGCTCGGTCTGCGTGCCGCGCGCCGGTCGTGGAGACCCCATTGCGTGGGCGCGACGGGCGTTGCGCGAGACGATCGGCTGGGATGGGCCGCTGCACGAGGTAAAAGTGGAGTGGGCGGTGCGACGCAACCTCAATGGCAAAGCCACGGTCCCGATGCCGGGCTGGTCGAGCACGGTGGTATTTCGCACGCGTCCTTACGAGGCCCACAGCCCCACACCTCCCGCCGCCAGCGCCCAAGTGCCAGGCTCGGGCACGACAATAGCGAGCGCCGACACCAACGGATCGCCCCCCGCGTAGTGAAGGGCGCGGGTCGCGCCCGACGCGACGCGCCTCGCGCTCGGCGGTAACGACGAAGCTTGTATCGAGAACTAAGCCCACGGGTTATCCGGTCTCGGATCGTGTTTTACCGCTGCTTCTATGGAATCCAGACATGCGTCGCTCACGCCGCTGCCGCCGGAGCGCAGATGGGCGAGCAGACGTTCTCCCGTGAGCGGCAGGTCGGCAAACGAAGCGCGGCGCACGACTTCGGAAAAAGATTCGCCGGGTTTCTGCGCGCGCCGAAGTTTCTCGTTGGCGTCGGGTTCAAGCGCAACGGTCTTTGTCTCCACCCCCCGGAGGCTGGCACGCGTTGCGCACGCGAGGATAAGTGTGGACTTGGGCGAGTTTAGGCGCTCCTATTTCGCCATCCCATGAGCACCTACCGCGACATTAAAGAAGAATGCTACGAGGCCAACCTGCTGTTGCCGAAGTTTGCCCTGATCGACCTGACCTTCGGCAATGTGAGCGTGGCCGATCCGGCGCTCGGGGTGTTTGCGATCAAACCGAGCGGGGTGGATTACCACACGATGAAGGCGAAGGACATGGTGATCGTGGACTTCGAGGGTCAGGTGGTGAAGGGCAAGCTGCGACCGTCGTCGGACACGCCGACGCACCGGCGGTTGTTTCAGGCGTTCAGCGGCATCCGCGCGGTGGTGCACACGCATTCGCGCCATGCGGTGGCGTTCGCGCAGGCGGGCCGGGGGATCCCGTGTCTCGGCACGACGCACGCGGATTATTTTTACGGCGAGGTGCCGGTGACGCGTCCGATGACGCGGGAGGAAATCGAGAGCGCGTATGAATGGGAGACGGGCAACGTGATCGTGGAGCGTTTCGAGAAGGCGTCGCCAGCGCTCGATCCGACGCAGGTGTGCGCCGTGCTCGTGAACAGTCACGGACCGTTTGTGTGGGGACCGGGCGGGGAGAAGGCGGTGGAAAATGCGTTTGCCTTGGAGATCGTGGCGGAAATGGCGCTGAAGGCGATGCATCTCAATCCGCAAGTGCAGCCGGTGCCGCAGGCGCTCCTGGACAAACATTTCCTGCGCAAGCACGGGCCGGGCGCCTATTATGGACAGGCGGCCTTGGGCACCTAACTAAGACGCGCGGGGAGCTTCAGTGTTTCGGCAGGTTGCCGCCGGCCCAGGCTGGCTGGTCGCGCAGGTGGTAGAGCATTTCACCAGCTTTGCGCACCAGGAGCACGCCTTCGTCCTCGCGGTTGGCAAAGTTTTCCTTGTCGATGGAAGCTGGGTCGCGGTAGCCGAGGTTGATCCGTTCGCAGACTTCGCGCGGGATACTCGTGGCGAGCGTCACGCGGGCGCGGCAATGCTCGACGCCGTTTTCCATTTTGCCAATGCCGCGCACATGAGTCGAGTGCGCGAGCGTGCCCCACGGATAGTGCTTGAACTTCTCCCACTGAGTCAGGAAGTAATCGACGCAATGGTAGCCGATCTCTTCGATGAGATGGCCGTGGGTGAGGGAGACTTCGTGGATGTGCGGCGCGTAGATGATGAGTTCGCCGCCGTCGGCGAGGACTGGCTCGAGCTTATACATGCACTTGCCGCCGGTCCAGAGTTCGTCATACATCGGTGGCGCGCAGGAGAGGATGGTGTGAAAGGGTTTGTCCTTATAGACAATGTGAAGCTGGCGCGACTGATCGGAGGCGAGGTTCCAGGCATCTTCCGGCGTGCCGACATAGAGACCAACCAGTTGCGTGCCTTCGACGACCATGCAGATGCAGAGCTTGTCCACTCCAACCATTGAGCCGGCGTGATCGACGACCTTGCGCACAGGCGTCCACTTGTTGCCGATAATCATCGGGTTGGTCACGACCGCGCCGAGCCAATGGAAGAAGTTGAGCACCTCCGGGCCGCTGATGCCGGGGAAGAGGTATTTGTTGCCGCCGGAGCAGCCGACGACTTCGTGCGGGAAGACCGGACCGATGATGATGAGCTGGTCGTAGTCGAAGACGCGGCGGTTGATTTTTACTTCCACGTCCATCGCAAAGAGTCCGCCGGTGAGCGCGCTGATCTCGTCGGAAGTAATCCCGCCGACAGTTTTCAACGCGGCGGGGTTGTCCCATTCGTGATTGAAAAGCTGGACCCGGCCATATTTCTCGCGGCGTTCCTCCGGCGTGATTTCGAGGCGGGCGCAGATCGCCTCCTCGCTCATCGGCTGGTGCGTGCCGAGGGCGATGATCACGTCGCACGCCGCCGTCGCCGCGCCGATCTGCGCGAGGATGGTTTTGAAGAGCAGCCCAACCGGCGCGGTGCGGGTTGAGTCCGGCACGATGAGCAGGACGCGCTTGTCTTTATAATCTTTGGCCGGGCAGGCTTGGGCGACGATGTCGCGGACTTGTTCCGGCGTGACTGCGCCTCCGACGGCGGCGACCTGGGAGAGAACGTTGGAAGTTGCCATAGGAGTTCAGATGGTTTGGGAAAGAAAGCCGCCATCGACGCGCAGATCAATGCCGGTGACAAAGCCGCTGGCGCGCGCGCTGGCGAGGAAGATCGCCGCGCCGATCAACTCGGGCGACTCGCCGAAACGCGCCATCGGCGTGTGGCCGAGGATGGATTGCGCGCGCGGCGTCGGCGTGCCGTCTTCGTTGAAGAGCAGGCGGCGGTTTTGTTCCGCCGGAAAGAAGCCGGGCGTGAGCGAGTTCACGCGCACGCCGCGCGGCGCCCATTCGCGCGCGAGAAATTGCGTGAGGCTGAGCACGGCGGCCTTGGCGGCGGAATAGGCGACGACGCGGCTCAGCGGCAGGTGGGCGGAGACGCTGGCGATGTTGATGATGCTGCCCTTGCCGCGCTGCGCCATCGCCGGGCCGAATTCCTGGCAGGGCAGGAGCGCGCCGCCGACGAGGTTTAAATCAAAGCCTGCGCGCCAGTCGTCGGCGGTGATCTGCTCGAACGCGCGGTCCGGCGTGACGGTGACCTTGGGATCGTTGCCGCCGGCGGCGTTGACGAGAACCGTCGGCGCGCCGAGCGCAGCGGTGATCGCCTGATGCGCGGAGGCGAGGGTTTCGGCATTCACGGCGTCGGCGGCAAAAAACTGCGCGCGCCCGCCGGCGCTGTGGATGCGCTGCGCACACGCCTCGCCGCGTTCGGCGTTGCGCCCTAGCACCGCCACGCTCGCGCCCGCGCTGGCCAGCCCCGCCGCCAGGGCGCCGCCCAGGACGCCCGTCGCGCCGATGACGACGGCGACTTCTCCTTGCAGATCGAAAAGGTTGTTCATCAACGGAATTAAAATGGAATCGTGGAGAATACGGAGCTTCCAGCCGAAAGCCACGCCCAAACGGTCAGGCCGAAACCGTTCTGCAAGAGCCGGCTTGCACGATTGCGGCGCGCTGCGGTAACGTTGCGGATTATGTCCACGACGCCCTCCGCTCCTGCTGCTGCTCCTGCGGCCACCGAAGCCGCCTCGCCCTACTCGCGCAAAAATCCGTTTCCCGCCAAACTCGTCACCAACCGCCGGCTCAGCGCGGAAGGTTCGGGCAAGGAAATCCGACACTTCGAGATTTCCCTCACCGGCTCCGGCCTGAGCTACGAAGTCGGCGACGCGATGGGCGTTTATCCGCAGAATTGCCCGGAGCTGGTGCAGGAAATTTTGACCGTGCTGGGCGCCAGCGGCGAAGAGATGGTCAATGGCGCCGCCGGCAGCCAGGTGCCCTTGCGCTACGCGCTGTCCAACGACTACATCATCACGCAGCCGTCGAAAGAATTCATCGCCAGCCTTGCGGCAAAGATTCAGGGCAACTCCGTCATCAAAGACATGCTCGCCGATCCGCTGCGCAAGGATGATCTCCAGAAATATCTCTGGGGCATGGAACTCATCGACTTCCTCGTGATGAACCCGTCGATCCAGTTTTCACCCGACGAACTCATAGGCACGCTGCGCAAGCTCCAGCCACGCCTTTATTCCATCTCCTCGAGCTTGAAGGCGCACCCGGATCAAGTGCATCTCACCATTGCCTGCGTGCGTTACGAAAGCCACGGCCGGCAGCGCAAAGGCGTCGCCTCGACCTTCCT
Organism: Verrucomicrobiota bacterium; assembly: GCA_019241085.1. Lineage (GTDB taxonomy): Bacteria > Verrucomicrobiota > Verrucomicrobiia > Chthoniobacterales > SZAS-18 > JAFAXH01. The sequence goes on along the minus strand of JAFAXH010000165.1, from coordinate 24,244 downwards.
CGCCGACCGTTGCGGCCACGAGAGCGCCGCGGTGCCGATCTTCTTCCACACGGCCAAACATTTCCGCCTGCCGGAAGACCCTGCCACGCCCGTCATCATGGTCGGCCCCGGCACCGGCATCGCGCCGTTCCGCGCGTATCTGCAAGAGCGCAAAGCCATCGGCGGCGGCGGGAAAAACTGGCTGTTCTTCGGCGACCAGCGCTCGAACTACGACTACCTCTATCGTGATGAACTGGAGGCCGCGCAGGCCGATGGTTCGCTCACGCGGCTGGACACCGCCTGGTCGCGCGATCAGGACAAGAAAGTCTATGTCCAGCACAAGATGAACGAACACGCCGAGGAGCTGTGGAAATGGCTGGAGGAAGGCGCGCACTTCTTCGTCTGCGGCGACGCCGCACGCATGGCCAAGGACGTTGATGCCGCCTTGCACCAAGTCGTTGAAAAAGCTGGCGGTCGGACGCCGCCGCAAGCGGCGGAATACGTCGAGGGCATGAAGAAAGCGAAGCGTTACAAGCGCGACGTGTATTAAAAAAGAAAAGCAAACCGGTGGTCAGGTTAGCTGCTGTGGAGCGCAGGCTTGTAGAGTGATCCTTTACGGCTCCAACACACCACAGCGTTGCTTTCTCGCGGTGACTATAGACCTCCGCGCCCGAGGCTGGAGCCGCCGCCGCCGTTGAGCACGCCGGCGAGGAATTTTACCCAGACGACGCGCGCCGGCACGGTGTGCCGAATTCCTTCCGGAACGCCAGCTTGAGCTGCGGGATGCCGCTGCCCGTTGCCTCGGCAGACGTTGGAACAGCGCGGCCACGACGCCGTGCGGACGGAACGATCTGGCGGAGGGTGCGCGGCGAGAGGTGGCCGAGGTTGGCATTGCCCGCGCGGGGCGGAAGTGTAGGCTGGCGCGCAGAATTCTCAATCGGACCCATCGTCAAGATTGCCCTGCGGCCAGTCCGTGCGGAGCCATAGGATTTAACGCGAATGCCTGATTTTCATCTCACCTTTCTTGGCACCGGCACGAGTCAGGGTGTGCCGATGATCGGCTGCTTTTGCCCGGTCTGCGCGTCGGCGGACCCGCGCGACAAACGCTCGCGGGCGTCGATCTACGTGCAGACGCCGGAGTGCGCGTTCGTGGTCGATACGGGGCCTGATTTCCGTAGCCAATGTCTGCGCGAACGCGTCGGGCGGGTGGACGCCGTGCTCTTGTCGCACTCGCACACCGATCACATCATGGGCTTTGACGATCTGCGGCGTTTTTCCGACCTGCGTCGGGTGGATAATCTGGGTGGCCTGCCGGTGTTCGCCGCGCCGGAGCACATGGAGGATTTGCAGCGCGTGTTTGCGTTTGCGTTCAATCCAAAATTCCGCTTCCCCGGCTATCTGCACGTCGTCCCGCACGTGATCGAGAAGCCGTTTCGCCTCGGTGAAACGACGGTGACGCCGCTGCCGGTGCCGCACGGTTTCATGGACGTGACCGGCTTCCTGTTTGCGCGCGGCAAACGCAAGTTGCTGGCGTATTTCTCCGACGCCAAGGCGATCCCCGAGCCGGTGCGTGAAGCGGTGCGCGGCGTCGAGGTGCTCGTCGTCGATGCGTTGCGCCACAAGCCGCACCCGACGCACATGTCGCTCGATGAAGCCTTGGAAACCGCCGCCGCGATTGAGCCGGCGCAAACGCTGCTGACGCACCTGTGCCACGACCTTTCCCACGTCGAGACCGAGAAAACGTTGCCTGCCGGGGTGCGCGTCGCCTACGATGGGCTGCGGCTGGAACTGGGGAAATAATGGGCCACGCGCGCGCCACTTTTTTTTGGACGCTGCTGCTGCTGTTGTCGCTCTGGCTGCCGCGGGAGACGCGCGCACAAAATCTCGAGCTTTCCGCGGGCGCGCCTTCGTCTGCGCCGACTCCGCTGGCGGCCGACGATCCGGAGAACGTCGCGCCGCTGGCGGCGGTCGTTTACAACGAAGATGACGCACTGTCGTCCGAGTTGGCTTTTTACTACGCGGAAAAACGCGGCATTCCGCGCGAGCGGCTTGTCGCTTTGCACTGCTCGGGCGAGGAGGAAATCTCGCGCGAGGAATACGACCGCACCATCGCGGGGCCGCTGCGGCACGAGTTCGACGTGCGCGGCTGGTGGCAGCGTTCGCCGGATCGCGCGCCGAGCGGGCCGGACGATCACACGCCGACGAGCGTGGTTTTTGAAAACAAGATTCGTTACCTCGTGCTCCTGCGCGGCGTGCCGGTGAAGATCAAGCCCGCGCCCAATTATCCGGGCGATTTTTCGCCCACGGGTCAACCGGAACAGTTCCGCTCGCACAACGAAGCGGCGGTCGATTCGGAGCTGGCGGCGCTGGGTTTTTTCCTGCCCGGCATTTCAGGCGCGGCGTCCAATCCGTATTTTCGGCAATACGCCCGCATTCAGGACGCCGGCATGCCCGGTCTGCTGCTCGTCGGCCGGCTCGATGGGCCGACGGGCCGCACGGTGCGGCGCATGATCGACGACACGCTCTACGCCGAGCGCAACGGTCTCTGGGGCCGCGCCTACGTGGACACCCGCGGGCTGCCGCACGACGTTCACAACGGCTTGTTCGCCGGCGATGTCTGGCTGGAGAAAGCGGCCGCTGACCTCGGGCCGCACGGCGTGCCGACGGTGCTCGACCGCAGGCCGGAATTGTTCGGCGTGAATTATCCGATGAGCGAGGCGGCGATTTATTACGGCTGGTATAGCGAGCAGCCGGTGGGGCCGTTCACGCGCAGCAGTTTCCGGTTCCAGCGCGGCGCGGTGGCGTATCATCTGCACTCCTACAGCGCGGCGGTCATCCGCGATCCGACGCACCAATGGGTTGGCCCGCTGCTGGAGAGCGGCGCGGCGGCGACGATGGGCTGCGTCTATGAGCCTTATCTGGGCTTGACGCCGCGCATCGACACGTTCAATGCCCGGCTGCTCGACGGGTTCACCTTTGGCGAAGCCGCCTACCAAGCCGCGCCGGTGCTCTCGTGGATGACGACCGTCGTGGGCGATCCGTTGTATCGACCGGCGCGAGTGTGGGAAATCATGGGCCGCGCCGCGGATGGCTCGCCGGAGTTGCCCCGGCCGGATTCCGCGGCAGTCGCGGAGTATCGCGCCTTCTGGCGCGGAGCCAATGCCTGGCGCCTGCGCAGTCCGGAGGAAGGCGCGGCGGAACTGGAGCGGAGCGGACGGACGCTGAAAAGTGGACGCATCTTCGAAGGGCTGGGGTTGCTGCAAGTCGCGGCGGGCGAACGCACGCGGGCGGCAAAATCCTTTGAGCAGGCGACGCAGTTTTACCCGGACGCCAGCGACGTGGCGCGCGTCGCCTTGCACGAGGCAAGGTCGCTTGCCGACGCGGGGGAGAAACCGGCGGCCATCGAACTGTTGCGACGGACGCGGGCGCGGATTGGCGGCGGCCACGCCGATGCCGTCGAAGCGTTGAAAGAAATGGAAAACGAACTGGCACCGTCGGCCGCGCCGTCGCCGAAGTAAGGCGCGAGCCACGCGAATTGCGCGGCCTTACGCCGCCGCCGCAGTGGCCGGGCATTTGTCCGTCCGCAGTTGCGGATTTTCCCGGTGATCGGCCTGCGTGATGGTGTGCAGAATCGCCCGGCGCAGGTCTTGCAAAGTCACCGGCTTGTGCAAGACGAGGTCCACGTCGGAAAGTTGCGTCTTGCGGATGGCTTGCAGGTAATCGCCGAAGCCCGTGAGCAGGATCACCGGCACCTCCGGCGCGTGCTCCTTCGCGGCGGCGGCCAGACTTTCGCCATTCATGCCCGGCATGGCTTGATCGGTCAGCAGCAGGTCGAAAGGTTCGGATAAAAATTTCTTCAAACCCTCCGCGCCGCCCTGGGCGGTTTGCACCGTGTGGCCGTCGCCCTGGAGTTGTTCCTGGAGCAGATCGCAGACGATGCGCTGATCGTCCACGACGAGAATCCGCAGGGTGCGCCCGACCTGCCGCGCGGTCTCGCTCGACGCCTCGGCCAGCTGTTCGTCCGTCGGCAGCACGATGCGAAACGCGGTGCCGCGGCCCGGCGCGGACTCAATGTCCAGCGAACCGCCGTGCCGGCCGACAATGCCGTAAACGCCCGACAAGCCCAGGCCCGTGCCGCACTCGCCTTTGGTGGTGAAAAAAGGCTCCAGACAGCGGCGGCGGACGGTCTCGTCCATGCCCACGCCGTCATCGCGCACCTCCAGGCAAACGCGTCCCGCCGTCGCGTGGCCGGCATCTGCGTCCGAGGCATTTTCCACAAACGTCCGCAGCGTGATGCAGCCGCCTTGCGGCAGGGCGTCCACGGCGTTGAAAATCAGATTCGTCAACATCTCACGCAGTTCGGCGGGGTCGCCCGAAATGGACGGCAGCGTGCCCAGCTCAGGCTTGATCACGATGCGCAGACCGCGCGCCTGCGTTTCGTCCAGCCAGCGTGGCGAGGTCAGCGTGACCGCCTGCTCGACGAGCTGATTCAGGTTCACCGCCACGCGCGTTTCTTCCTTGTCGTCAGACCGGTAAAAGGCGCGCAGCCGGCTCACCGTGCGCGCGGCGTCGCGCGCGGCCATCATGATCGTGCGCACGAATTTCGCCTCCATCGATTCGCGGGCCACCGCGGGGGCGGGCGCGGACGACGACGCTGCCGCGGCGCCGTTGTCGTTGCCGTTGCCATCGCCGCTGGAAGGTTCGCTTTTTCCCGGAGCCAACTGACCGAGCAACAGCTCGCTGTAACCGTGGATCAGCGTCAGCGCGTTGTTGAAATCGTGCGCGATGCCGGCAGCCATCGTTCCCAAGGCGCTCAGGCGTTCGTGACGAATGGCCGCCTGTTGCGCCTGCCGCAATTGGATCAGCGTGTCTTCGAGCTGCGCCGTGCGTTCCTGCACCTGCGCGGTGAGCCGGTCGGAATCGCCGCGCAAGGCGAGTTGCAGGAAGCGATTTTCCAGCAGGTTGCGAATGCGCAAGACCACCTCGGAGCCGTCGATCGGCTTGGTCAGGAAATCGGCCGCGCCGAGCAGCAGCGCGCGGTGCTTCGTTTTCGGATTTACGTCGGCGGTGAGCACGACCACCGGCACCGCGACGGAAGCTCCGATTTCGTCCGACGCGGAGGCGCCGAATTGTTCCAGCAAAGCAAATCCGTCCGGCGCGGGCATGTGCAGGTCGAGCAGCACGAGGTCGGGCCGAAAGTCGCGGAACAAGCCGGGCGCGGCTTGCGAATCCGTCGTGCTCCGCACGTTGACGGCGCCGATCAACTCGAGGGTGCGCTCCAGCAGGCAGATGTTCGCGCTCTCGTCGTCAACGATGAGGATGCGCGCTCGGGAAAGGGTGTCACGAAGCATAAAGTCTTACCAAAAAACGGTCGGAGCTGGAATGGCTGTTCGTTTCAAAATTGGCGGGGCCGGCAGGTGGAGCCTTTAAGCAAAATGCAGACCAATGATTCGCGCCGCCTCGCCATCGTTATGAATTTTTGGGAGTCAACGCGGAACTCAGCGGTGTTCCGGCAACGCGCCCTGCGACTGGGTGGGCGAGCAAGGTAGCTTCGACCGCGCGCATCAAGTCGTGCACGTTCAACGGCTTGGTCAGATAACCCGTCGCACCGGCGTCGAGCAACGCCTGCGTGCGGCCGGGCGAGGCGTCGGCGGTGACCATGATAATCTTGGCCGCGGCGGTCGCCGGGTCGGCTTTGAGTTCCTCCAAAACCTTCGCGCCATCGAGATCGGGCAGTTGCAAATCCAAGAAGATCAAGTCCGGCCGTTGCATCCGTGCCGCGGCCAGGCCGGACCGGCCATCGTGGGCGGAGAGCAGCCGCACGCCGGGACAAAACAGGAGCACGCGCTCCAGCAGCCGGCGATTGGAGGCGTTGTCTTCGATTTGCAAAACGGTCAGCCGTGCTGGCGCGGCAGCGGCGGCGGAGTGGGATTCCCGCGCGCCAGCGCTCGCGTTGGCGGACGCGGGCGAGGGAAGGGCGAGGCCGGATAAATTTTCCACGCCAAGCGCCGGAAACAAACCGGCCTCCAGCAACGACGTCGGCTGCGGCGTGGCGCTGGCCAGTTCGACCCAGAAACAACTGCCTTCATTCGGCTGGCTGGTGACGCCGATGGCGCCGTGCTGCGCTTCGATCAGGCGCTTGCTCACCGCCAGACCGAGGCCGCTGCCTTCGACGCTGCCGTGTTGCGCGCTCAACCGCTCGAACGGCGTGAACAGCCGCGGCAAATCCTCCGGTGCGATGCCTGGACCGTTGTCCTGCACGGCGATGCGCACCCGCGGCGCTCCGTCGCCGTCCACGCGAGTGAGGCTCAGATTCACCCGGCCGGTCGGATGATGGTATTTCACGGCGTTGGAGAGCAGGTTCAGCACGACCTGCCGCAGCCGGCGTTCGTCCGCCAGCACAAAGCCCGGCACGTCCGCCGGCGCCGGCTCCAGCACGAGCGAGATGCTGCGCTGCGCCGCCTGCGGTTGCAGCATCGCCACACAATCGCGCAGCAGCGATTCCCAAGGCACCGGCGTCAACGTGAACTCCAGCCGGCCGCTCTCGATGCAAGCCAGGTCGAGCACCTCGTCGATCAAGCCCAGCAGGTGCCGGCCCGCCGTGAGAATGTGCCGCGTGCTCTCGCGCTGCCGGCTGTCGAGCGTGCTCATTTCCAAAAGCTGGCCGAAACCGAGCACGGCGTTCAGCGGCGTGCGCAATTCGTGGCTGATGCGCGAGAGAAATTCGCTCTTTGCTTGGTCGGCGCGCTGGGCTTCCAGCCGGGCGTCATCCAGCGCGGCCACGGTGCGCTGCCGCCCGTGGGCCGCCGCCAGCACGTTGGCGATGGACTGGAGAAAAAACACGTCGTCCTGCGTAAAGCTGCGCATCCTGCGGCTGAAGGCGTTGAGCACGCCGAAGGGCTGGCCGCGTTGCCGGCCTGCGCCTGGGTCGCAATGGTTCTCGCCCGCGATCAGGACCGTCAGGCCGCAGGTCGCGCCGGCATCACGCATGACCGGGCAAATGCGGAAACGCCGCTCGTCGCGCACATCTTCCACGACCACCGGTCCGCCCATGGTCAAGGCGTAGCCAGCCGCCGACGCCGGGCCGGATTTGGGCGGCGCATTCTCCATCATTCGGGGCGTCCAGCCGTGGGCCGCCCGACGCGCAAATTTGCCCTGCGCTGGCAGGTGCTCCAGCGCCGCGCTGAAATCAACTTCCAGCGTCTCAGCCACCAGCTTCACTGCTTCGACAAAAAGCGGCTCCAGTTCGCGGCCCACGAGCGCGCGCTGACCGAGTTCCGCCACGGCTTGCTGCTGGCGTTCCCCGCGCTTCAGCTCGGTCACGTCGCGCGAGATGCCGATGACGCCGGTCACCCTCCTCGCCGGATCGCGCAGCGGGCTGTGGTTCGACAGAAACTCCATCGCGTCGCCGTTGTGCAGAATGCGTCGCGTTTCGTAATTGAGCGACCGGCCTTGCGCCAGCACCGTGCGGTCGCGCGTCATGATGCGGCTCGCCACGGGGTCCGGGAAAAGGTCCACGTCGGTGTGGCCGATGATCGCCTCGACCGGCTTGCCGATGATGTTGGCGCCGGCCTGGTTGATCAGCACATAGCGGCCTTGCAAATCCTTGACGTAAATGGAGTCGGTCGTGCCCTCGATGATCGCGCGCGACAGCGCGTCGCTCTCACGCAAGGCCGCCTCCGTGCGGCGGCGTTCGGCCATTTCCAGCTCCAGCGCCGCGTTGGCCGCCTGGAGGCTGGCGGTGCGCTCGGCTACGCGGGCTTCGAGTTGCTCGTTGGCGATGCGCAATGCTTCCTCCGCCTCCTGGTGCGAGGTGATGTCCGTGGCCAGGCCGTCGAAGAGGATGGCGCCGTCGCGCTGCCGCTCGGGACTCGCCGTGGCCCGCAGCCATTTCACCCGCCCGTCGGGCAGTTGGAAGCGCCCTTCCCAGGACCAGGGCGAAAGCGCGAAGGCCGCAGCGGTGATTGACCGGTTCCAGCTCTGCCGGTCGGCTGGCGCCAGCAGTTGCAGGAACGCGTCGGCATCGCGCTGCACCGTCTGCGCTTCCACGCCCAGGATTTCCTGCACGCTGTCGCTGAGCAACGTGAACCCCAGCGTGCCGTCCTTGTTAAGCAGGAGTTGAAAAATGATGCCCAGCGCGCCCGCGGCCGCCGCGCGTCCGTAGTGCGCCTCGCTGCGGCGCCAGTGGGCCTCCGTGCGCAGATGGCTGATGGTTTCTTCCGCCAGCCGTTGTTGATCCAGCCGGTGCTCGACCGCCGCGACGGCCAGCTCTGCCACCCGTCCCAGCGTGGTCCATTCCTCGTCGTCCAAACCATCGGTCCGCGGCCAGGGCGTGAGGATGACGAGTGCGCCGATGATCCGGTGGTTTTTCCCCGGCAGACGCAGCGGAGCGATGGCCAGAAACCGGCTTGTTTGCAATAATGGGTGCGCTCGGAAACGTGCGTCGCTGGACGGGTCGCAAAAAATCCGGTCGTCCTGATCGCGCGCGCCCGGCGCTGTCGGCGGCGCGGCAGCGGCAGCGTCGGTGAATCCCATCGCGCGCCGCCAGTGGCGCGGCCCCTGGCTTGGCAACCCGACGCTCGCCTTGCACCATTCGGTTTGCTCGTCCGCCACGCAGATCAGCGCGGTCGGGACGTGCAACAGCCGCGTCGCAAACGCCGCCAGCCGGTCAAATGCCGGCTCCGGAGCGGCGTCGAACAGCTCGCGGTGAATCGGCGCGACGAGCCGGCGAACCGCGGCCGATTCGCCGATTTCGGAAGATTCAAATGATGAAGCTGGAGCGGGGGAAGCGGACCTCATGCGCACGACTCCAGCGGCGGCATGGCGGCAGCGCCATTCCAGCAATCACCGGAGTCATGTCAAAGGAGCCAGTTCCGCGCCATGCCGCCCGCGCGGCGGCGGAGGTGGTCAATACCGCCGTGGCGACTTGCCGAAGAGCAAGGCGTCGAGCGACAAAACGCCGGGGCCGGTGAGCAGCAGACCGAGCGCGGCGGCGAAGTAGTGGCCGAGCAATTCGTATCCAGGGGCGGCGATCAGGTTCAAGTAAGCTTTGTCCGGCGGCGGCACCTTGGCGGCTGCCGTGAGCATGGTGCAAATGATGCCCAGGCAAGCCAGCGGCGTCAGCAGACCAAAGACAAGCGCGAGGCCGCCGCCGAATTCACTGACTGCGGCGAGCAGTTGCAACACGCCGGGCGCCGGCGCCGGCATCTTGTCCATCCAGTGCATCGGATTTTGAATCTTGCCCCAGCCGTGCATCGCCAGCCCTGAGCCGAGGATAAGGCGAATGACGAGCAAACCGACGGCGGCACGACCCGCGATGAAAGTTCCGAAAATCTTGGTCAGCATGGTGGGTGGTAAGTTGATGACGTGAACGACACAATGAAATGGGGAGCGAGAGGGGACTGCCACGGCGACATCGCCGCGCGTGGCGCACGTTACCCAGCCCGACGCAAGCACGTCAAGCGCAACCCGTTGTTCGGTGGGAGAAAGGGGATTTACGCCCGCAGCCGCGCGGCGTCGGCGGGTGTGTCCACGTCAAGCGTGCCGTCGGGAAAATCGACGCAGGCCAGCGTGCCCGCCAACGCGTGCCGGGTCAGCAGCGACCGCGCGCCGGCTGCATCGGGCAACGCGGCGATTTCGGAGAAAATTTCCCGGCCAAAAACCGCCGGCGGACCGACCGTGCCGTCGTAACGGCAAGCTGCCGCCGGCGCGCCGCGCGTGCGTCGGGCGAGCCACAGCGCGCGCAGCAAATCCGGCGTGACGAGCGGCTGGTCGCAGAGCAGCACGACGGCTTCCGCACAGGCGGGCGCAAGGTCGCACAATGCGCGCAGGCCCGCCTTCAGCGAAGCGCCCATGCCGTTGACCCAAGCCGCGCATTCCACCGTCTGCGCCATCGCGTTGTCGGCGGGCACTTCTTTTCGCAAAGCCGCCGCGCACCGCGCCGCTTCCGCGCCGAGCACGACCACGACTGGCGCGCAGCCCGCCGCGCGCGCCATGCGGCACACGTGCCCGAGCAACGTGCCGCCGCGAAACGGGAGCAACTGCTTCGGCTGGCCCAAGCGGGTGGACGCGCCTGCGGCCAGCAGGATCGCGCCAGCGTTGTCGATCGACCCGGACATGGCGGCTTCGGATCACGCCGCAGCCGAGCCGCATTCCTCCGGCTCGTCCAAAGCGCGCGTCTCAGCCGCCGGCGGGTGAATCGGTTGCTGGCTGACGCACAACGAGCCGCCCACGCGACCGGCGAGCACGGCTTGCATTTCAGCCACGATGGACAGCGCGATTTCCTCCGGACTTTCCGCGCCGAGGTCCAGGCCGGCGGGCGCGTGCAAGCGCGGCAGCGGCAAGGCCGTGGCAGCGGGCATCAACTTGCGCAAATCGCGCAGCAGCCGGTCGCGGCGCGCGGCGGGGCCGAGCAGGCCAAGGTAACGCGGCGCGCGCTGGATCAAGGTTTGCAGGAGCGACAAGTCTTCGAGGTAATGATGCGTCATCACCAGCGCGAGCGTGTCGGCTTGCACGGCTTCCGCAACGGCTGCGGCCGATTGAAAATCATCGGCCAGCGCCGCCAGAGTTTGCGCCGCGCCGTGTGTGCCGCGCCGGCCGCCGACGGTGACGCGCCAGCCGAGCGAACGCGCCAGCCGCACGACGGGAACGGCGTCGTGACCGGTGCCGAAGATGACGAGCGCCGGCGGCGGCGGGACGTATTCGGCGAAGGCTTCCACCGCGTCCTCGCCCGCGCCGTCGAGCGCGACCGAGCGCGACCGTTGCGCGCGCAACGCCGCGCGCGCGCCCGGCAGCAGTCGGCGATGATTTCCCAATTCCGCGCGACCATCCGCCGCCAAACCCAATCGCTCGCCCACGGGCAATTCTTCATCGTCGCTGCGCACGACCGTCATCACCGCAGCGCCTTGTCGGCGAGCGCGGCAATCGGCGAGAAATGTCAACACGTCCGCCGGCGCTTCGGGAGGCAGAAATTCCAGCAGCACCGTCGCCGCGCCGCCGCAGCCGGAGCCGTGGCCCCAGAGCAGGTCGCCGTCGCGCACCGTGTCGTATTCCAACGCGACGGGCCGGCCGCCGTTTGCCGTCACGCGCTGCCACGCGCTTTCCAGCAACTCGGCTTCCAGACAACCGCCGGAAACCGTGCCGGCGCGCCAGCCGTTTTCATCGAGCAAAAGCCGCGCGCCTGGCCGGCGATACGTCGAGCCGCGGGTGCGCACGATGGTCGCCAGCAGCGCCCGCCGGCGCGCAGCGCGCAACTCGGCCGCCGCGGCGAGCAACGCCTGGAATTCGTTCATTTCAACCCAGCAATTTGTCGAGCGTGATCGGCAACTCGCGCACCCGTTTGCCCGTGGCGTGAAACACCGCGTTGGCCAGCGCGGCGCACACGCCGGTGATGCCGATTTCGCCGATGCCTTTGACGCCGATGGGATTGATGTGCGGGTCTTCCTCTTCGACAAACGCAATCTCCATTTGCGGCACGTCGGCGTTCACCGGCACATGGTATTCCGCGAGATTTGGATTGACGATGCGGCCGTCGCGTTTGTCGTAAACCGTCTCTTCGAGCAACGCCATGCCGATGCCATAGATGATGCCGCCGATGAGTTGCGAGCGGGCGGTTTTGGCGTTCAAAATCTTGCCCGGCGCGAAGACGCCCGTCCAGCGCGCGACGCGGATGCGGCCGAGGTCGGAATCGACGTGGACCTCGCAGAATTGCGCGCCAAACGAGTGCATCGAAAACTTCTCGCCGTTGGCCGGTTTGAAGTCCGCCTTGACTTCGACAAACGGCTGACCGGTGCGTTGCACCACGTCGGCAAACGTTTCGCCGATCCAGTTGTCCTGACGCGGTTCGCTGCCGCCATTGACAGAGAAATCTACCAACTGGATCCGGCCGTTTACGACGTTCACATCGCCCGGAGACTTGCCGTGCAGCGGCGAGCGCAGGTCGTTGACCGCGAGTTCGACGAGCCGTTGTTTCAACGCCGTGCAAGCGTTGAAAACCGCCGAGCCGGTGCTCGCCGCCGTCTGCGAGCCACCCGAGCCTGGCGTCTCGGGAAAGAGCGTGTCGCCCAACTCGAAGCGGATTTTCCACACCGGCAACCCGAGCGCGTCAGCCGCGATTTGGGTCATGATCGTATAAGTGCCCGTGCCGAGGTCTTGCGTGCCCGCCTGCACGAGCGCGGTGCCGTCGGCGAGCAGCCGCGCGACGGCGCTCGACGGGCTGCGTCGCGTCGGATACGAAGCCGTCGCCATGCCGTAGCCGACCAGCCAGCGGCCGTCGGCGGTGCGCATCGAGCGCGGATGCGGGTTGTGTTTGGCCCAGCCGAATTTTTCCGCGCCAAGCTGGTAGCATTCCTTCAAATGCTTGCTCGACCACGGCTTGTCGTTTTCGCTCGGATCGGTGTCGGCGTGATTGCGCAGGCGGAACTCGACCGGGTCGATTTTCAATTCGTAAGCCAGCTCGTCCATCCCGCCCTCGAGCGCGAACGTGCCGCTCGCTTCGCCGGGCGCGCGCATGTAGCTCGGCGTGCCGATGTTCAACCGCACGAGCCGGTGCGACGAATAATTGTGCGGACATTGATAGAGCATCCGCGTGACCACCGAGGCCGACTCGACGAACTCGTCGATCATCGAGTTGTGCTGCAAACATTCGTGCCGCTGCGCGACGAGCCGGCCGTCGGCGTCCGCGCCAAACGCGATGCGCTGATACAGCTCCGGCCGGAAGCCGGTGTTATTGAACATGCCCTGCCGGCTGAGCGCGATTTTCACCGGCCGGCCGAGCTTCTGCGCGCACAACGCCGCCAGCGCCGTGTGCTCCCAGACCGGGCCTTTGCTGCCGAAGCCGCCGCCTAAAAAGTAGCAGATGACGCGGACGTGATCCGGCGGCAGGCCGAAGATGTTGGCCAGCCGATGGCGCGTGTTGTGAATGCCCTGCGTCGCGTCGTAAACCGTCAGCCGCTCCGGCGTTTCCCACACCGCCGTCGTGGCGTGCGGCTCCATCGGGTTGTGATTTTCGACCGGCTCGAAGTAGGTCGTTTCCACCCGCGCCGCGGCGTCGGCAAGCGCGGAGGCGGCGTCGCCGCGGCTTTGATCGACCGGACGGTCGCGTGAGATGGGCGGGCGCGGCGCGTAGGCGCGGCTTTCGTTCGACAACAAGTCCACGAGCGGCGGCTGCTCGTCGTAGCGCACGTTCACTAACTCGGCGGCGTGGACCGCGCGCTCGAAGGTCTCCGCGAGCGCGACGCCGATGGGTTGATTGTAATAAAACACCCGGTCGTTTTGCAGCACGCTGATGCGCCGGCCGCCGCGGGGATCGTTGACGCCGCCCGGTTTGTCGGGCAGCCGCGGCGCGTTGAACGGCGTCAGCACCGCCAGCACGCCGGGCAATTTTTCCGCCGCGGCGATGTCCATCGCGGCGACTCGGCCGTTGGCAATCGTGCTGCGAATGAGCACGCCATGCACGACGCCGGACACGGGAATCTCGGCGGAATAACGCGCGCCGCCGGTGACTTTGAGCCAGCCGTCGATGCGATCAAGCGGCTGGCCGATGGAGGGAGTATTCACAAGTTGAGCAGCGAGGTTTTAGATCAATAATTTATCGGGCGTGATCGGCAGATCGCGCACCCGCTGGCCGGTCGCGTGGAAGACGGCGTTGGCCACGGCGGCGGCGGCGCCGGTGATGCCGATTTCGCCGAGGCCGCGCGCGCCGAGCGGGTTGAAATGGTAATCGGGCTCGCCGACAAAATACGCCTCGACGCTGGGCGCGTCGGCGTTCACCGGCACATGATAATCGGCGAGATTGCGCGTCACCGGCAGGCCGGTCGGCGGATCGTAAACGGTCTCTTCTTCCAACGCCATGCCGATGCCCATGATGACGCCGCCGAGCACCTGGCTGCGCGCGGTCTTGGGGTTGATGATCTGGCCGCAATTCATCACGCTGACGACGCGCGAGACTTGCACCCGCGGCACGGCGGGATCGATTTTGACTTCGACGAAATGCGCGCCGAACGATTGAAATTCAAACGGCGGCGCTTCCTTTGATTCCGGTTTCATCCTGGCTTCGCCTTCGACAAATTCCTTGCCCGCGCGGCGCAAAATTTCGGCGAAGGAATCGGTCTTCGCCGGCTGGCTTTTCGAGCCGAGCTGGCCGGGCGCGGCGAGCGCGACATCGCCCGGATTGAGTCCGCGCAAAGGCGATTGCGGATCGAGCACGGCGAGCGCGATGAGCTGGTTGTGCAAATCCTGCGCGGCGTCGTAAATCGCCGAGCCGACCGTGGCGGTCGAGTTCGAGCCGCCGGCGACCGGGCCAAACGGCAGGTCGGAGCTGCCGAGTTCAAACGTCACTTTTTCCAACGGCACGCCGAGCGTCTGCGCGCTGATCTGGGTGAAGATCGTGTAAGCGCCCGTGCCGAGATCGTGCGTGGCGCATTGCACGCGCGCGGTGCCGTCGGCGTTGAGCCGCGCCTTGGCTTCGGCATTCATTTTGTAGCCGGGATAGGTCGCCGTTGCCATGCCCCAGCCGACGAGCAATGGGCCGTCGCGCATCGCGCGCGGCTCGGGCTTGCGGCGTGACCAGCCGAATTTTTCCGCGCCGAGCGCGTAGGCTTCCTTCAGATGTTTCGCGCTGAACGGCTTGTTTTTGAACGGATGATTGTCGGCGTGATTGGCGAGGCGCAACGCGACCGGGTCCATCTTCAACGCGTAGGAAAGTTCGTCCAGCGCGCACTCGAGCGCGTAGGTGCCCGGACACTCGCCGGGCGCGCGCATGAACGTCGGCGGCGCGACGTTCACTTCGTAGAGCGTCTCCTCGACCTCGATCGCCGGACTCGCATACATCACGCCGGTCGAACGCGCGCCGCAGGTCTCGACAAATTCGCCGAACGGCGACATCAGCGTTTCCACGTGGTGCCGGATCGCGTGCAATTTGCCGTCGCGGCTGGCTGCGAGCGCGACCTTCTGCGTCGTCGGCGTGCGGTGGCCGGTGCCGCTGAACATCGCGTGCCGCGAGAGGGACAATTTCACCGGCGCCTTGACCACCTTCGCCGCCATCGCCGCGAGGATCGTGTGCGGCCAGACGGCGCCTTTGCAACCGAAGCCGCCGCCGACGAACGGGCAAATCACGCGCACCTGCGCGCGCTGCAATCCGAATGCTTGGGCAACCACGTCCTGCGTGCCTTTGACGTATTGCGTTGCATCAAAAACCACCAGCCGGTCCTCGCCTTCCCACATGGCCACCGTGGCCGACGGCTCCATCGGATTGTGCGTTTCCGTCGGCGTCTCGTAGGTCGCTTCGATCTTCACCAAGCTGGCGTCGGCCAACGCCGCGGCGACATCGCCTTTCTTGAGCTGCGTCTTCTCGCCCTGGTCGTTTTCCTTCGGCTTGCGTTTGGTCGCGCTCGCCTGCTCTTTGTTCAACTCCGGCGGCTCGGCGGCGTAGCTCACGCGCACCAGGCTCGCCGCGTGCGCCGCGCGCTCGAACGTGTCTGCCACGACGAGCGCGACGTATTGCCCGCCGTAACCAATCTTGTCGTCGCTCAGCGGAATGCGCTCCTCGTTGCGGATGCCGCCGCCGTTTGCAAAGTCGGGTTTCGGCTCCTTTAACTTTGGCGCGTTCCGATGCGTCAACACGCTGCGCACGCCCGGCGCAGCTTCCGCCGCGGCGGTGTCGATGGCGGTGATTTTTCCCTTGGAAACGGTGCTCAGCACCAGCGCCGCGTGCAACAAGCCGGCCGCGTTGAACTCCGCGGAATAACGCGCGCCGCCGGTGACCTTCAGCCGGCCATCGACGCGGTCAACGGGCTTGCCGACGAGGGTGTTCGTCATAGCGTCACCTTGCCCGCCTTGATGCCCGAGTAACGCGCCGCCACGGCGTCCCACGCCAGCACGTTCCACCAAGCCGTGAGATAGTCCGCGCGTTTGTTTTGGTATTTCAAATAATACGCGTGCTCCCACACGTCGTTGCCGAACAATGGCACCATGCCGTCGGTCAGCACGCTGTCCTGGTTCGGCTTCGAGACGAGCTTGAGCTTGTGGTTTTCCTTCGGATCAACCGCCACGAAAACCCAGCCGCTGCCGAAGACTTTCGTGCCGGCTTCGTTGAAAGCAGTCTTTAGCTTATCCACGCCGCCGAGGTCCGCGAAGATGGCGTTGGCCAATTCGCCGCTCGGATTGCCACCGCCACCTTTGCCGGGCGCGGCCATGATCTTCCAAAACATCGTGTGGTTCGCGTGCCCGCCGGCGTTGTTGCGCACGGCCGTGCGGATCGCTTCCGGCAAGGTGTCGAGCTTGCGCAGCAAGTCCTCGACGGTCATCTTTTGCAGGTCGGGATGATCCTTCAGCGCGATGTTCAAATTGTTCACGTAAGCCTGATGGTGCTTGTCATGGTGCAAGCTCATCGTCTGCGCGTCGATGTGCGGTTCGAGCGCATTCGGCGCGTAAGGCAAAGGCGGCAGGGTGAACGGCCCCGTCGGCGGCGCGGGCTGCTGCGCTTGCGCTTGCGCCGGGAGAGTGTTGCCGACCACGGCGAGTCCGGCTGCGGCGAGCGCCGTGGATTTCAATGCTTGGCGACGGGTCATCATAAAATAATATGGAATGCCTTTCTCGGAGCTTGGGATTAAAAATTAAGCCGAACGCGGAGTGCCGGCCAAAGTGCCGAGGGCGCGGACGATGGCGCGCCTGGCCAGCTCGATTTTGAAGGAGTTGTATTTGTAACCTTTCGCGCCCGCGAGCGCGGCGTCGGCGGCGGCGCGAAACGCGGCCTCGTCGGCGCGGCTGCCGGCGAGTTTTTGCTCGGCTTCCTTCGCGCGCCACGGCTTGTGCGCCACGCCGCCGAGCGCAATCCGCGCCTGCTTGATCGTGCCGCCGTCGATCTCCAAAACTGCCGCCACGCTGACCAGCGCGAACGTGTAGCTGGCGCGATCGCGCACTTTCAAATAGTGCGAGTGCTTCACCCACGGCGCCGCCGGCAGATCGACCGCGGTGATGAGTTCATCCTTGCCGAGCACCGTGTCGTTTTCCAGATGCTCGCCGGGCAACGTGTGGAACTCGCCAAACGGAATCTCGCGCTCGCCCTTCGGCCCTTGCACGCGCACGACGGCCTCGAGCGCGGCCAGCGCCACGCACATGTCGCTTGGGTGCGTCGCGATGCACTGGTCGCTCTGGCCGAGGATGGCGTGAATGCGGTTGAACCCCTCCAGCGCGCCGCAACCGCTGCCCGGCTGGCGCTTGTTGCACGCCGGAAACGCCGGGTCGTAGAAATAATAACACCGTGTCCGCTGCAACAAGTTGCCGCCCGTCGTCGCCATGTTGCGCAACTGCGGACTCGCACCCGCGAGCAGCGCCTGGCTCAGCACCGGATAGCGCTCGCGCACGAGCGGATGCTCGGCCACGTCGGAGTTGCGCGATAGCGCGCCGAGCCGCAAGCCGCCGCCGGGCAGTTCCTCGATCTTCGCCAGCGGCGCGAGCCGGTTGATGTCGATCAGCTTCTTCGGCTGCTCGACGCCCATCTTCATGAGGTCGATCAGGTTCGTGCCGCCGCCGAGCAACTTTGCCTGGCCGTTGGCTGCGGCGAGTTCGCTGAGCGCCGCATTGCCGTCGGTTGCGCGGGAATAGGTGAACGGGTTCATGGAAGGAAATGGAAAAACTCAGGAGACCGACGAAAGCTGGCGTTTGAGCGCGGGCTGCGGCTGGCCTTTCGCTTCGTTGATCGCCGCGACAATGTTTGGATACGCGCCGCAACGGCAGAGATTGCCGCTCATCCACTCGCGGATTTCGTCGTCGTGCTTCGTGTGACCCTCCGCGATGCACGCCACCGCCGAGCAAATCTGCCCCGGCGTGCAGTAGCCGCACTGGAAGCCGTCGTGCTTGATGAACGCGCTTTGCACCGGGTGCAGCTCGTTGCCTTGCGCAAGACCTTCGATGGTAATGACCTCGTCGCCCTCGTGCGTCACCGCCAGGCTCAGGCACGAATTGATCCGCCGCCCGTTGACGAGCACCGTGCAAGCGCCGCACTGGCCGTGGTCGCAGCCTTTCTTCGAGCCGGTCAGGTTCAGGCGCTCGCGCAAGGCATCGAGCAGACTGACGCGCGGATCGAGCTTGAGCGTTTGCTTCGCGCCATTAATCGTGAGCGTCACGTCCACCGCCTCCGGCCCGGCGGGCACGGGGGAAAGCGCCGTTTCCATCGCGCCGGCCGCCGCCGTCTCCCTGGCTTCGGCAAAGGAAGGCGCGAGAAAATACGGCGCCAGCGTCACCGCCGCGCCGGCGGCGGCGAGTTGGCGCAAAAAGTCGCGGCGCGTCGGCGGCAGGCTTTGAAAATCGGAGTCCGTCAAGCCAAAAGAAGCGGCGAGCGCGGATTCATCCGGGGAAAGCGAACAACAACTTCCCGCCGCGGAGGGGTCATCATCCGGCGGGTGGGGGCAGCAGGCGGAGTCTTGCATAAGCAGAAGGGATTCGACGCGGGCAGGGAGACGGGATGCTCGCGGCAGGAAGATTTCGCCGCAAAACTTCCGCGGCAAGACCGGCGCCCGTTTGGCGGCGTTGGCTGGAACGGGCCTCGCGCCAAGTCCGCAAAGACGCAAAGGAGGAGAAAGCAGGGGAAGGTTTTTTTGTCCTGTCATCCCGAGCGACAGTCGAGGGACCACTTGCTGACTGTCTGGCTCGAAGGATCAGCGAACTGCGGTATTGGCGCGCTGCGAACTAAGGCAAGGCAGCAAGAGGTCCCTCGACTGCCGCTCGGGATGACAAAAGAAAAATCGCGCAGGCAACGCGCTCAGCGATTTTAAAATTTCTCCTTCCGCCCTTTGCGGCTTTGCGGACTTTGCGCGAGGCCATTCAATCAATGCCAGAAAACAACTCCACTCCCACGCTGGCCGCACAGTTCATCCTGCACGATCTCGCATCGCCGCTGACCGCTTGGACGACAACGGCGCACGCCGCGGCGGAACTGCGCACTGTGCAAATCTGGCAAGCCGCGCTCGATGTGGTCTCCGACGCGCAACTCGCCGCGCTGACACCCTCCCTCGACGCGCCCGAACGCCAGCGCGCCGCGCGGTTCCAATTCGAGCGCGACCGACGACGCTTTGTCGCGGCGCGCGGCATCTTGCGCGGCTTGCTCGGCCGCGCGCTCGACGTGCCGCCGGCGGCGCTCACGTTCGATTACGGACCCCAAGGCAAACCGACGCTCGCCGCGCGTTTCTCCGCTGCCGTTCCATCATGCGCCGCCGCGGGACAACAACCCCAAGGCGAGCTGTGCTTCAACGTCTCGCACTCCGGCGGCTGGGCGCTCTTTGCCCTCGCCTGGAACCGCGCCGTCGGCATCGACCTCGAAGCCGGCGAACGCCTCGCCGCCCGCCATCCCGCCGAACTCGCCCGCCTCGCCGCGCGCATTCTTTCCGCCCGCGAACTCGCCCTCTGGCAAACGCTGCCCGTCACATTGCGCCGCGCCGCCTTCCTGCGGGCATGGACGCGCAAGGAAGCCTACGCCAAAGCCACCGGCGCTGGCATCTTCGCTGCGCTCGACCGGGTGGAGGTCGCCCTCGATCCCGCGCCGAGCCTGTCATTCCCCGATGGCGCGTGGCTCCTGCACGATCTCCCCGCGCCTGCCTCTGGCTACGCTGCGGCGCTGGCGGTGGAAAGGTGGCAATAGCGGCAATCGGCCTGGACCTCGCACAAAGGCGCGGAGAAGCCAGCGCGCTTTGTCTGGAAGCCAGCTTGCAATGAACCAATGACTTGGTCTAGCGATGGAGCTAGCCGGCTCTGCGTTTTCATTCAAAAATCACAATGAACCTATCCACCGCCACCGTCGCCCAAGTGCTGATCCCGCTCAATGACTTTGAGCGCGGCGCTACCTTCTACCGCGACGTGCTCGGCCTGCCCTTTCTCTTTGCGGCGCCGCGCGGAGTTGCTCCCGCTCTGGCAGCGCATCTCGCAAGTGCGGCAGCAGCAACCCGCCGCGCTTTGAATGATTCATCCAAAAGGTATTAACTAAGACGAGAAGCACCGATGAATTCTTCCAGTTCAACAAATCTCGAACGCTTTGTCGAAGCGCAGCGCGGCGTTTATGACGTGGCGTTGCGTGAGTTGCAGGCGGGGCGCAAGCGGAGTCATTGGATGTGGTTTATTTTTCCTCAAATCGCGGGACTTGGCAGGAGCGCGATGGCGGAGCGTTACGCGATCCGATCCAAAGCGGAAGCGGTAGATTATCTGAAGCATCCGGTGCTGGGAGCGCGCTTGCGCGAGTGCGCGGCGGCGCTGTTGCGCGTCGAGGGGCGCACGGTCGAGGAGATCATGGGTTATCCGGATGATCTCAAGCTGAAGTCTTCCATGACGCTTTTTCTGGAGGTTTCCGATGAAGATCAATTTGCCGCGGTCTTGGAAAAGTATTTCGCGGGCGAGAAGGACGCGCAGACCCTAGAGATTTTACAAGCCGAAGAAAGGTCCGCGGCTGAGTAGCCGGCACGCCGCTCGTGAGTTTGCGAGCCGTGGCTTTGCGTTCGATGGAGCGCAAAGATAATGAACTACGGCAAAAGTTGGTGGATCGCGCGCTCCGTCGCGCGATGATTTGCTGCGCAAGCTGCCTGAATTTCATTCAGAGCCGCGCATTGTGCGGCTAGCCATCGCGCGACGGAGCGCGCGATCCACCTGATTTTTTCTAATGAACTGCGACCGGCTCGCGCCCTGGTATCGTCTGCTCGAATACGGCGCGCTGGGTCGGGCGCTGGAACGTCGGCGCACGGAGTTTCTTGAACAAGTTGGCGATTGCCGGCGGGCGCTGTTGCTCGGCGATGGCGATGGGCGATTCGCGGCGGCGTTGGTGACGCGACATCGGGAAGTGCGGGTGGTCAGCGTAGAACAAAGTGCGGGCATGTTGCGCTGCGCGCGCCGCCGGCTGGACGCGCTGCCGATTGCGGCGGCGGAGAGGGCGCAGTTCTTGCAAGCGGATGTCGGCGCGTGGTTGCGAAGTCCGCCAATGGCGTCACCGGAAAGTCAGGCGCCGTTCGACCTGGTGGCGACGCATTTTTTCTTTGACTGTTTTTCCGCAGCGGACCTCGCGCCGTTGATCGCGGCGATTGCGGCGCGGACTTCGCCGGGCGCGTGCTGGCTGGTGAGCGAGTTTCGGCAACCGGCCGGGCGCGGCTGGCCGGCGTGGCACGCGTGGGTGTGGCTGCGGGTGCTCTACGCGTTTTTCCGAATGGCCACGGGGCTGCGTGTCGCGCGGCTCGCCGATCATCGGCCGTTGCTCGCGGCGCAAGGCTTTGTGCTGGAAAGGGAAATCACCGCGCGCGCCGGCATGCTGGTGTCGGAGTTGTGGCGTCGGCGGTAGTAGAAAGCAGGACGCGTGTTCAAATCCACCGCGCCGCGGCGAGCAAGAGCCAGGGCGTGAGCAGGGCCACGTCGGCCAGCACGCGGCGGGTTTCCAGCGTCAGGCGTCGCGCCGCAAAATCGCCGTCGAGCGCCCGCAGGCCGGCGGCTCCGAGCACGAGCGGAAGCACGATGTTTTGACCAAGGAAAAAACCGCCCGCCACGGCCACGAGCAGCAGGACGACGCAAGTGCGGCGCAACGTCGAACTGCCTGCTGCCGCGCGCATCGTGGCAGGCGTTTCCCATTGGGAAATTAGCGCGCAATTCAAAAAACAGAGCAGCGCGAACAAGCTCACGAAGAAAATCATCCACGGCTCGGTCTGCGCGCTTTGACAAAGCGTGAAGAAAGCGCTGCCGAAGGCGAACGAAACGCCGACCCACGCTTCTTTCATCCAAGGCCAGCGGCTCAACTCGCGGGACGGTCCGCGCGCGTGGCGACCGTGGACGGAAATGAAATAACCGGTTTCCAGCGTGAGCAGCACGAGGCCGGCGCGAAATTCGCCCACGTTCAAGCTGCGGCACGCCAGCGCAGCCAGCGTCGCGCCGATGACAACGAGCAGGAGCAACAGCGGACGCCGGTGACGGTGCGCGAATCGGTGCCGCGCGCTGGCGTGCGGGATCGCGTCGGGCGAGAGCGCCGCGCCATCGGCGAGACGGTCCGCGAGATAGATGAGCCAGACGGCGAGGAACAAGACCGCATGTTCCGGCCAGCCGAGCGGCGCGCCCGTCCACCGCGCCCACCAGCATTGCCAGCCGACGGCGACGAGCGGGGCGTCGAGTCCGAGCCGATGCGGCGCGTGCAAAAGCCGGCAAACCGCGCTCGCGCGCGCGGAACGTTTTTGTGCCGCGGCGATGGATAGCGTCGGCGTCGTCTCGCACAGCGGCGATGGCGAGACTGTGACGGGCAGCGACGACGGAGCGAGTAGCGTGGACGCACTCATCGCGATGGTTCTTTCTCCCTCGGCCCAAAGGCGACGCGCAGAAACGTCAGCGCGATGCGCCAGCCGGCGACGAACGTGCCGCGCAGCGTGCCGCTGACTTTCGACTCGCCGCCGGTGCGGCAGCGGTGCGCGACGGGGATTTCCAAAATTCGCAGGCCGATCGCGGCGGCGCGCATCTGCATTTCGAGATTCCAGCCGTAGGTTTCCTCGCGCATCGCGAGCCGCGCGAGCGCGTCGCGGCGGATGGCGCGGAAGGGGCACATGTCGGAATAGCGCACGCCGTAGCGCAGTCGCAGGAGCCAGCCGGCGAGATGGCCGGCGAAAAGTTGTGGCGCATTCATGCTGCCCGGTTCGCGCTCGCCGCGGGTGCGCGAGCCAAGGACGAAATCGTGCGTGCCGGCGAGAATCGGCGCGAGAAGTTGCGGCATCAGCTCGGGACAATCGCTGCCGTCGCCGTCGAGAAAAACGACGACCTCGCAACTCGCCGCCGGCAACGCCGCGACGCCCGCCGCGCAGGCGCGTCCGTAGCCGCGAATCGGTTGCGCAACGACGCGCGCGCCAGCGGCGCCCGCCCGCGCGGCGGTGGCGTCGGTCGAGCCGTTATCGACGACGAGGACTTCGCGGGCGACGCCGACGGCGCGGCACGCGCACACCACGTCGGCAATCGGCGCTTCTTCGTTGAGCGCCGGGATGATGACGACGATTTCGGCGGAGTTTTTTTCCACAAAAAAATTGATCGGCGCGTGGGAAAAAAATTCAGAGCAGCCAGCGCGCGGCGGAAAAATAAAAGAGCAACGCAAACAGGTCGGTGAACGCCAGCGTAATGGGGCCGGCGGCGATTTTCGGATCGAGCCTCAATCGGTGCAACAGCGACGGAATGCTCAAGCCGAAAAAGCAGGCCGTCAGCAGCGACAGCGCAATCGAGCCGCCAATGACGCCCGCCGCGCGTCGGTCGCCGCGCCAGAGCCAGACGACCGCGGCGACGGTGAGTCCGCAGCCGAGTCCGAGCAGCGCGGCGGTGACGAGTTCGCGCCGCAGCGAACCGAGAAACCAGCGCCGGTCGGGCGTCGCCGCGCGCAACGCCTGGATGGTGACGGTCATGGATTGGATGCTGACGCTTTCGTTCAAGCCGAGCACCATCGTCAGGAAAAACGCGATGACCAGACTGCCCGCGAGCGTCGTTTCAAAAACGCCCGAGAGCAACGCGCACGCGGTGCCGCTGGCCACCGTCGCCAGCAGCCACGGAAAGCGCGCGCGAAACGCCCGCCACGGCGACGCGCCGCGCACTTGCGCGATGCGAAAACCGAGCGCCTCGAAAATTTCGTCACCGGGCAGAAACAACGGCGTCGGCGCTGGCAACGGCGCGGTCGCGCCATCAGCTGCGGCAGCGGCTTCATCCTCTTCTTCGAGGAGTTCCTGCGTGAACAAGTTCACGTCCACGACGCCGACGACGCGCCGTTCGGCATCGACGACCGGGAAGGCGAGAAACTTGTGCAGGACAAAGAGTTCACATGCTTCGAGCACGGTCACGCTGGCTGGAATCGCCACCACGCGGCGGACCATGATTTCGTGCAACGGTTTGTCCAGCGGCGAGATGAGCAGCCGGCGCGTCGGCAACACGCCCACGAGCCGCCCGGCTTCGTCCACGACGTAGAAATACACGAGCCGTTCGCCGACGCCGAGCCGGCGGATCGTTTCGAGCGCGCCGGCGACGGTGGAGTTGCTTTCGAGCAACGAAAAATCCTGCCGCGCGTGCGCGAGGATGGGATCGTGAAAATGCTCAGTTGCGGCTGGATCAGGCATGGGTCGTATCGTCCGGCCAATACTTCGATAACACCGGCATTTCGCCAGGGCAAGGAACGCCGGTAAATGACCCCGGATCGGTGTGAGTTTTGCTACGCGGAATTCCCTGCGTAGCGGAAGCTAAATTTCTCTTGAACCGGCGTAACAATTTTTTTACAAATCCTGCCGCG
>JAFAXH010000131.1 GCA_019241085.1 Verrucomicrobiota bacterium | reverse complement strand
GCCTACGCGGCAGCGATGATTTTGAAATCAGTTGAGAGTTGAGGGCTGAGAGTTGAGAGATCGGCAGCCAGCGAGCGACGGAGTTTTTTCCTTCTTCTCTGGTCTCTCAACCCTCAACCCTCAACTCTCAACTTTCCCCCCAATGCGCGTCCTTTACTTCGATTGTTTCAGCGGCATCAGCGGCGACATGACGGTGGGCGCATTGTGCGACCTCGGCGTGCAGCCTTCGACCTTTGAGTGGGAACTTTCCAAGCTCGCCATCGGCGACTGGCATTTGCACTTCGAGCGCCGGCAGCGGCAAAACATCGCGGGCGTGAAATTCGGCGTCCACGGCGGCGCGACCCACACGCACGACCAGGATGAACCGGCTGATGAACACGGCCAAATCCACGCGCACGCAGCGGGCGGTTGCTGCGGCCACGGGCACGAACACGCGCACGAACATGAACACGCCGAACATGAGCACGCGCACTCGCATGACGAAGCGCATGAGCACGACCATGCCCATGAGCATTCCCACGAACATGAGCACGGGCGCAGCTACGTGGAAATTCGCGCGCTGCTCGAATCGAGCGAGCTGTCCGATTTTGTTAAAAAACATGCGCTGAGCATCTTCCATCGCGTCGCCGTGGCGGAGGCGAAGATTCACGGCGTCGCGGTCGAAGCCATCGGCTTTCACGAAATTGGCGCGCTCGATTCCATCACCGACATCGTCCTCGCCTGCGTCGGCATCGAGGCGCTCGGCGTGGAAAAAATCTTTTTCTCGCCGCTGCAAGACGGCCGTGGCTGGACCCAGTGCGCGCACGGCCGCTATCCGATCCCGGCGCCGGCGACGCTGGAGATTTTGCGCGGCATCGCGCCGGTCGGACAACTCGACGAGCCGTTCGAGTGCATCACGCCCACCGGCGCGGCCATCGCGGCGGAATTCGGCGCCGGCTTTGGCGTCATGCCGCCGATGACAATCGAAAAAATCGGTTACGGCCTCGGCACGCGCGAATCGTCCAGCCGGCCCAACGTCCTGCGCGCCGTGTTGGGGGAAATCGTCGCCGAAAAAGCTGCCAACGCCGCGAGCGGTTACGAAACCGACACGATCACGCAGATCGAAACCAATCTCGACGACCTCTCGCCGGAGTTGCTCGGCGCGGTGCCCGAGCGCCTGCTCGCCGCCGGCGCGCTCGACGCGTTTTTCACCCCCGTGCAGATGAAAAAAAATCGCCCCGGCGTGATGTTGACCGTGCTCTGCGAATCCGCGGCCGTGCCGAAAATCGCCGACGTGATCTTCGCCGAAACCAGCGCCTTCGGCCTGCGCTTGCAAACGAAGGAACGGCTCAAGCTGGCGCGCGAGTTCGTGCACGTGGAAACGCCGCACGGTCCGGTGCGCGTGAAGCTGGGTCTGCGCGCCGGGAAAGTCGTGCAGGCCGCGCCGGAGTTTGAAGACTGCCGCGCCGCTGCCGAACGCAACGACGTGCCCGCGCGCGTCGTCTATGCCGCGGCGCTCCAGGCGCACCATTCCAAATCCGCCTAATTAAAGCATTCTGGACTGGCCGCCCGCCCAGCCGCCACGGCGCAAGGGAAACGACGGAACGGAAGTTACGATAATTTCACAGCAGCCAACGAACGCGCGGCCGAGCGTTCGCTTTCATTTTGTAAAAATCCGGAAATCCTGTCTAAATCCTCCGCTCCCTCCCATCCTGACCGAGCACGCGCCGTCGCGCCTTCCTTTTAGCTTCCTGCCATGAACGATTCCTCCGCTCCGCTCCGCATCCTCACCGTGGACATCGGCGGCACCGGCATCAAAGCCGCCGTGCTCGACCGCGATGGCAATCTGCTCACCACGCGCGTCCGCGTCCCCACGCCCGTGCCTTGCGCGCCTGAACTGCTCGTTAACACCATCACGGAGCTGGTCGAGCCACTGCGCGCGCCGGAAGATTTCACCTGCGTCTCCGTCGGCTTCCCCGGCGTTGTGCGCGGGGGCAAAATCCTCACCGCGCCCAATCTCGGCACCGCCCTTCTCGCCGGCTTCGATCTCGCCGGCGAACTGGCGGGCCGCTTCCATCGGCCCGTGCGGTTGCTCAACGACGCCGACCTGCAAGCGCTCGCCACGGTCGCTGGGCACGGCTTGGAACTGGTCATCACCCTCGGCACCGGACTCGGCAGCGCGCTCTTCATCGACGGCAGGCTGATGCCGCACCTGGAGCTGTCGATGCATCCTTTTCACAAGGGGAAAATTTACAACGACGTGCTCGGCGACGCCGCGCGCAAAAAGCTGGGCCGCAAAAAGTGGAACCGCCGCGTGCAACTCGCCATCGACACCTTGCGCACGCTCACCAATTTCGACCACCTCTACATCGGCGGCGGCAACAGCCAGCGCGTCACGCTCGAGCTGCCGCCCGACGTGAGCCTGGTCTCCAACGAGAACGGTCTGCGCGGCGGCGCCGGCTTGTGGCAGCGCGAGGACGGCCTGCCCGTCGCGCTCGGCCCGGCGGCGGCCTCCGCTGCTGCATAAGCAATAATCTTCGCGGCGGGAAAGAAAGGGGAGCGCAGGCTTCCAGCCTGCCCCGTCCGGCATCCCTGCCGGACGGCTTTTCGGAAACCAAATGCCGCCAGAGGCGGCCATATTCTCAACGAGCTTGCCGGCAGGATGCCGGCAAGAGCGGGCAGGATGCCCGCGCTCCCCTTTCCTGACGCTCGATTTTTTAGCCGACATCTCTCAGCCGCGCGCGCAGACGGGATGGCTCACGATTCTGGCGCAGCGGTCCGTTTCTCATCCCATGCCCACGCCCGGTTTTACCCCTGCCGATTCTCCCGTCGCGCGTTCGCCCAGCACCGCGTCGTCGTCGCCTCCGCCCGTGGGCATCACCGCGCGCCGCGATTTCAGCGTGGCCAAGCTCTGGCAGTGGTTGAAGAACGCGTGGGACCTTTTTGGCAACATCAACGGCACGCTCTGGGCCGCGAGCTTTGCCTACTACGCCTTTTTCGCGCTCTTCCCGCTGCTCATTTTCCTCGTCACCGTCGCCGCGCATTTCACCACCCGCGAGCAGGCATTTGCTTACATCGTCACCAACGTCGAGAAATACATGCCGCTCGCCTCCAGCGACCGCGACATGATCGCCAAGACCGTCAACGGCGTCATCGACGCGCGCGGCTCCATCGGCCTCGTCTCGCTCGCCGGGCTGCTCTGGAGCGCGCTCGGCTTTTTCCAAGCCCTCGTCGGCGCCGTCAACGCCGCCTGGAAGCAGCAGCAGCCCAACTGGTGGCGGCTGCCGCTGAAAAACCTCACGCTCTTTGCCCTGCTCGTCTCGGCGCTCTTGCTGGGCAACTTCCTGCCGGTCGTCTCCAAAACCGTGCAAGGCTACCTCAACTTCACCGGCTGGCTGGGACCGCTCGTCTTTGCCACGTTAAATCTCCTGCTGCCGACCGTCGTGCTCTTCTACGGCTTCCTGTTCTTTTATAAAATCACCCCACGCCGCGCCAGCCAGACCACCTTCTCGCTCGTCTGGCTGCCCGCGCTCATTGTCGCGGCGCTCTTGCAGGTCGCGCAATATCTCTTCGTCATCTACACGACGAACTTTGCGAAGTTCAACGCCGTCTATGGCACCTTTGGCGGCGTCATCGCGCTGATGCTCTGGATTTACCTTTCGGGCATCGTCATGATCCTCGGCGGCTGCCTCTGCGCCGCCCGCCACAGCGCGCCCGACGCCGCCGCCGCCGGGGAAAAACCGGCCCGCGCCGCGCGGGCTGAGTAAAGCGGGCGTTTGGCAACACCGCGGCGCCCGGCTCCATTTTCGCCGCCCCGGCTTCCCTCCCCAGCGTCAAGCCGTCGCCGGCATCCAAGCCGGTTTTCCGCCAAACCTGTGCAGTTGGGGAGCCAAGCTGCACAGGTTTGGCGCGAAACTGTGCAGCTTGGCCGGAAAACTGCACAGGTGGGTGGGGAAACTGCACAGCTTGGCTCCCCAACTGCACAGGTTTGGCGGAAAACCGGCCGGGGTGTCTCCAGGCACGCTGGTTGCTTGTAAAGGCGCAGACCCGCAAGCTGTTACCGCGCGATCCTCGTCGGTTTCCCAGCTTGCGGGCTTTTTTTTGCTTGCCCGCATGAATTTCCGCAAAAGCTTACTCCGGATTCTTTTCCTTTTGATGGCGGCGTATTGCGCCGGGACGTTGCCGCTCGCGTCGCTCGTGTGCTTGTCCGACCATTATCGGGCGGAGACGATGCTGGAGTTCACCCGCAAGCTGGCGCACCTGCGGTCGCTGAAATATGCCAAGGTTGGCGACAGCCTCGTCGCGCAGGAAGCGGACTGGGGATCGTTGCTCGGCGGCTCGCGCTTCAGCGCCATCAACCTCGGCGCGCCTGGCCACACGATCTCTCAGATTCAAGCTCAGCTCGACAACGCCGCGCACCTCAAGCCCCGCTATGTCTCTATCATGGCGGGCACGAACGATTACAACCAGGGCCGGACGGACGAGCAAATCCTGGCGGACTTCGAGCGTCTGCTACAACACGCGCACGAGCTGGGATTGCACACGGTGCTGGTCACTTCCATCCCGCTCCGGGCCGACACCGTCCATGATCCGCGCCTGACGGTTTTGAATCGCCGCCTGCAAGAGGTGGTCGAAGCCAACGGCAGCACTTTTTTGAACCTCAATTCCGCCATCCTCAACACCGCGAACCGGGCCGCGCTTTTCCAGAGCGACGGCCTGCACTTTGCGGGCGGCATGTATGACCTGTGGGCGCGGCTGCTCCGGGAACACACCAAATCCTGACAAAGGCGGAAGGGGGAGGGCGGAAGAAGTTGAGAGTTGAGAGTTGAGAGACGGAAGAAGAAGCGGGGTTTTTAACTTAACCAACTTGGAAACAAGCGGGCGTTAGCGTGCTGGCTTCCTTCCACCCTCCGCCTTCCGCCTTTTCCTCACGCGCCGATTGGCATGCCAAACACTCGCACGGCCTCGCGTTTACCCTTCAGTGTCTTTTCGCCCAGGTCGTTGAAGGACGCCGCCGACGGATGGTCGGCGAGCGCCTCGGCGATCTTGTCGCTGAGCAGCAAATCCTGCCCCAGCTCTTTCATGATGCCTTCCAGCCGGAACGCCGTGTTTACCGCGTCGCCGATGATCGTCGCGTCGCGTTGGGCCACGAGGCCGATGTTGCCAAAGGTCACCCGACCGTAGTGCAGCGCGATGCCGACCTTGAAAGGCTTGACCACGGGCGCGGGCCAGGCCATGCGCGCGGCCAGGCCGAGCATCTTGCGCGCGGTCTCGAAGCCGCTCACGCACTCGCGCGGCGGCCCCGGATTTTCCTGCCAATAGGCGAGGATGGCGTCGCCGATGAACTTGTCGATGATGCCGCCGCTCTTTTGCACGAGGTTGCCCGCTTCGCGGAACCATTGACCGAGCAGCATGGCGAGCTGGTCGGCGGGCAGGATTTCGCTGCTGCTGGAGAAGCCGCGGATGTCGCACACGAGGATGGCGGCGCTCTGCACTTTTTGCGCGCCGACGGAGGCCATCGAGCCGGCGACGGTGACATCGGCAAACTCGCCGCCGTCGCCGCCGTGCGTTTCCTCGACGACCTCGAAGATCATCTCGTTGTTGGCGATGCGGATCTTCGAGCCGTTCTTGAGCGTCACCGGCATGACGACGCGCTGGTCGTTGACATACGTGCCGTTGCGGCTGCCGAGGTCCATGACCTGATATTCAAAGCCGTTGTGACAGCGGATGACGGCGTGCTGGCGGCTGACCGTCGGGCTGAACGACAGGCAGACCGAGTTCTCGGCGGTGCGCCCGATGGTGGCCGTATTTTGAATCGGCACCTCGAACGCCTCGGCGGACGCGGGGATGACACGGAGCTTGGCAGCCATCGAGAGGGAAACTAAAAGCGGGAACCGAAAAGTCGAAAGCGATCTTCGCGCCACGATCCTACTTAGGCAAGGGCTGAGGAGCAATGGCGGAAATGAGAAAGCAAATTGCGTCCGGCGCGTTCCCTCCCTAACTTCGGCGCGAAGTCGCGCGGCGCCGGCGACTGCGCAAGCGCGGGTTTTCTTTTGCAATCGCCAACGGCGCGGAGCCTTCAAAATTTTCCCTTGTCATGGCCGAGACGGAAACATTTCAGCACTACCAGGTGCTCAAGCGCGACAACGGCGCGCTCTGGGAACTCGGCCGGGGCGCGATGGGCGTCACCTACAAGGCGTTCGACACGAACCTGCGTTCCTACGTCGCGCTGAAGGTCATCAACGCCACCTACCTCGACAGTGAGACGGCCCGCGCCCGGTTCCTGCGCGAGGCGCGCGCCGCCGCGGCGCTGAGCCATCCGAACGTCGCCAGCGTCTATCACCTCGGCAACGACGAACACTCCTTCTTTTACGCGATGGAGTTCATCGACGGCGAGACGCTGGAGTCCTTCGTCAAACGCCGCGGCCCGCTGCCGCCCGCCCTCGCGCTGCAAATCACGCTCCAGGTCGCCAAGGCCCTGCGCGCCGCGCACCGCATCGGCCTCGTCCATCGCGACATCAAGCCGGCCAATCTCATGCTGCTGCGGCAGGAAGAGGACGACACGGACGAAGATCGGTTGTTAAAAGTCATCGACTTCGGCCTGGCGAAAACCGCCCGCGCCGAAGGCAGCGACGCCAGCGCCAGCGCCTCGCTCACCATCGCCGGTTTCGTCGGCACGCCGCACTTCGCCAGCCCGGAGCAGTTGGAAGAAAAAGAGATCGACACGCGCTCCGACATCTACAGCCTCGGCTGCACGCTCTGGTATCTGCTCACGGGCAAGCCGCCGTTCAGCGGGTCGCTCGTGCAAATCATGAGCCAGCACCTCTCGCGGCAGCCGCCGTTTGAAAACCTGCTCGCCGCCGGCGTCCCCGAGCCGGCCGTGGCGCTCCTGCGCCGGATGTTGCAAAAAGACCCCGCCGACCGCCCGCAGACGCCCGGCGACCTGCGGCGCGAGATCGAGGCGGCGCTGCGCGCGCTCGGCGCGCAGGGTCAGATTCCCGGCAGCGGATCGGCGACGGCGGGCGAGGCGACCACCGCCATGCTGGCCGATTCGCACGGCGCCACCATCGGGCCGCCGGATGAGGACGCGCCGGTGGCCACGCTCGCCGACGATTCGGCGCTGCTGACCGTGCCGCCGCCAGTGCCGGGTGTCGTGCTTGCCGGCCGTTACCGGATTTTGCGCACCGCCGCGAACGTGGGCGCGCACGGGCAGCTTTACCAGGCGTTGAACCTGGAAAGCCAGCACGCGGTCGCTTTGAAAATTCTGCGCCCCGAGTTGCTCCCGACCGATGCCGCGCTGGCCCGGACGCACGCGTTGTTAACCCAAGTGCAGGCGGCGCCCGCCGAGCCGACGCTCATTGCGTTGGAAGACCTCCTGCGCGCCGACGGCCACACGCTGCTCGTGACCGAATGGGTGGACGGCTTGTCGCTGCTCGACGTGCTGCGGCACCGCGGGCATTTGACCCGCGCGGAAGTTTTCTCCCTGCTCACGCCGCTCGCCGCCGCCGCCGACCACGCGCGCGAACACGCGCTGCCCGGCCTCGATTTTGCGCTCGGGCAGATTTTGCTCGGCTTCGACATCGCCGCCGTGCCGGTGCCGCCCGACACCGGCGCCCGGGCCACCTTGCTGTCGGTGCCATTTTCGCAATGGCCGGCGTTCCGTCCGCGGGCGCAGGTGCGCCTTTTGCAACCGGAGTCCGGGGCGGCTGCCGAGTGGGCCGGCGACCGCACGTTGATGCCCAAAGCCGGATCGGCAGCGTCGTCCGCCGATGCTTCGCTGCCACAGCTCGCGCAGCTTGCCTACGAACTGCTGGGTGGCGCCGCGCTGCCCGCGACGAAAGGCGGGAGCACGGTTGCTCCCCGCTACTCGCCGTTGTCGGCGCTGTCGGAAGAGGGGAACGCCGTGCTGCGCTCCGTGCTGGTGCCCGGCAGCGGAGGCCGCGCCTACGCGACGGCGGGCGAATTTGCGCGCGCGTTGCGCGAAGTGACCACGGACCCGGATGCCGCTGGCGCTCCCTGGCGATTGCCCGTGCCGCTGCCGACCGTCGCACCGCCGGCAACTTCGCTGCCGCCTCGGCCACCTGTCCAACTCCCTCCTCCGGTGTTGCCGCCGTCGGCCTCGTCCGTGCCGCTCCCGCCGTTTTCCCAAGGCGCGGCGACCATGCCGCCTCCTCCGCCGCCCGCGACGGGCACGCGTTTCCCGACGCAGGCGCCGCCGCTGACCCATGTGCCGCTGCCCACCGCTCCGTCGCGAAAGGGCAGCAGCCCGGCGCTGGCCATTGGCCTGAGCGTGGCGTTGCTGTTGTTGATCGGCCTCGGTGGCGGCGGATATTTCATG
Organism: Verrucomicrobiota bacterium; assembly: GCA_019241085.1. Taxonomy (GTDB): domain Bacteria; phylum Verrucomicrobiota; class Verrucomicrobiia; order Chthoniobacterales; family SZAS-18; genus JAFAXH01. The sequence continues at coordinate 10,103 of JAFAXH010000131.1, read as the reverse complement.
TGGAAGAATTTTGCGCAGAAGCCGACCGGGCCGGTGATCGGCGAGAACACGCCGACGCCGGCGCCCACCGTTGCCCCGACCGTCGCGCCCACCGCCACACCGCGCAGGACCACGCCGACGCCCGCGCCGACCGTCGAGCCAACGGCGACCCCGGTTTTCACTCCCGTTCCGACGCCAACAGCAGCATCAACACCAACGCCCACACCGACACCCGCGCCGCCGACGCGTGACGAGCTTTACCAGCGCGCCGCCACGGAGGCGCAGCGGCTGGCTGCCCGCAGCGACCTGCCCGGCGCGCTGGAAGCCTATGTGAACCTGGCGCAAAATTTCCCCGAACGCGACGCGGACCGCAGCGGCCTGGACGAAGTCGCGGAAAAATTGCGCGCGCAATTCCCCCTGCCGCCCGCCAGCGAAGCCGTCGCCCGCCGGCTGCGCGCGCTCCAGCCGCTGTTGGAAAAAGCCGCCGCCTTCGGCTCCGAAGCGGCGACGATGTATCTCGGCGATTTCCTCGTCGATACCGATCCGAAATCGGCGGCGGAACTTTACCAACGCGCCGCCGAGCGCGGGCAAACGCGGGCGATGATCGCGCTGGGCAACCTCTACTTCAAAGGCAAGGGCGTGCCGTATGATCCGTCGCAGGTCGCGCACTGGTATCAGATGGCGAGCGACCGCGGCAACGGCCTGGCGAAGGTGCTCCTCGCGGAATGTTATCGCGACGGCAAAGGCGGCGTGCGCCGTGATCCGGCGATGACCTTCCGCCTGCTCAACGAAGCGCTCGGCATCGACGGCAACAACGCGATGGCGCTGGGCATGCTCGCCGGCTGTTACGACAAAGGCCAGGGCACGCCGCCGGACCCGCGCCGGGCCGTGGAGCTTTACAAAAAAGCCGCCGACCTCGGCAATCTCGACGCCCTCGCCAACCTCGGGGTTTGCTACATCAACGGCACCGGCGGCCTGCGCGCCGATCCACGGCGGGCGGCGGAGCTTTTCCGCGAAGGCGCCGAAAAAGACAACATGCTCTGCATGTTCAATCTGGCAAAGTGCATGGAATCGGGCCTCGGCGTGTCCGGCGGGCCGAACATGGTCGAAGCGCGCCGCTGGTATCGCGCGGCAGCCGAACGTGGGTTCGTGCCCGCCGCCGATTGGTGCCGGCGCAACAACGTTGCCTTCACGCCGAAGTCGTAGGATTTCCGCCACGCCGCAGTCGCGCGAGCAACCCGCCGCAGCGCTCGTTGCCGCCGGCGCGCGCGACCGCCAGCGCGAGTGCGCGCGGCTGCCCGACGAGCACGACCAGGCGTCGCGCGCGAGTGACGCCGGTGTAGAGCAAGTTGCGCTGGAGCAGCAGGAATTGTCCGACCGCCAGCGGGATGACGACGGCGGGATATTCCGAGCCTTGCGCTTTGTGGATCGACAGCGCGTAGGCCGGCGAGAGTTCGTCCAACTCGCCGAAACGATAAGCCACCGTGCGCGCGCCGAATTTCACCCGCACTTCGTCCTCGGCCGGATCGATCTCGGCGATCACGCCGGCGTCGCCGTTGAAAACTTCCTTGTCGTAGTCGTTGACGTTTTGGATCACCTTGTCGCGCGGCCGAAACGTCCAGCCGAATTTTTCCACCGCCGGCTCGTCGTTTTTCCGCGGATTCAAAACTTCTTGTAAACGCGCGTTCAATTCGCGCGTGCCGGCCGGCCCGCGGTGCGTCGGGCAGAGCACTTGAATGTCGCTCGCGGCGTCGAGTTGCCAACGTTGGGGAATGCGTGCGCGCACCAGTTCGGCGATGGTTTCCGCGATGCGCTCCGGGTCTTCGCGCGCGATGAAGAAAAAATCGGCGTCAGCCTCGCCGCGCTTTGGCTCGACGGGCAATTCGCCGCGGTTGATGCGATGCGCGTTGACGACGATCGCGCTGCCTTCGGCTTGACGAAAAATCTCCGTCAACCGCGCCGCCGGCAGCGCGCCGCTGTGCAGACAATCGCGCAGCACCGCGCCGGGACCGACCGACGGGAGCTGGTCCGCGTCGCCGACGAGCAGCAAGCCCGCCGCGGGCGGCAGCGCGCGCAGGAGCGCGTGCGCGAGCGGCAGATCGACCATCGAGCATTCGTCCACGACGACGAGATCGCCGGTCAGCGGCGTGCGTTCGTCGTGCGCGAAATGGCCGTCGCCGCCGCCGCCCGCGCCGAGCAGGCGATGGATCGTGCGCGCCGGCAGGCCCGTGGCTTCGCCGAGCCGTTGCGCCGCGCGGCCCGTCGGCGCGCAAAGGAGCGGGCGCAGATTTTTTTTCTGCAAAATGGTCAGCAGCGCGTGCAAGAGCGTCGTCTTGCCCACGCCCGGTCCTCCGCTGAGCAGAAACACGCGCGAGCCAAGCATCGCGCGCAACGCTTCCGCCTGGCTCGGCGACAGCGCGCGGCCGGTCTTTTTTTCATACCAGGCCAGCGCGCGTTCCGCGTCCAGCGCCGGCCACGCGGGCGGCTGCCGCGCGAGCGCGAGGAGGCGTTGCGCGACGCCGCGCTCGGCTTTCAGCAAAGGCGGCAGATAAACGAGCGGCTCGTTTTCAAATTGCAAATCACTTGCATCTTCGCGCGCCAGCTCGCCGGCTTGCAACGCGCTTGCGAGCGCCGCGCGCACGGCCGATTCCTCCGCGTCGAGCAACGCGACCGTGCCCGCGATCAGCCGCGCTTCGGGCAGCGCGCAATGTCCCGCGCCGCCGGCCGCCTCGTGCAACGCATGGCGCAGCCCGGCCCCGAGCCGCGCCGGCGCGTCGGGGCCGAAGCCGAGCCGGCGCGCGATGGCGTCGGCGGTTTTGAAGCCGATGCCGCGAATGTCGCGCGCGAGGCGATACGGATTTTCGCGGATGAGTGCGACCGATTTTTCGCCGTAGGTTTTGTAAATCCGCACCGCCCGGCTGCCGCCCGCGCCGTGCGCGTGCAGGAACACCATGATGTCGCGCACGACGCGGCCTTCGGCCCACGCCCCTTTGATCGCACGCCGCCGCTCGGGACCGATTTTGTCCACCTCTTCGAGCCGCGCGCTTTCGCTTTCGATGATGTCGAAAACGCGCTCGCCGAATTTCTTCACCAGCTTCGCCGCCAGCACCGGGCCGATGCCGCGCACCGAGCCGCCGCCGAGATATTTCTCGATGCCCTCGCGCGAGGTCGGCGCATTCGTCCGCAGCCGCTCGGCTTTGAACTGCAACCCGTGCTGCGCGTCGCGCACCCACGCGCCTTCCGCGCGCACGCTCTCGCCGACATTCACCGCCGGCAATGCGCCGAGGCAGGTGACCAAATCGGCCCGGCCGCGAACCTGGAGCCGCAGCACGGCGAAGCCGGTTTCTTCGTTGAAAAATGTGACGCGCTCGACCTGGCCTTCGAGAGTTTCGGCCATGTCTTTGTGGGAGGGACGCCTCGCCGCAGTCGTCCGTGATTTTCCCACATCAACTGCCAGTGAAGCGTTGATGCAGAAACAAATGGGACGCCTGCGGCGAGGCGTCCCTACCTGGAAAAAGTTTTCACTTCGTGCTCGGTGCGCCGGGCGTGCCGTCGGGGCCGCCGGCCTCGAAGGGGTGGCGGGCGCGCGGCTCGCGGTCTTTGGCGATGCCGCTGCTCGGCGCGGTGACGAATGGGCCGCCGCCCAGCGGCGCGATGCCGGTGAAGGCGACTTCGGGCACGTCGCTCGGCTTGCCTTCGAGCGGGAAATCTTTGCGCAGCGGGAAATACGGATAGCCTTCCCACATGAGGATGCGCCGCAGGTCCGGATGACCCGCGAAAGTCAGGCCCATCATGTCGTAAATCTCGCGCTCGTGCCAGTTGGCCGTCGGCCACAAATCGGAGACCGTCGGCGCGGCGGAAAGATCATCTTCGCTCACCGCAGTTTTCAAGCGCAGGTGGACGTTGTCGCGCATCGAATACAGCTCATAGACCAGCTCGAAGCGCGGCTCGTCGCCGAAATTGTCGATGCTCGTGATATCGACGAGGTAATCGAAGCCGAGCGTCGTTTTGCAAAATGCGCAGACTTCCTTCAACCGCGCGAGTGGCAGCGTGTAGGTCGTCTCGCCGCGAAACTCGTTTTTCTTCAGCGGCGCGTCGGCAAACTGTTTCTCGATGGTTTGCGTGAGATTGGCAAAGGTCATGGCAGCGAAAAAATTCCGTGGCGTCGGCGTTGGCTTGCTCGCTCAGGCGTTGAGCGTTTCGAGCAACTCGCGCTTTTGTTCCAAAAATGCGCCGCGCGAATTTTGAATTTTATCTTGCAAACGCATCAACCCTTCGAGCAGCGCCTCGGGCCGCGGCGGGCAGCCGGAAACATACACATCGACGGGGATGATGCGGTCCACGCCTTGCAGCACGGCATACGAGCGATACATGCCGCCGCTCGACGCGCAGGCGCCCATCGCGATGACCCATTTCGGCTCGGGCATCTGCTCGTAGATGCGCTTCACCGCGAGCGCCATTTTGTAAGTCACCGTGCCGGCGACGATCATGACGTCGCTCTGGCGCGGCGAGAAGCGCATCACCTCCGCGCCGAAGCGCGCGATGTCGTAGCGCGAACACGCGGCGGCCATCATCTCGATGGCACAACAGGCCAGGCCCATCGGCATCGGCCAGAGCGAGTTTTTGCGCATCCAGTTCATCGCCGCATCGAGGCGGGTAAAGATCACGTTGCCTTCGATTTTCGAGTCGTAAGCGGCGGGCGTTTGGACAGTCATGGTGTCGCACTATAAAGGCGTCGCGGGCGCGCTCAAGCGCGGAGCGCAGGCATTTTGCAGAACGAAATTTACGCCCGCGCCGCGACGACGGTCGCCCGCACCTTGTGCAAGCCGAGCGCGCCTTGCGGCACGGTGTTGCGTTGCTCGGTGCTTTGCAGTTCGCCGGCGCCGTTCGTCGCGCGCACTTGCAGACGATGGTCGCCGGCTGCAGCGGGCGTCCAAGCAAGCGTCCAGAGCGACCAGCTCAGCTTGTTGCTGCCCGGCGCGGTGATGGGCGCGTCCTGCCAGGTTTCGCCGTCGTCGAAGGAAACCTCGACTTTGGAAATCCCCTGGTCGCCACCGAAAGCCATGCCGCGCAGTTCGACTGGCTGGCCGGCGGTGAACGGCTCCGCGAAACGGTCGCCCGCGACCTTCGGCGCGTCGAAGCGGCTCGTCGTCGGCACGACGATGTTCGGTCCCCAGCCTTGCTCGGTGTAGAAGCCGACGCCTTTGACGCCGTGCCGATTGCGCTGCAAAAGCGGATCATTTGCGGCGAGAAATTCCAGGCGCGTGACCCATTTCGCGCTGCGCTCACCGTAAAGCCCCGGCACGACCAGCCGCACCGGAAATCCGTGCCGCGGCGTGAGCGGCGCGCCGTTCATTTCCCAGACCACGAGCGTCGTCGGCTCGTGGGCTTTGGCGATGGAGAACGTTTCAAAATAACCGTCGGCCGCGTGAAAGAGCACCGCGACGGCGTCGGCCTTCGGGCGCACGATGGCGAGCAGCGCGGGCAGGGGCACGCCTTTCCACAGGGCGTTGGAAATCAAGCCGCCGCCGACGCGATACGAGATGCATTGCAAGGTCGTCTCCTGCTCGACGGCCGGCAACGCGGTGAGTTCGGCGAAGGTCAGCACGCGCGGCGCTTCGACGTGGCCGGTGAATTCGAGCCGCCAGAGGTCGCGCGCCACGTCGGGATCGACGAGGTTTTTTGTGACCTGATAAAAGCGGTCGTTCGGCGTGATTTTTTGCACGTCCGGCCCGAGATATTCCGTGCCGTCGTAGGCAAACGTGCCGAGCCGGAACAACCGCCGCAGCGCGCCGCCGAGCGCCACAGCCGCGAGCGCGCCGATGCCCGTGACGAGAAAGCGCCGGCGGGCGAGCGACTTGGCCGCAGGATCGTCGCTGGCGAGCACGGTCGTCGGCCGCGGCTGCGTCAGGAGCGCGTAGGCGTGCGCCAGCGTCCAGCCGCAAACGCCGAAGGAAACGAGCATTCCCAGGCAAGAAACGAACGTCGCGCGCGCGGGCGGCAGCCCGCGATAATTGGTGAGCAATTGCGGCCCGAGCAGCGCGACGAAGAGCAGCCACACCGCGACGACGCCCGGCACCACCAGCCACCAGCTCCGCGCGCTGAGGTGGCTGCGCCGCAAAAACCCGGCGTCCCTTTCCACCCAGACCCGTTCCGAAATCCAGGCGTAGATCGCGCCCGCCAGACCCGCGACGAAAAGCTGGCCGGCGAGCGCGGCAAAGATGCCGCTCAATTTCAACGGCGTGTAGCCGTTGGCCTGCACGAGCGACCAGATGAAAAAGTCGATGCTGACGAGCGGAAACGCGCGGTCAAAAATCAGCTCGGTCGGCGTCGGGACAAACCCAAACAGCCTCAGCAGCGCCATGATGAGCAGCATCACGACGCCCGCAATCAGCCCGGCGAAAAAACCGGGCAGCAACCAGCGCGTTGCGCCGCGCGCGGAGAGGGAGGTGGAACGTTTCATCGTGAGTGGCCGAAGGCGGACACAGGCGAGCTTAGCAAAGGGGGCAAGCAGGCTACAAAGCCAGCGGCGGCTGTTTCCCCGAGGGCAACTTGGGAACGAGGGAAAAGCTCAGCGACGTCGAGCGCAGGCGAGGTGTTCGCTGGAGCGCGGGGTTAAGCCTTGGGATACTCATCGCATAAAAGCGAGCCTAACGTCGCATCGAAACGGATGGTGAAATGATGTGGCACCGAATACCAGATGGGAGGGTGGTCTGCGAGCAACCAAGCGCGTAGGCGCTCGGCTCCAGAAGGAAACAGCAGCCCGCGAACATGCGCACGCATCGTGCGCGGGACAGGATGCACGTTGATGGTGTAATGCCACTCCCCTGCGCGCACACCGACATATCGACGCTCATAGTCGGCCTTGAGGAGGTCGTAACGCTCACGAACTTCATTCTTCCGAGGGGCGTCCCAATCGCGAAAGCACACCTCCAGCTCATTCTGTCCTGCTATCGGCAGAAGAGAGCCGTCAAGCTCGGTGAGTGTGCACGGATAGCTGAGGTGCGCACCGATTTTGCATTTGTAACGCGTTATAATCGGCATGAGCGCGTAAGCCTAACTTTGAATGATGAGAGACGAGGTTGCCATTAAGAAAAGTGCGTCGTGATTCCTATTCCTGTCATCCCGAGCTTGTCGAGGGACCTCTAACTGCCTTGCCTTGGCTCGCTGCGTGCCTCCACCGAGCCAGAAGAACAGCAAGAGATCCCTCGACTTCGCTCGGGATGACAAAGGAAGGAGGCGGCAGGGCGGGGCGCGAGGTAGTTGGCCAGCAAACAGCGGCTTCTGTTTCTCTCGTTCTCAAGTTGCCCTCGGACATGAGAAATCTTCCGGTGGCCTTGTGAACGCAAACTTTGCCATTGGCATGATTCCGACGGCGAAGAAAACGCAAACTTTGGCTCCGGAATGATTCCGGAGGCGAGGAAAACGCATTCTTTGCCGCCGGAAGGTTTCGGCGCCGGGGCCTGGCATCGCGGCTGCGCTTGTAGGAAGACTTCCTTCCAGCCGAAACGGAGGGATGACAGGTTAAAAAAGCCCGCCGTCGCAGCCGCGCTCAACCCGCCGTGAGCGCGGCGCGTTCGTCGTCGAGGGCGCCGATTTTTTCCAGAAAATAATCGTAGCCGCCCGGATACGGCGACACCTGGCCGGCGCGGACGTGCAACACTTTCGTCGCGAGCTGGCGGATGAAATGCACGTCGTGCGAGATGAAGACGAGCGTGCCTTCGTAGCGTTCGAGCGCGAGGATGAGCGACTCCACGGTGTGAATGTCGAGGTGCGTCGTCGGCTCGTCCATGAGCAGCAAGTTCGGCGGATCGACGAGGAATTTGATGAGGTTCAGCCGGCTCTTTTCGCCGCCGCTGAGCACGCCGGTTTTCTTGTAGATTTCCTCCTTGCGAAACAGGAACGAACCGAGAATGCCGCGCGCCTCGTTCTCCGACAGCGTCGGCGCGGCGTCCATGATTTCCTGGAGCACGGTCTTCGATGCGTCGAGCGTGTCGGCGCGGTGTTGCGAGAAGTAGCCGATCTTCGTCTGGTGCCCGAGCTTGCGTTCGCCTTTTTGGAATTCCACGACGCCGGCGAGGAGTTTCAACAACGTCGATTTGCCCGCGCCGTTCGGGCCGACGAGCACGGTGCGTTCGCCGCGTTCCACGTCGAGGTTCAAGCTGGCATAGACTTGCGTGGCGCCATAGGCCATGTGGATGCCTTCGAGCGAGATCAAGCGCTGGCCGCCGCGCGGCGGTTGCGGAATTTGGAAACGGAACGGCTTGCGCGGAGGCACCGGTTTCTCGATGAGTTCCATGCGCTCGATCTGCTTGAGCTTGCTCATCGCCTGCGACGCCTTCGACGCGACCTGGCGGAAGCGGTCGTAAAACTCGCGCAACGCCGCGATTTCCTTTTGCTGATTTTTGTAAGCCGCCGCCTGCTGCTCGTAGTTCGCCTCGCGTTGGCGCTGGAAATCCGAGTAGTTGCCCGTGTAGGCAACGAGCCGGCTGTCGGCGATTTCATAGACGCTGCCGGCGATGCTGTCCATGAATTGCCGGTCGTGCGAGATGAGCAAAATCGCGCCGGAATACGTTTTCAAATAATCCTGCAACCAGAGCAGCGAGAGCAGGTCGAGATGGTTCGTCGGCTCGTCGAGCAACAACAAATCCGGCTCCATCACGAGCAATCGCGCGAGGTGCGCGCGCATGATCCAGCCGCCGCTGAGTTCCTTCGCCGGCCGGGCGAAATCGGTTTCGCAGTAGCCGAGGCCGCGCAGCATTTTTTTCGCCCGCGCCTCGAACTGCGCGTTGCTCAGCACGTCGTGTTTCGCGTGCGCTTCGAGGTATTCCGGCGAATCGACGATGCCCGCGGCTTCGAGCGCGCGCAGTTGCGCTTCGAGCGCCGGCAGCTCGCCCGCGCGGCCCGTGGCGACATCGAGCACGGTCTCGTCGCCGACCGCCTCGCTCTCTTGCGGCAGGTAGCCGAGCGTGGTCCACGGATCGCGCTCGATGGCGCCGGCGTCGGGCGCGTCCGTTTTCAAAATGAGCGAGAAGAGCGTCGATTTGCCCGCGCCGTTCGGACCGACGAGCGCGACGCGTTCGCCGTAGTTGATCTGCAGCGCGGCGTGCTCGAAAAGCGTGCGCCCGCCGACGGTTTTCTTGAGGTCGCGGATGGTGAGCATGAGGCAAAAAAGTCGGGCCGGACAGTGCGCGCGAATCGCCCGCGGCTCAAGAGTGCGCGGCGAGAAAATCGACGGCGCGCCGCTCGGCCCAGGTGCGTCCGCGCCAGCCTTCGGCCAAGTCGAGAAAGCCGACGTGGCCGCCGTGGTTCGGCGCGTGGAAAAACAAGCACGGGTTGGCTTCCGCCTCGGCGAAAGGAAAACACTCAGGCGCGAGAAACGGATCGTCGCGCGCGTTGACGAGCAAGGTCGGCACGCGGAGCGTCGGCAGGAATTGGCGCGCGCTCGATTGCCGCCAATAATCGGCCGCGTCGCGAAAGCCGTGGATCGGCGCGGTGTAGCGGTCATCGAATTCTTGAAAACCGCGCACCCGCCGAATGCCGGCGAGATCGAACTGACCGGGAAAACGCGCGGCTTTGGCTTCAACTTTCTCGACGAGCGTGCGCAGAAACCGACGCAGATAAACGCGGTTGCCCAATTGCTGATCGAGCCGCGCCGCGCTGGCCGCGAGTTCCACCGGCACCGAGATCGCCACCGCGCCGACGATGGCCGGATGCGGCGGCGCGGTTTCGCCGAGATATTTCAACGTCACGTTGCCGCCGAGGCTGAAGCCGACGAGCGCGACGCGCGGATAATTTCCCGCCGCCGCTGCGTGCGCGATGACCGCCGCCAGATCGCGCGTTTCGCCGCTGTGATAAAAGCGCGCGAGCCGATTCGGCTCGGGTCCGCAGCCGCGCAACGTCCACGCCAGCGCGTCCCAGCCCGCCGCGCCCAGCGCCGCCGCCATCCCGCGGATGTAGCCGGCGTCGGCGTCGCCTTCCAGGCCGTGCGTGAGGATCGCGAGGCGCGGATTTTTTTCACCGAAACGCGCCCAGTCGAGATCGAGAAAATCGCCGTCGGGCAACTCGAGCCGCTCGTGCTGGTAAGTCACCGCCAGCCGGCGGCGCAGGAGCACCGGCAGGAT
>JAFAXH010000089.1 GCA_019241085.1 Verrucomicrobiota bacterium | reverse complement strand
CATAAAGGGGGGATGTAACTGTAAAGTAACGGAGACGAGGGGGAAGGAACGTCTCCCAAAAAAACCCTCTGCCCGCGGGGGATCGAGGGCTGGACCAGTCAAGCCGCAAATAATTTGCGAAGCAACTACAAAGTCACTTCACCGGTCGGCAACTGCATGACGAACGGTGGGATACGCACGAAGATTAGCGCGCCGCTCGCGCTGCGGCCAAAGAATGCGCCTTCCGCCTGACTGCGCCCCGCCACTGGATGATAGCTGTGGTAGGAGAACTCCTCGCCCGGCGCCAGTTGCGGCCGCTGGCCGACGACGCCCTCGCCCTCGACCACGACGCGGTGACCGTCGCACAGGTCGGTGACGATCCATTTGCGACCCAGGATTTGCACGGCATCCGCCGAGTCGTTGCGAATGGTCAGGAAATAGACAAATGGATACGGACGATCCAACGGCGCATCGAGCTGCGGCTGGAAAATCACGCGGTCCACCCGCACCGCCAGCCCCGGCAACTCACACAACGCCTGGCGCGAGGGAGCGGCGAGCGACGGCAATTTTTCGTCAGGCGAAGACATTGGCGGGAACAGCTCAAGGAACGAACGGCGGAATCATTCTAAAGCCAAGCCGCTCCGAGGCAAAGCGGAAACTGCCCGCGTCGGTTTCGTTCATGGATTTCCGCGTATTTCTTCGCCATCATGGTAACTCGCCCCGCTGCTTTTTACGATTCCCGCCGTCCTGAGCTTGGCAAGGGATCGCTTGTTTTCCGCCGCAGGATTTTCCGTCCACCGCCGCGCGCCGCGATTTTCGCCTTGCGCCGCGCGGCGTCTCCGTTTAGACATGGATTCCCACGCTTGGCGCACCGCGAGTGTCCGTCAAGTAACGATAGATTCACCATTTACAACATGCAGATCACGCCGTTCCTCGCCTAGTTTTGTAACCAGCCACAGGGACCGGCGAGCACCGAATGGCCTTTCATCCGCAACAAGCCCGAGTCAACGTCAACGGCCGCATCCGGGCGCGCGAAGTGCGCGTCATCCTGGCGGCCACCAAAGAGCAGTTGGGCATCATGCGCACGTCGGACGCGTTGCGCAAAGCCAACCAGATGGGGCTGGACCTCGTCGAGGTCGCGCCGACTGCAAACCCTCCCGTGTGCCAGATCGTCGATTTTGGCAAATATCGCTACGAGCAGGCGAAACACGAAAAGGAGAAAAAGCACAACAGTTCCAAGCTCAAGGAAATCAAGTTCCGGGTGAACATCGACGCGCACGATTACCTGACCAAATTGCGCCGCAGCGAGGAGTTCCTCGACAAGGGCAACAAGGTCAAGGTGCAGCTCCAGTTCCGGGGCCGCGAGATGGCGCACCAGGAACTCGGCGAACAACTCGTGCGCCGCGTGCGCGACGACCTCGCCGGCATGAGCCAGGTCGAAGCCGAGCCGCGCAAAACGGGGCGCTCGATCAACATGATGCTCGCGCCGCTGCCCGCCAACCGGCGCAAGCGCAAGTTTGCCCCGATGAGCGACGAGGAAATCGCGGCGACCGAGAAGCACGACGACCAGGACGAAGACGACGAAGACGAGGAGCCAGGCAGCGCGGAGTCTTGAGCTGGCCGCGCCGCGATGCGCGCGACGGCGTTGTCTCACCTGGTGTGCATTGCCGTCTTTACGCGAGGCTTGCCGAATCCCGAAGCATCGTCCCATGACATCCACGAAAATGAAGCTGCTTCTCTTTGACATCGACGGCACGCTGCTGACCACGGGCGGCGCGGGCGAACACGGCTTCGGCCAGGCGTTTCAAGACGCTTTTGGGATTGCCGACGATCTCTCGACCATCGACTTCGCTGGCGCGACGGATTCCGCCATTGCGGGCATGCTCTTCGAGAAACACTGCCTGGAACCGACGCCTGCCCGGCACGAGCATTTCCGCACGACCTATCTGCCGCACTTGGGGAAAAATCTGGCCCGCTTCCAAGGCCGTGTGATGCCCGGCGTGCGCGACTGGCTGCCAGACCTCGCCGCGCGCCCCGGCGCCGTGCTTGGTTTGCTCACCGGAAATTTCTCGACGGCGGCGCAGTTGAAATTAACCCACTACGGCCTCTTCGATTATTTCCCGTTCGGGGCGTTTGCCGATGACTCGCCGCATCGCGACGCCCTCGGGCCGATTGCGCTCGGACGCGCCCGGCGGATTCACGGGGTCGAGGCGTTCGCCGACCCCGCGCGCGATGTCCTCATCATCGGCGACACCCCGCGCGACATTGCCTGCGCCCGCGCTTGCGGCGCCCGCATGCTCGCCGTCGCTACGGGCAAACACAACCGCGCCTCGCTGTCTGCGCACGGGCCGGATTTTCTGGCCGACGACCTCACCTGCGCAGAAGCCGCGGCGGCATTTCGTGACTTCTGGGAAGCCTGACGCGCAGTTGCCGAGTGCGGTCGCGCCTTGGAAAAAAATAATGCCTCGCCCCCGCGCGGACGACGGCTATGTTCCGAATCGCTTTGGGCTGTCGCCGGCCGTGCCACCACCCGCTGCTTTCTCTCGACGATTTTCACGCCACCATGTCCCAGCCGCCGCCTCAAGTCGTTCCCTTGGAAGGAGAGATTGATTTGAACGTCAGTCCACAAATCCTCGCCCGGCTGAATCCGTTCATCGCCCAGCGCGTGCCGCAGCTCCACGTGAACCTGCAAAACGTCAGCTACATCGACAGCTCCGGGCTGGCGACGTTCATCGACGCGATGCAGCGCGTGCAAGCCTACGGCGGTGAGTTCGCGCTCGTGGCGTTGCGCGACAACGTGCGCAAGATTTTTGAAATCGCGCGGCTCGATCAAGTTTTCAAAATCCTGCCCGCGCCGGCGGCAGGTGCGTGAGGAAATCGAGCGTCTCCGCGAGATTGGTTTCCATTCGGAAATCCGCCGCGCGGGCCAGGATTTTCGGACGCGCCGCGCGCCGGCGCTCAGCATCCGCCCAGCGTGCCAGTGACGCAGTCAGCGCGCCGGTTTCCCAAGCAAAATCCACCCGCTCGCCCGTGACCGCGGGGAGCAGAATTTCGGCAAAGCCATTCTGCGCTGTCGTGACGACGGGCAGTCCGCTGGCAAACGCTTCCAGGCACGCATTGGAAAACGGATCGTAAAGCGTTGGCAGCAGGAACACGTCGGCCGCCGCGTAGAGCGCGCGCATCCTCCCACCGGGCACCGGACCGAGAAACCGGACGTGCCGTTCGTCGTTCGCCATCGCCGGCAGCGCGCGCCGTTTGCCGGCGCCGGCGATGAGCAACACGCCGCGATGCGCGGGGTCGAGTTGCGCGATGGCTGCCAACGCAAACCGCAGCCCTTTGCGTTCCCAACCGCTGCCGGCAAAGAGCACGGCGTAATCCTGCGCGTCCAGCGCCAGCTCGCGCCGCGCCTGCTCGCGCACGCCGTCGGCCATGGGTTCAAAAAATTCGTCGGACAAGCCGTTGTAGATCGTGCGAATCCGCGCCGGCGGATACTGGTAGTGCGCGACAATCTCGCGCGCGACCATCTGCGAATTGGCCACCACTGCTCGCGCGCCGCTGCCGTCCGGCGCGAAGAGCGCCCGCTCCAGCGCGAGGAGCTGCCGGTGTTTCGGATTCCACGCGCGGGCCAGTGCGTGGACTCGTTTCCACAATGAATTATCGCCGCGCGCGCGGTGTTCCAGCCACGCACGATGCACGCCGTCGCCGGCGCGAAAGCAATCGCAATGCGCCACGCGTTCCAGGCTGAACAGCACGTCGCAAAGCCCGCTGGCGTGCGGACGCAACGCGCGCAGCGCGTTGGAAAACGCCTGTGGCGAGCCTCCCGCGACCGGCACAAATTCCGCGCCTTCGGGCCGCGCTCCTGCCGGCCATTCGGGTGAACCGAAAATCACCGCCTCGTGTCCCGCCGCTCGCAACGCCGCTACGAACCGGCGCAGATAACTTTCCGCGCCGCCCGTGGAGGAATAACCGCGTCGCGCGAGGCCAATTTTCATGAACTTGGCAAAAACTATTATCCGCTCGCGCTCGCGGCGACAATCATTGCAGTCGTCAGGCAGGAGACGCCTCGGCTAGGCGTCCGTTGCTTTTTTTTTGCTGACTGAGCGCAAATTTTCTGCGCAACAAAATTCTTCGGACACCTCGGCGAGGCGTCCCTGGTCTGCGAGCGCCGCAACGGCATCGCTTGGATTGACATTTCGCTCCCCGCCAGTTATCACCCGGCGATGCAGCAGCCGGGCGCAGCCCAACCGAGAATCACGACGCTGGTGCGCGACCGTGCCGCGGCGGCATTGGCCGCGCAGGAGGTCGCCTCGCCCCTGCCCCGCCGCGTGCTCTATGCCACCAGCGCCCGCATCGGCGGGCCGGGCCTCGACTTGGTCGCGCACAAGACGCTGCTCGCGCCGTTGCGCCACGGTTTTCTTGGGCGCGCGATCGGCTACGGCAACCGCACCGGCGGCGAGATTCCGGATCGCTTCGTGCGCTCGTTGCGCTGGAGTCCCGTGCGGCTGCTCTCGGGCTTGAGCCGGCCGTTTTATTATGGCGCGAAGAAACATTATGCCGACTGGATCGCCGCGCGCGAATTGCGCCGCGGACGCTACGATTTTTTCCACGGCTGGTCGGGCGACGCCCTGCGAGCGTTGTGCGTGGCCCGCGCGCGCGGCATTCCGTCGATGCTGGAAATCCCGACCTGGCACGTCGCGCACGGCTTCGGCAAATGGACCGAGCACGCGCCGCCGTCGCGGCTGCTCGATCACTGCCTGCCCGCGCGTTGGCGCGACCGGCTGCTCGTGACGCAACGGCGGATCGAGGAAGAATACGCGCTGACCGATCTCATCCTCGCGCGCTCGACGCGGGCGCGGGAGACATTCCTGGCAGAAGGCATCGCGCCCGAAAAAGTTTTCTACATCGGCGAAGCCGCCGACACCGCGCGCTTCCAGCCGCCGCGCGAGCCGCCGGCCGACGGCGTGTTTCGCGCCATCTTTGTCGGCGCGCTCATCCGGCGCAAAGGCGTGCATCTCCTGCTCGACGCCTGGCACCGCGCGCAGTTGCCGCCCGGCGCGGAGCTGCTGCTCGTCGGATTTCCGCACGAGGAAATCCGGCCCGATCTCGCGCGACATCGCGTCGGGGAAAAAGGCAGCACCGTGCGCGTCGTCGGCCCGGCCGCGCGGGTCGAGGATTATTTCCGCCAAGCCACCGTCCACATTTTCCCGAGCCTGCTCGAAGGCTGCGCGAAATCGACCTGCGAAGCCGCCGCGTGCGGCTTGCCGCAAATCACCACCCGCGAGAGCGGCGACGTGGTCGTCGATG
Source organism: Verrucomicrobiota bacterium (assembly GCA_019241085.1). Taxonomy (GTDB): domain Bacteria; phylum Verrucomicrobiota; class Verrucomicrobiia; order Chthoniobacterales; family SZAS-18; genus JAFAXH01. Next base: position 1,821 of record JAFAXH010000089.1, on the reverse strand, counting down.
GCATCAACGGCTTCACCGTCCCGCCCAACGATGCCGCCGCGCTGCAAGCAGCGATTGAACGCATGGCGCAGCTCCCTGCCGCGCGCCTGGGCGAGATGCGCGCGGCGGCGCGGCGACGCGCGGTGGAGGAATTTTCCTGGGAAAAATTCCACGCGCGCACGTTGCAGGCGTATCGTCGCGCGGGCGAACTCCACCGCCGCCGCGGCTGACCACGCTTTGTCCCCTCACGTCCTCGCGATTCAGCTCAAGCGCATCGGCGATCTCCTGCTCACCACGCCGGCGCTGCACGCGTTGCGCACGGCAGGTGCGCGCGTGACGCTGGCGCTCGCGGACAACACCGCGCCGCTCTTGCCGGCGTTAACCGGCGAGGTGATCGACGACACGCTCGTTTTCCGCCGTGGCAGCATCCAGCTCGCCCAGTGGCGGCGCGTGGCGTTCGCGCGGCGCGGCGAGTTCGATGCCGTCGTCGATTTCACCGGCAACGACCGCTCGGCGTTGCTGACGCGCTTGTCGGGCGCGCGGCAACGCGTCATCGCGCGCGACGCGCTGAAACGCGCGGCGCGCTGGCGGCCTTGGTGCTACACCGCTTTTGCGGAAACCGACGTGCGGCTGCGGCACACCGTGGACCGTTATCTCGACACCGTGCGCGCGCTCGCTTTGCTGATCCCTGAGTTTTCAGAAAAAAATCCGCCGGCACCCGTGCTGCACCTGCCCGCGGAGGCGCGCGCCGCGGCGCAAGAAGCGATGGGCGGACACACCGATTATGCCGTCGTGCATCCGGGCAGCGCGCGCGCGGAAAAGTATTGGCCGCCGGAGCGTTGGGCCGTCGTGATCGACCATGTGCAACGCGTGCGCGGCGTGCCCGTCGCGCTCACCGGCGGACGCGGCGATCCGTTTGAAGACGCGCATTTGCAAGCGATTCGCGCGGCTCTCTCCGCGCCGGTCGCAGCCGACCTCGCCGGCCGGCTCGATCTTCTTGCGCTGGCGGCATTGATCGCCGGCAGCGCGTTTTTTCTCGGCGTCGATTCCGGCCCGATGCACCTGCTCGCGGCGGCGCGCCGACCGGCCGTCGTGCTCTTCGGTCCGACGAATCCATTTCACTGGCGTCCGCGCCACGCCGAATGCCGCGTGCTGCGGGCCGGAGAAAAAAATCCACCGGCGCGCGGCAATGACGACCCAGCATTCCCACCCGCCGCGCGCGGCGGGTCAATGAACGAAATCTCCGTGGACGCCGTGCTCGCCGCGCTGCCGTGAAATGAAATTTTGCATCGCGCGGAGGAAAAGGGGAGCGCGGGCATCCTGCCCGCTCTTTCCGGCATCCTTGCCGGAAAGCTGGCTGAAAAAATAATGGCTGCCGCAGGCAGCGTGGATTTGGGCAGGCAGCCGGCAGGATGCCGGCCGCTGCGGGCTGGAAGCCCGCGCTCCCATTTTCCGAGCGTCTGACAATGCGCGCTGCTTTGCAATCCCCGGCGGTTCGTGCAAATGAGCCTGCGTTCGCATTTTTTCGCGTTTCGTTTCTCATGTCGTTGCCGTCCGCGCCTGCCGCCGCTGAGCCGATTGTCGCCGTTGCGCCCGTGGCGCCGCCTCAGTCTGCCGCTGTCGTCGTCGCCGCGAAGCCGCGCTTGACGCTTGCATTCCTGCGCGAGAGCTGGCCGTTTCTCAAAAAACTCTGGGGCTTCATCCGGCCGTATCGCACCCGCTTTCTGCTCGGCCAGCTTTGCGGCGTCATCTACGCGGCGCTCAACGGCGCGATCCCGCTCTTGATGAAAACCGTGCTCGGCCTCGCGCTGCCGGAGACCAACGTGTCGCAGAGCGCCTTCG
>JAFAXH010000064.1 GCA_019241085.1 Verrucomicrobiota bacterium | reverse complement strand
ATCTGTCAGCGCCAGCAGATGGTCGAGCTTCAACGCCGGGAGCTGGTATTCCTTGGAATCAAAAGTGCGCAACGCCACCGGCTGCCGCGCCCGGCTCGCGTGCTCGCTGCGCGCGCGCTCGAAACTCTCCACGTAGCGCCGCGCCACGGCCGGCCAGATCATCTCGCGCCCGAGCAGATACGCCGCCTTGCGCATCGCGTGCCGCTCCGCCTCGTGCTCGATCAAGTCGTTGATCGCCCGCGCGATGGCCGGCGGGTCCTGGAACGGCACCAGCACGCCGCGGCCGTCGGCGAGCAGTTCCTCCGCGTGCCAATACGGCGTCGAGACGACCGCCTTGCCGGCGCCAAAGGTGTAGGCCAGCGTGCCGCTCGTGATCTGCGCCGGATTCAGATACGGCGTGATGTAGATGTCGGCCGCGTCGATGTATTCCTTCAACTCTTCGAGGCTGACGAAGCGGTTGTGAAAGCGCACCTGCCTGCCGACGCCGCGTTCCTGCGCGAGTTGCTCCAGCCGCGAGCGGTAGGCCTCGCCTTCGCTGGCCACGATGTTCGGGTGCGTGGCGCCGAGCACCATGTAAACGACATTTGGATGCCGCTTCAGGATGGCCGGCAGCGCCTCGATCACGTTCTCGATGCCCTTGCCCGGCGAGAGCAGGCCAAAGGTGAGCAGGACGAATTTTCCTTCCACCTCGAACTGGTCCTTGTAAAAATTCGGGTCCACAAACGGCATGTCGGGAATGCCGTGCGGGATGAGGTCGATCTTTTCCTTTGGCACGGCGTGGATGCTCTGCAGCATTGCCTCGGCCTTTTGCGTCATCACCACAAAGCGGTCGGTGAATTGACCGAGCCGCGTCATCACCCGGCGCTGCGCGTCGTTCGGCTTTTCGAGCACGGTGTGCAGCGTCGTGACCACCGGCATCGAGACGCCGCGCAGGAGGTTCAACAAATAGCCGCCCGCCTCGCCGCCGAAGATGCCGAACTCATGCTGCACGCAGAGCACGTCGGCGTGGTTGAGGTTCAAAAATTCCGCCGCGCGCCGATACGCATCCTGCTCCCAATCGTTGATTTCGAAGCGCACCGTCGGCGGATAATCGTAGCCCTGCGGCCGGTCGTTCATCGGCAGCGCGAAGCACTGGATGTCGGGAAAGGCCGCGGCGACGGATTCGCACAAATCCGTGGTGAACGTCGCGATGCCGCAGCGGCGCGGCAGATAGTTGCCGAGGAACGCGACGCGGTGAACGGAATTTTCAATCTCCATGCGAGCGATATAACATGAATGCGGTCGGTGCGAGTAGCAAAGCGATGCGCCTTCTGTCTCTTGAAGAACAAGGAGTGCGCCACTCCGACTTCCTTCGGAACAAACCCTCACCGGCCAACTCGAGTTTCGTCCCGGTGCTGCGTGCCCTGCGCAGCAGCACCCAAAAGGAGATGCATGCTGGATGAGTATCCGCCGCACCAACGTCCCGTTCGACCCGCGGATTTCCTTGCCCATTCCCAGGGCAACAGGCTATGACCCGTATCCGAAATGCTCGGGGTCGGCAGCTGTTCTGCCCCAGATAAAATTCAACAGGTGAGCTGGTAGAAAGGAACTCACCCTGTCCGAAGCTCCCCAGCAGCCTGGCAGCACACATGGCCCACGTCGTGTTTTCACCACCGAGCAGAAGCTGGCCATTTTGCAACAATGGCACGAAGGCACGCTGGTGACCCACATCTGTTGCCAGCACGCGCTCAACACCAAGGTCTTCTACCGCTTCGAAGAAGCAGCTCGACCGCGGCTCAAGCGACCGGCCCACAGGAAACCGTGCCCAAGACGAGAGCCGTGCAACCAGAGCGTCGCATCGAGGAACTGGAACGCGCCCTGGGCCGAAAGGCGCTGGAGGTGGACATTTAACAAAAGGCCTTCGAGCTCAAGGGCCTGCGTTTACCCGAAGGAGTTTGAAACAGCTATGCGCGCACTTTCCTTCCTGCTCGGCCGCTTGGCTCTGTCGCGTGCCCGGTGTGCCGCGCGCCACCGACTCTAGGGTTTTTGACCTACAACAGTCCGGAGTTTGCCGCGCATCTTCTGCACACCCTGCTTGCTCGCTTCGGAGCCGGTTGCTTGCCGCACTCCGCGGCGCAGTCCCTTTGTCCAACGGTGCTGTCGCGAAGCATTCTTTGGCAGCCTCAAGCGCGACTACCGCGGCCCATTGCGAAGTTGGAAAGCGCGGCTCAGGCCGCCGTTTTGATGCCCGGCTGGATTGCGCACTACAACGCCATCGGCTCCCCACGGTGCGCTTGCCATGCGCTCACCAGCGGAGGCCTGCGCCCGCTGCTTGCAAACTCACAACTAACCACCCACACTCACCGACGACCAACCCGCCGTCCCAAGCTCTTGAAAATTAGCTGGGGCAGAACAGGCATCCCTGTCGGTAAGCTTGTTGAGAATATGGTTGCCAAAGGCGACATTTGGCTTTCCAAAGCCGTCCGGCAGGGATGCCGGACGGGGCAGGCTGGAAGCCTGCGCTCCCCTTTCCTCTTCCCATCTATCACCAAACCGAGCGGCAACCGGTTTTTCTTTGGACGCCACGGCAGAGTTGCGGCATGGTGTGCTCCCTTTTTCCGCCTTAACTCGCTCTCGCGCACCGTTCCATTTTCGCAATGATCCTCTCTTTGTTCGCCGCCTTTTTTCTGACGTTGGCCCAAGCGCAGACACCCGCTGCCGCGCCCGCGTCCGCGACGCCCGCCGCCGCGACGACAACCACTGCCGCTGCTGCTGGTAGCAACACCTCGCCGGCCGCGGATGCCGCCGCCTCGCCGACGCCTGCGCCGAGCATGATCCAGCAGTTCGGCAGCCTGCCGATCCTCGTCTTGTTGACGATCATCTTTTACTTCATCATCATCCGCCCGCAGCAGAAGCGTTCGAAGGATCAGCAGGCGCTCGTTTCCTCGCTCAAAACCGGCGACCGCGTGGTGACGAGCAGCGGCATTTACGGACTCATCGCCAACGTCAGTGATAAAACGGTGACGGTGAAAATCGCCGAGGGCGTGAAGGTGGAAATGGACCGCGCCAGCGTCACCACCATCCTCAATCGCGGCGGCGCCAGCGACGGCAAAGTCGAAGTCCTCCCTGCCACCAAGCCAGCGCGCTAAGAAGGAGAATTTTTTTCCATGCCCCCGCAAGTCACCTTTCTGCTCGGCCTGACGATTCTCGGGCTGTTCTTTTGGTATTTCGCCACCGAGCGTTCGTTGCGCAAACGCGTGCTCGGCGCGGTGCTCACGCTGTTGCTCGTCACGCTGTGCGTGGCATCGATTTATCCGCCGAAGGAGCGCATCCATCTCGGGCTCGATCTTAAGGGCGGCACGGCGTTTCTGATTCGGTTGGTGAAAGAAAATTCGACCGAGCCGATTTCGACCGACGCGCAGGATCGCGCCGTCGAAGTCATCCGCGGCCGCGTCGATCAATTCGGCGTCGGCGAGCCGGTGATCTCGCGCGTCGGCGCGGACCAGATCAGCGTGCAGATTCCCGGCTTGGACACCGCGCGCATCGCCGAAGCGCGCGAGCAAATCCAGCGCGTGGCGAAGCTGGAATTCCGTCTCGTGCATCAGAACAACGATGCCATCGTGCGCCAGCTCGACGCCGGCCAGCCGGTCGTCATTCCGCCCGGTTATCAGCAAGCCATCGAGGAACGCGTCGAGCATCCCGAAGGCGCGACGAGTTCGAATAATTCCAGCCGGTTCAGCCGCGCCAATCCGTTGTTGAACAACGCGCCGATGCCCGAGCCGGAAGCGGAAAAAAAGAAGGTCACCATCCGCTACATCGTCCACGGCGGACCGAAGCCTGACATGACGGGCGAACACGTTTCGCGCGCGTCGGCGATTTACGATCAGCAAGGCTACGGCGTGTCCGTTTCGTTCGACAGCGAAGGCACGCGGCAGTGGGGCGAATTGACGAGCAAACACGTCAACGAGCGGCTGGCGATCATGCTCGACGGCAAGGTCGTCTCCGCGCCGGCGATTCGCGAAGCGATGTTCGGCGGCAACGCGCACATCAGCGGTTCGTTCACCGATTCCGAAGCGCGCGACCTAGCGAGCGTGTTGGAAAATCCGCTCCAGACGCCGGTGAAAATTCTCGAAGAACGTTCGGTCTCCGCCACGCTCGGCGCGGACTCGATCAAATCCGGCGTGGTTTCCGGCGTCATCGGCTTGTCGCTGACGCTGCTCTTCGTGCTGCTCTACTATCGGCTCGCGGGCCTCATCGCGTGGCTCGCGCTGCTGGTGAACATGGCGCTGCTCTTCGGCGTCATGTCGATGTTCAACTTCGTGCTGACACTGCCTGGCATTGCCGGCACGATCCTCGCGCTGGCGACGGCCATCGACGCAAACGTTTTGATTTACGAACGCTTGCGCGAAGAACTGCATGTCGGCAAGACGCTGCGTCCCGCGCTCGAAGGCGCGTTCAACAAAGCGCTCTCGTCCATCGTCGATGCAAACGTGACGACGCTCATCACCAGCGTCATTCTTTATTACTTCGCCGCCGGCCCCGTGAAAGGCTTCGCGGTCACGCTCACCGTCGGCATCGTCGCGTCGCTCTTCGCGGCCCTGCTGGTCACGCGCAATTTGTTTGCGTGGGCCACGGAATCGTTTGGCTTGAAACAAGTGCGGATGCTCGATCTCGCGCCAAAGCAGCACTTCGATTTCATGGGCCGGGCGCGGGCGTGCGTCATCGCTTCGGCGCTCGTGATCGCGATTTCGATGGGCGCGTTCGCGCTGCGCGGCGAGAAGAATTTCGGCATCGATTTCCGCGGCGGCGATCTGCTCGTGCTGGCGAACAAATCCACGACGACGCTGACGACCGAAGCCGTGCGCGACGCCCTGCCCTCGGACCTGCGCGAGAGCATGGTGCAATCCGAAAATCAAAACGGCGAACAGCTCATCGAAATCCGCAGCCCGGCGGATACTAAAGGCAAAGTCGAGGGCGCGCTGCGGTCGGCATTCCCCGCCGCGAAATTTGACACGCGCCAAAGCGAAAGCGTCGGCGGACTCGTCGGCAAGCAACTGGCCAAACGTTCGCTGCTGGCGTTCGGCCTCGGGATGCTCGGCATCCTGATTTACATGTCGATCCGCTTCGAGTTTTCGTTCGCGCTCGGCGCCATTGTCGCGCTGTTTCACGACGTGATTATCACCGTCGGCGTCTTTGCGTTGCTCGGGCGCGAGCTGTCGCTCGTGATGGTTGGCGCGGTGCTGACCATCGCGGGTTATTCCATCAACGACACCATCGTGGTCTATGACCGCATCCGCAGCGGGTTCCGCGATGGACGCAAGGGCAGCGAGCGCGAGATCATGAACGCGAGCATCAACGAGACGCTCGGGCGCACGATCCTCACCGGCGGCGCGACGCTCATCGTCGTCGCCGCGCTCTTCCTGGGCGGCGGGCCGGTGCTGCGCGACTTCGCGCTGGCCATGCTCATCGGCGTGGTCGTCGGCACGTATTCGTCGGTCTTCATCGCCTCACCCATCGTGCTCTGGACTTCGCGCCGCCGGGTTGGCCGCGCCGGTGGCGGCGGCGACTTGCGCCAGCAGGTGAAATCGTCGAATGTCGCCCCCGTGCCGGTCTCGCCGGCCGGAGCCTGATCGGCTGACATGGCGTCACGCCGGCTCAGCCCTTTTAACTCAACCCGCCTGGATACTTAACGCAACCAACCCCGAATCAACAACGCATTATGCCGGAAGTCATTGTTCGCAAAGGAGAACCCGTAGATCGCGCCCTCAAGCGTTTGAAGAGCAAGCTCGACAGCGAGGGCATCATGGATGAAGTGCGCCGCCTGCGCGCTTTTGAAACCCCCACGCAAAAGCACCGCCGCAAAGCCAAGGCTACCGCCAAACGCGGCAAGGTGAAGTTCCGCTTCAATCCGAATCCGGCCTCCGCTCCCGCCGAAAGCTAGGAGCTTACTTTCCTACTCAGTCTGAATCCCAGTCTCCACCGCCGGGAGACACCTGCCACGCGTCGCGCGAGCACAAAGGATCAGGATCAGGAGTAGGATTAAGCGGGAAAGCAGAAACTTTTATACCGCCTCGCACTCGCACACGATGCGGAAGCCGACATCGTTGCTGGCGTAGGCGGGCTGATTGAAACCGCGGGTCGTCGTCTTCAAACTGGCGAAGCGCGACTTCCAACTTCCGCCGCGATACACGCGTTGCGCGCCGTGGGCGGGACCGCGTGGGTTGACGCGCTCCTGCCCGCGATACGGCTCGAAGTAATCGAGGCACCATTCCCAGACGTTGCCCGCCATGTCTTCAGCGCCAAACGGACTGGCGCCGAGCGGATAATTGCCGACGGGCGAAGTCTCCGCCCAGCCGTCGTCGATCATCGGATCGCTCCAGGCAAAGCGCGTGTTGCGGTCCGCGAAATTCGCGAGCGTCCCTTTGCCCGTCGTCTCGCCCCAGGGGAATGAACGGCCGTCCGCGCCTTTCGCGGCGTATTCCCACTCGGCCTCGGCGGGCAGGCGGTAGCGCCTGCCTTCGCGCTGCGAAAGCCACCGGCAAAATTTCATCGCATCCAGGCTGCTGACCGACGTGACCGGATGGTTGCCCACCGTGCTCGGACGGCCGAGCCGGCGGGTCTTGCGCATCGGATCAAACTGTTCGTATTGATCGTTGGTCACCGGATGCCGGGAAATGAAGTAACGCGTGAGCGTGACCTTGGACTGCGGTCGCTCGTTGGCCGGGGCATCGGGTGCCGCGCTGCCCATGAGAAAAGTCGTGGATGGCACCAGGAGCAACGTCATGCCCAAGGTGTTTTGGAAAGTGGGAAAGCGCGCCCGCTCCTCCGCTGGCGTCAGCTCGACCGCCGGCGACGTCGACGATTGACGCACCACAGTCATGGCATTCCGCATCACGCGGGTGGTAATCGTCCTGGTCGCCCCCGGCGTAATACCAGAGCGCGGCACACCGATGATCGGCGGCAGACTGGCCGGCGGCGGCAGCACGCCCTGCTGCGACACCTCGTCGAGGTAATCATCGACTAGGTCCTCGGCATCGCCGGCATCCAGGCCGAGGTTTTCCGCCATGTTGATGAAAGCGTCGCGCTGGTCGTCGGTCATGGCGTCCTCGTCGAGACCGCTGAGCCGCAACATGCGCAGAAATTCCGCTGCCGGATCGACCGGCCCGCGCTCACGCCGCGTCCGTCGCGCCGCCCCGTTGGTTTCCGTGGAGGCGGGAAGCTCCGCCGCGGGCACTGGTGGCGGCAGGTCGGCCTGCCGCTTGGCGCCCGTGCGTTCCAGGCCGGCAGCAATGGCCGCGTTCATATCCTCCACGGTCAAGCCCTTGGCCCGGCCGAGCTTTTGCAGGTGCTGTTCCTCGTCGGAATTGAGCACGCCCTTTGCCAAGGTGAAGTCCAGAAAGCGCTGGAACTCCATCAACGCGGCGGTGCGTTGCCGTTCGGCAAGATCAGCATCGAGTTTGACGCGGGTTTCCGTGTTCAGCAATTCGGCACGCGCTTCGGCGAGCCGTTGCGGGGCGAGGTCCATGCCTCCGCGCAGCAACTGCGCGATCGGATTGCTCGGCTGATTCTTGAGCGGCAGTTTCTTCTGCCACCAAACCAGCAGTTGCCGGCAATTCTCTTCGATGAGGGCGTCGCTCGGATTCTCCTCAAAAGTCAGGCAGAGACGCTGATACCGGTCTTCGGAATCGTAACGACTCCAGCCGTCCCATTTGCGGGGATCGTCGGGCAGCGGAGAAGGGAGAGCCATCGGAGACTACGTGGTTTTTTACGGATACTTCTGGGTTTCGAGCGTGCGCCGGACACCGGCTCCGCGTCGGCAGGATTCAACGAGCAGCGGGGAGCGGGCTTCGAGTCAAGCTTCCGATAAATTTGCTGAAAAAAAATGCAGCCGTCCGCCCGTCATTCCACCCGCAACAGCGACAAGCTCGCCGTGGCGCTGGCGATCTCGCTCTCCGACAGGCCGACGTTGCGCTCGATGGTCGCGGTGCTCTGCTTACCATACGCATCGACGATGACTTCGAGCACCTGATTGGCGGTGTAATGATACGTCACCTCCACGGGCGAGCCTTTCGGCAAAAATGGCGGCAACTCGATCATGGCGGTGCCGAGCGGGGTGCATTCACTGGGCAGCGAACTTTCGCCCTCCACGACGCGCACGAGCACCTTGGCAAGGTTGGCCTGCGAGGTGCCAAAAGCATTCTTCAATTCGCACGGAATGCTGGTCATCTTGGGGATCATCGGGAAGACGTATTCCTCCAGGGTCGAGTCATTCCAGAGCACGACTCCCAGGCTGTGGCTGGTGATGTTCGTCACCTGGATCAAGCCACCTTCACGCGAGCTGAATTGCTGGCGCGTCTCCGCCGGCAGCGTCGGCTCGGCGCCTTTGTCCTCTTCCTGCAACTGCGAAAGAATCCCCTGAATCGCCGCGCCCACGGCCACGGCTTCGTCGGGCGAGACGTGCTCAGTCAGCGGCAGACCGGAGACTTCGGAGATCATGTTGCGCACCATCGGCATGCGGGTCATGCCGCCCACGAGCAGCACCTTGTCGATTTCGCTCCAGGTCATGTGCGCCTCTTGCAGCACGATCTCGCAGATCGCCTTGCACTTCTCGACGAGGTGCGCGCAGAAGGCCTCAAAATCCTCGCGCGTCAGCTCGACCTTGATGCTCTTGCCGTTGTGCGAATGCACGATGATCGTGCGCGGCCGGCTGGAGAGCTGGATTTTGGAAGCCAACGCGCGGCTCTGGAGTTCCTGGTAGCTCTGCAAATCGAGCAACGGATTCTCGCCGTGCAGCCGGTCAAATTCCTCGGCCACCAGATTGACGATGATGTCGTCCCAATCCTTGCCGCCGAGCCGGTGATCGCCATTGGTAGCAATCATCTTGATGTGCCGATCCTCGATGCGCATGATCGTCACGTCGAACGTGCCGCCGCCGAGGTCGAAGACGAACACCGTCTGGTTCTGATCGAGCTTGTCCAGCCCGTAGGCCAGCGCCGCCGCGGTCGGCTCGTTGATGATCTGCAAAACATTCAACCCGGCGAGTTGCCCCGCGTGGATCGTCGCCGTCCGCTCGCTGTCGTTGAAATACGCCGGGACTGTGATGACCGCGTCCGTCACCTCCTGGCCGAGGTAGCGTTCCGCGTCATTTTTTAGCTTTTTCAAGATGATCGCGCTCAACTCCTCGGCCGCATAAATCTTGCCGCCGAATTCGCGCGAAAACTCGTCCTTGCTCTTGCCCATCTCGCGCTTGACGAAATCAACGATCTTCTCCGGCTCGGCCACGGAGTTCTGCTTCGCCAGCGTGCCCACCACCGCCGTGTTGCCGTCGAACAAAAGGACGGATGGCGTGATCCGCTCGCTTTCGGAATTCGGGATGATGTGTGGTTTGCCGTAGGGATCGATGTGCGCGACGGCGCAAAAAGTCGTTCCCAAATCGATGCCGATGGCTTTGCGATGAGTCATAAAGTAGAAACAGTTTAAAGTTAAAAACGAGGCAACGTTGTCAATCGTTCACGGCGGCAGGTGCGTCGTCCCGCCGGTGGCCGCGCCTTCTGGCACCCAGCGGCTGGCGACCACTTCCTCCGGTCGCACACAACGCCCGTCGCGCCAGAGAAAACCCGGTCGCTGGGAGTGCAGCACCAGCCCGCTCTGGTCCTGCCTGGCGGCGGGCCTGAGATCGACCACGCGATGCACGCGCTTGTCCACCGGCTCCCCGACCGCCGTGCATTGCGGCACGACTTGGAGCCGCTCAAAAATTTCCAGCAAATGGCTGAGCGTGTTTTGCAAATTCTCGGCCACCGCCGCGGCGAAGGGATCGCTGTTCGCGGTTTCCTGCACGCGCGCTTTCGCACGCGCATGCTGCGATTCCAGCTCGTCGTAAACGTTGATGAGGTCGCGGATGAACGGACGCTGCAACGCATCAAAAAGAAAGCCGTCCTTGTAGCCTTTCAGCTCCGCGTGCAGCGCGTCGAACAGTTTTTGATTCGCCGATTCGACACTGGCGCCGCGGTTCAGTTGTTGCGCAATGTTCTCGAAGGTCTGCGTCTGCCCCGCCGTCAGTGCCAGCGTCGGCGTGACCCCGCCGGAGCCGGTGAGTTTGGCGAGCAATTGACGGTTCTCAATCGCCAGACGCGTCACCGATTCGATGCCCATCGCCACCGGCTTGAGCATCTGACCGATGGCCAGC
>JAFAXH010000160.1 GCA_019241085.1 Verrucomicrobiota bacterium | reverse complement strand
GCTCGGCTCGCCCGGAAAGGGAGCGTCAGCCAGGCGGCAGCCAGCAGCAACGTGGTCAGGGTGAAAATTTTGGCGGAGGGAATTTTCTTCATGGACTCAGCGAGCAGGGATGAGGCGGAAGCGAATGGAGATCAATTGAATAAGACGAAATCCGCTCCGTCGAGCCTCCCGTAAAAGCGTTTACAACTTTGTCTGCGCTCTCGCTCCCTGAACGCGTCACCAGCGGCGCGGCGCCTGACCCGGGAAATCGGCGGTCACATAGTGACAAATGTCCGGTGGCAGCCACCGAGGCTGAATCCGCTCCCGGCGCGGTCAATTTTGGAACGATCCGCCGACCGCTCTGCCTTACCCCGTCACACTAAACACGATTGACACGGAAAGCCACGGGCTACACGCTGGTAGCACCATGAAAACGGCGACCGTGCGCGAGCTGCGCAATCATTATTCCGCCGTCTTGAAATGGATCGAAGCGGGCGAGGAAGTCGCCATCAGCAAGCGCGGCGTGGTGATCGCCCGGCTGGTGCCCGAAAAACGGCGGACGGCCGGGCGGGTGGACTGGACAAAGAGCGCGGCGTTCCGGCGCGACCGGAGCGGCGAGCGCATCCTCAGCGTGGAGGAATCGGCGGCGTTGCTCGACAACAAGGGGAATTGGTGAGACGCGCATGACGATTTGCTGCGACACGAGCTTCCTGTTCGCAGTTTACGGCAACGACCTTCACACACCGAATTTCGACGCGAACCAGCGCGCGCTCGCCGCCGCCGAGAGCCTGGCGGTGAATCCGTGAACCTTACCCGGTTTTCAAATGACCCCGGCTGAGTTCAAAGTGAAGTGGCAGAAGTTTTCCGGCAAGGAATCCGCCGCTTATCAAGAGCACTTCAACGACCTCTGCCGGATGCTCCGGCAGCCGACTCCGGTGGAAGCCGACCCGACCGGCCGCGAGTCGTTCTGCTTTCAAAGGCGCGTCGCCAAAGACGCCGAGCTGTTCGACTTCGACGCCGCCGGCCACGCGACCGCACCGACCCTCGCCGCGGCCGAGCGCGGCTTTGCCGACGTGTGGAAAAAGGACGCTTTCGGCTGGGAATACAAAGGACCCGGCGAAGACCTCGACAAAGCTTACCGGCAGCTTTTGCGCTACCGCGAATCGCTCGAAAATCCGCCGCTGCTCATCGTCTGCGATTTTCACCGCTACATCGTCCGCACCAACTTCAACGGCGCGGTGCAGGAGACGCACGCGTTCACCAACGCGGAGATTGACACGCCAAAGGCGCTCGCCGTGCTGCGCGCCGCCTTCACCAATCCCGAGCAACTTCGCCCAAAGAAGACCCGTGTTGAAGTCACCGAAGCCCTCGCGCGGGAGATCGGCGCCATCGCCCGCTCGCTCCAGGAACGCGAAGCCGTCGAACTGGCCAGCGCAAAAACCCGCCGGGAGCACTCCGTTGCCCAGCGCAAAAATCTGCGCATCGCCCGGTTCCTCAACCGCCTCGTCTTCTGCTTTTTTGCCCAAAACACCGGCCTCTTGCCCGCCGGCATTTTCTCCGAGATTTGCCAGGCTGGGCGCGACAACCCGCCGCTCTTCGCCGAAACCTTGGAAGACCTCTTCCGCGTCATGGCTAGGGGCGGACGCTTTGGCACCAAAACGATCCGCCACTTCAACGGCCACTTGTTTGAAGACGCCACGGTGTTTGAGCTGACACCGGAGGAAATCGGCGCGCTGACCAAAGCCTCCGAAGCCGACTGGCAGGCCATCCAGCCCAGCATCATGGGCAACCTCTTCGAGCGCGGCCTGGACCCGAACCAGCGCGCGCAGCTCGGCGCGCACTACACGAGCGAGGAAGACATCAATACGCTGGTGGAACCCGTGCTCATGGCTCCGCTGAAACGCGAATGGTCCGCGCTGCGGCGCGAGTTGTCGCCACAGCTTCTCAAAGCCAAAGGCACGAACGCCGCGCGCGAAAAGCTCGCCGCTTTCCAAGCCCGGCTCGCGTCCGTGACCGTGCTGGACCCGGCCTGCGGCAGCGGCAATTTTCTCTACGTCGCCCTCCAGCTTTTGCTCGCGCTGGAAAAGGAAGTCATCGCCGTCGCCGCACAGCTCGGCTGGACGTTCGCTCCGCGAGTCAACGTGCAACAACTCCGCGCGATTGAGCTGAACGCCTACGCTTTCGAGTTGGCGCAAGTCACCGTGCAAATCGGCTTTCTGCAATGGCGGCGCGACAACGGCTTCGACAACGACCGCTCGCCGGTGCTGCAAAATCTCGACGGCTTTGAAAACAAAGACGCGCTGCTCCACGAGACCTTCAAAAAGAAGCCGAAGGATTTGAAAGCCGCGCAAGCCGAGGAACACGGCGGCCGCGAGGATGAGTTGTTCAAAGTTTACACCGAGCGCGCTTGGCCAGCGTGCGATGTGATCGTCGGCAATCCGCCGTTTCTCGGCGGAAAATTTCTGCGCCGCGAATTGCGCGATGAATACGTGAACGCGCTGTTTGAAAACTTTGGCGACCGCGTGCCGCCGGAGGCTGATCTTTGCTGCTACTGGTTTGAAAAAGCGCGGCTGCAAATTGAAGAAAGCAACTGCAAACGCGCGGGCTTGCTCGCCACGCAAGGCATTCGCGGCGGCGCGAATCGCACGGTCTTGCAGCGCATCAAAATGAGCGGCGACATTTTCTTTGCCGAGAGCGACCGCGAATGGATTCTGTCCGGCGCGAATGTTCACGTGAGCATGGTTGGCTTTGACGACGGCGCGGAAAAACAGCGCGTGCTCGATGGCCGCGAAGTCGCCGAAATCCACGCGAATCTTTCCGCCGCCTCCGCCGACATCACCGCTGCAAAGTCGCTGGCGGAAAATTTCAATCTCGCCTTCATGGGCGACACGAAAGGCGGCGCGTTTGACATCAGCGAAGCGCAGGCGCTGGCGATGTTGAGCGAGCCGAATCCGCACGGGCGGCCCAACTCCGATGTGATCGTGCCGTGGGTGAACGGGCTGGACGTGACGCGCCGCCCGCGCGGAATGTTCATCGTTGATTTCGGCCTCGCGCGCACGGAAGAGGATTGCGCGAAATATGACGCGCCGTTTGCGCACGTGCGCGAGCGCGTCCGCGCCGAGCGGCTGAAAAACAAGCGCGCGCTTTATGCAAAATACTGGTGGCGACACGTCGAGCCGCGCCCCGGAATGCTCGCCGCGCTCGCGCCGCTGCCGCGTTTTCTCACGACGGTTGCCGTGTCAAAACATCGGCTGTTTGCTTGGATGGAAGCGCCGACGTTGCCTGATCACCAAGTGTTCGCCTTCGCGCGCGCCGACGATTTCTTTTTCGGCGTGCTGCACTCGCGCTTTCATGAAGTCTGGGCACGCGCGCAAGGCACGCAAGTCCGCGCGCGCGAGAGCGGTTTTCGCTACACGCCGACGACGTGCTTTGAAACTTTCCCGCTGCCCGCAGCCACGGCAGTGCAGCAAAGCGCCATCGCGCAAGCCGCGAATGAAATCAACACTTTGCGCGAACGCTGGCTCAACCCGCCGGAATGGACCACGACGCGCACGCTCGAATTTCCCGGCGCGACCGATGGCCCGTGGGCGCGCTTTGTCAGCGATCCCGACGCACGCGGCCTCGGCACCGTGCGTTATCCGCTCATTGAACCGCGCGACGCCGCTTGCGCCGCCAAGCTGCGCGAACGCACGCTGACCAATCTTTACAACAAACGCGCGAACGGCGAAGTCGCCTGGCTCGATTTGGCGCATAAAAAACTCGATGCCGCCGTCGCCGCTGCCTACGGCTGGGACGACCTCGTGGAAATCTGGCGCGAGGCGGAGCGCGGTTCGATTTACGACTTTGCCACGCAGACCTTTGGTCAACTGGTGGCCGATGAAAAAGATTTCACCGCCGCGCTGGCTTCTTTCCATCGCGCCGTGGACGAAGAGATTCTCAAACGCCTGCTCGCCTTGAACCTCGCCCGCGCCGTCGCTGAGCAAGCGCAAGCCGTCGAGTCAAAACGCTCGCGTGCCTCGCGAGAAAAATCCGAAGCAGAGATGCTCTAGATTTCAGAGCGAGAGCGGGTGAGGGGAATCGAACCCCCGTATGCAGCTTGGGAAGCTGCCGTTCTACCATTGAACTACACCCGCGAACTACTATTCACGGCACGAACAAATCCAAGTAGCCTCAGACTAGCGTGTGCCGTCGCGCGATGGCAATCGCTAAATTGCTCGTTGTACAGGTAGGGACGTTTCGCCGACACGTCCCTGAATCTTCGGACGGCTGGCTCGGCGAGCCATCCCTGCCGGCTTGGCTTTACTTCGCCAGCAGGCTCGCGATTTTCTGGTCGAGCTTGACGATGTCGGCGGCGAAGAGGCGGATGCCTTCTGCCGTTTTTTCGGTCGCCATCGCTTCTTCATTCATCAGCCAGCGGAAGTTCTTTTCGTCCGCCGGCACCCGCTCGATGTTCTGGCTCTTCGCAGCCTCGGGCGAGAGCTTGCGCGTGACGGGATCGGTCGATTTTTGCAGTTCGCCGAGCAGCTTCGGGCTGATAGTTAAGAGGTCGCTGCCGGCGAGTTCCAAAATCTGGCCCGTGTTGCGGAATGACGCGCCCATGACTTCGGTCGAATAGCCGTATTTCTTGTAGTAATTATAAATGCGCGTCGTGCTCTGCACGCCGGGGTCTTCGGCGCCGGTGTAGTCGCGGTTGTTCGCTTTTTTATACCAGTCGTAGATGCGGCCGACGAAGGGCGAGATGAGTTTGACGCCGGCTTCGGCGCAGGCCACGGCCTGCACGAGCGAGAAGAGCAGGGTGAGGTTGCAGTTGATGCCTTCCTTTTGCAGCGTCTCGGCGGCGCGGATGCCTTCCCAGGTCGAGGCGATCTTGATGAGCACGCGCTCGCGCGGGATGCCTTCGGCTTTGTAGCCTTCGATCAATTCGCGGCCTTTTTTTTCCAGCGCTTCCTGGTCAAACGCCAGCCGGGCGTCGGTCTCGGTCGAAACGCGGCCGGGGACCACTTTCAAAATTTCCACGCCGAAGAGGATGAGGATGCGGTCGGTGATTTTTTCAATCAACGCCGCGCCGGTCAGCGACGATTTGCGGTTGTCCGCCACGGCGCGGTCGAGCAACTCGTGGTAGCGCTCGATGCCGGCCGCGGCCAGAATCAAGCTCGGGTTGGTCGTGGCGTCCTGCGGGGCGTATGCTTGGAGGGAACCGAAGTCGCCGGTGTCGGCGACGACTTTGGTGAATTGCTTGAGTTGGTCGAGTTGATTCATGGCCGTGAATTTAGATTACTGAAATTTAATGGTTTGTGCCTGATTTCGCAAGCCGGCTGTTTCAAGTTATATCGCGTGAGCCAGCGCGGTCGCATGGGTCGCGCCGATTCCGTAGATCGCCGGGGCCGACTTGTGCGCCGCCGCGGGCGTCGATATGGTGCGCCCGCCGGGCGCGTTCCCCTGCCGCAAGAAAACCCATTCCCGCGACCGTGCTCCCCGCCATCATGTGCAAATCTCCGTTGCCCCGCAGTCTCCGCTGCGCTGCCGTTGCTGGCGGCGTCCTGTTCTCCATCATTAGCGGTTTCTCACCCGCCGCGCCGCGCGCGCAGGCGCAAGACGCCGCGCCAGCGCAGTCGCCGCCGCGGGTGGAATTCCCAGCGCCGAGTCCGCACACCACGCTCAAGCAGCGGGTCGGCGTCACCGACATCGAGGTGGATTATTCCCGGCCGAGCGCGCGCGGGCGCAAGATTTTCGGCGATCTCGTGCCCTATGGCCAGGTCTGGCGCACGGGCGCGAATGCTTCAACAAAGATCACTTTCGGCGACGAGGTGAAGTTCGGCGATAAACCGGTGCCGGCCGGCAAATACGCGCTCTACACCATCCCTGGCGCGGACGAGTGGACGGTGATTCTTTCCAAGGATACCAGCCTGTGGGGCGCCTACAAATACAAGCCCGAAAACGACCTCCTGCGCATCACCGTCAAACCGGTGACGACCTCGGACAAGCTTGAGTCGTTTCTGATCGACTTCGACGATTTGCGCGAGGATTCCGGGCTGCTCTGCCTCGTCTGGGAAAACCTCTACGTGCCCATCAAAATCACGACCGACGCGGTCGCCAAAACCACCGCCGCCATCGAGCGCGCCGCCGCCGATACGGCCAGGCCGCAGCCGGCCGGTTTCTACGGCCAGGCGGCGAGTTTTTATCTGTCGCACAACCTTGATTTGAAGAAGGCGCTGGAATGGATCGACAAAGCCATCGCCGGCAATCCGAAGTCGTATCGCGCGCTCGGCCTCAAGGCGCAGATTCAAGCCAAGCTCGGTGACAAAGCCGGCGCCATCGCGACCGCGCAAAAATCCATCGACGTGAACAAAGCGAGCGAGGAGCCGGATCAGGACGAAGTGCAGAACCAGGAGAAATTCATCGCGACCTTGAAAAATTCGTGATGCTGCTCCGCGTCTGCTGGTTGCGCCTTCGCGCGCTGATCGTGATTTGCATGCTCTGGACGACGGCGGTGGCTGCCATCGCCGCAGCGGAGGAGCCTGCCGCTGACGGTGAGGCGCCGTCGCAGTTGTCGCCCACGTCCTCCATGAACGCGGCGGAAATTCAGCTCGCGCTGCAAAAGCTCAACGTGCTCGGGCGCGTGCTCTACGTCGCCGCGCACCCGGACGACGAGAACACCGCGCTGCTCGCACATTGGGCCAATGGCGCGCACTTCGATGCCGCGTATTTGTCGATCACCCGCGGCGACGGCGGGCAAAATCTGCTCGGCTCCGACCTGCGCGAAAAGCTCGGCGTCATCCGCACGCAGGAGCTGCTCGCCGCCCGGCGCATCGATCACGCGCAACAATTTTTCACCCGCGCCAACGACTTTGGTTTTTCCAAAAACCCCGAGGAAACGCTGCGCTTTTGGGACCGCGAAAAAATGCTCGCCGACGTGGTCTGGGTCATCCGAAAATTCCAGCCCGACGTGATCGTCACGCGCTTCTCGCCCGAGGATCGCCTGACGCACGGCCATCACACCGCGTCGGCGCAACTGACGGTGGAAGCCTTTCGCGCCGCCGCCGACCCGGCGCGTTTCCCCGAGCAACCTGCCTTCGCCGGTCCGTGGCAGGCGCGGCGGCTTTTGTGGAACACCAGCGCGTTTTTTGCTCAAGCGCGCGGGCAGACTTTCAATCCCGCCGGGATGTTGACGGAAGAGATCGGCGGCTACAACGCGCTGCTGGGCAGGTCTTATCTGGAAATCGCCGCCGCCAGCCGCTCGATGCACAAGAGTCAGGGCTTCGGCGTGGCGGTTGCGCGCGGGGCGCGCAAGGAATATTTTCAACTGCTCGACGGCGAGCCGGCGAAAACCGGCGTGTTCGACGGCATCGACACCGGCTGGTCGCGCGTCGGCGCGAACGGCGTCGCGGTGGCGGAAAAAATCCGCGCCGCGCTCGCCGCTTATCGGCCCGCCGATCCGGCCGCGTCCGTGCCGGCGTTGCTGGAAATCCGGCGGGCGCTCAGCGCGGTGGGAAATCAAGCGTGGGCCGAGCGAAAACGCGCCGAGCTGGACGCCATTCTCGCCGCGTGCCTCGGGCTGCATTTGGAAGCCGTCGCCGCGCGGCCCGCCGCCGTGCCGGGGCAGAAATTGGAACTCAAAATCGAAGCCATCGTGCGCGGCGGTGCCGATGCGCCACCCGTGCGATTGCGCGCGTTGCGGCTGCCGACGACGGATGAAAATTTCGCGGTCGGCACGGACATTGGCACCCGCGAACTTTTCACCAAAACGCTGTCGCCGACGCTGCCGGAATCGCTGCCATTTTCCCAGCCTTACTGGCTGCGCGAACCCGGCACGACCGGCACATTTGCCGTGAGCGATCAGCGCCTGATCGGCCGGCCGGAAAATCCGCCCGCGCTGCCGGTCGAAGCGACGCTGGAGATTAACGGCGAAGCCGTGCGCTACACGCTCGAACCGCATTTCCGCCGCACCGATCCGGTGGACGGCGAGGTGCGCGCGCCGCTGGTCATCGCGCCGCCGGCGTGCACAAATTTCGCCGACGCCGTGTTCGTTTTTCCTGACCGGGAATCGAAGCGCATCACCGTGCGCACGAGCGCGACCGCCGACGCCGTGCGCGGGCAGCTCGCGCTCGAAGCGCCGCCCGGCTGGCGCGTCGAGCCGGCGTCGATTCCCATTGAATTGGCGGGTGCAAATGCGGAAGCAGTGAGCACGTTCACCGTCACGCCGCCCGAGACGTTGGGACAAGGCACGTTGCGCGCGGTTTTCACCACGACGGATGGCCACAAATCCTCGATCTCGCGCGAGCGCATCACCGGCTACGCGCACCTCGGCGTGCAGACGCTCCTGCCGGCGGCCGAGGCCAAACTCGTGCGCGCCGACATCCGTCATCTCGGCAGCGGAAGGGTCGGCTATTTGCCCGGCGCGGGCGACGACATTCCCGCGAGCCTCGCGCAAATCGGCTACGCCGTGACGACGCTCAACGAGGCGGATCGCAACGCCGTGGCGCTCGCGCGTTTCGACGCCGTCGTGGTCGGCGTGCGGGCGTTCAACACGCGCGAAGACATCGGCTCGTGGCTGCCGGAATTGATCGCGTTTGCCGCGCGCGGCGGCGTGGTTTTAGAGCAATACAACACGACGGCCGAATTGAAGTCCGACCGCTTCGGCCCGTATCCGTTTCACCTCTCGCGCGAGCGCGTCACGGACGAGACCGCGGAGATGCGTTTTCTCGCGCCCGAGCATCCCGCGCTCAACGTGCCGAACCAACTCTCCGCCGCCGATTTCGAAGGCTGGGTGCAGGAGCGCGGACTTTATTTTCCCGACACTTGGGACGCGGCGTGGACGCCACTTTTTTCGGCAAACGATCCGGGCGAAAAACCGCTCGACGGCGGCTTGCTCGTCGCGCGGGTGGGCGAAGGATATTTCGTCTATACCGGACTCGCGTTCTTCCGCGAATTGCCCGCCGGCGTGCCCGGCGCGTATCGGTTGTTCGCAAACCTGCTGTCGCTCGGAAAATGAGCACTGATGCGGCTTCCAGGAAGATTCCGATTTTCGGGAACTGGCGGCGCGCGTATCTGGCAGTGCTGGCGGCGTTCGTTTTGGAAGTCGCGCTGCTCTGCGCGTTCACCCGCGTTTTTTCTTAACGCATCACGGTGAATTGGCTCGACTACTCGGTGCTGCTCGCCACGCTCCTGGCGATCCCGCTTTACGGGCTGTGGAAACTGCGCGCCGGCGCGAATCTCGGGCAATATCTGCGCGGCGACGCGAGCATCCGCTGGCTCACGATTGGCCTGTCCGTGCTGGCCACGCAAGCCGGGCCGATCACGTTTCTTTCGCTGCCGGGCCAAGCTTACGAAAGCGGCCTCGGATTTGTGCAAAATTACTTCGGCCAGCCGCTCGCGCTGCTCGTCGTTTGCGCGGTGTTCCTGCCGATTTTTCAGCGGCTTAAAGTCTTCACCGCTTACGAATATCTCGGCCAGCGTTTTGACCGCAAAACGCGGCTGCTAGGCGCGGGCTTGTTTTTAATCCAACGCGGACTCGCGGCGGGCATCACGCTCTATGCGCCGGCGATCATTCTATCCGCGCTGCTCGGCTGGCGGCTCGACCTCACCATCGGCCTGACCGGCGCGGCAGTGATCGGCTACACCGTGCTCGGCGGCGCGAAGGTCGTGAGCTTTACGCAGCAATACCAGATGGGCGTGATTTTTCTCGGCATGGCCGCCGCGTTCGCGCTCGCCGTCTGGCGGCTGCCGGCGGATTTGTCGTTCCCGCAGGCGCTCGCCGTGGCGGGCAAAATGGGCAAACTGCAAGCGGTCGATTTTTCGTTCGATCCGAGCCGGCGCTACACGATTTGGTCCGGCGTGCTCGGCGGATTTTTCCTGGCGCTGTCGTATTTCGGCGCGGACCAATCGCAGGTCGGCCGCTATCTCGCGGGCGGGTCGTTGGAAGAAAGCCGCTTCGGTTTGCTCTTCAACGCCGCGGTGAAGGTGCCGATGCAATTTTTCATCCTGCTGCTCGGCGCGACGGTGTTTCTGTTTTATCAATTTGAAAAGCCACCGCTGCTGTTCAACACACCCGCGCTGCATCAGGCGGAAGCACGCGGCGCGAGCGCGTCGCTGACCGCGCTCGAAACGGATTACGACGCGGCGTTTGCGGAAAAAAAAGCGAGCGTCCGCGCGCTCGCCGCGGTGCTCGGGTCGGGCGATGCGGCGTCAATTGAAACCGCCGCCGCGCGGGCGCGCGGACTCGACGCGCGGGTGCAGGAAATCCGCGCGCAAGCCCGCCGGGCGCTCGTGGCGGCGGGCGCGAATCCAAAGAGCAAGGATTCCGATTTCGTCTTTCTCACCTTCGTTTTGCAACAGCTTCCGCACGGACTCGTCGGCCTGCTCGTGGCGGTGATTTTTTCGGCGGCGATGTCGGCCACGGCGGCGACGCTCAGCGCGCTCGGCTCGACGACGGCGGTCGATTTTTACCGGCCCGTCTTGCGGCCCGGCGCGGATGACGCGCACACGTTGCGCGCGGCGAAATGCTTCACCGCCGCGTGGGGCTGCGCGGCCATCGGCGTCGCGCTCGGTGCGAACCTCGTCGAAAATTTGATCGAAGCGGGCAACATCCTCGGCTCGATTTTCTACGGCCCGATCCTCGGCTTGTTCGTGACCGCCTTCTTTTTCCGGCGCGTCGGCGGCCACGCCGTTTTCATCGCCGCGCTCGCGGTGCAGGCCGGCGTGCTCGCGTTGTTTTTCACAACCAACATCGGCTATCTTTGGTTCAACTTCCTGGGCTGCGTCGCGGTGCCGCTTTTGGCGACGGTCTTGCAAGCCTCGCTCCAGCGGCCGATTGCTGAGAATCCTGACGATGCCTGACGCCGCTTCTCCCGTCATCTGTTTTGGCCAGCAGCCGTGCGGCATTTTTCCGCGGCGATTTCTTTATGCCAAATTCGTCACCGCCCGGCGCTTGCAGCGGGAAATCGGCGGCGAGATCGTCTTCTTTTATCACGACAGCGACCACGATCCGCGCGAGACGGCGACGTGCCTGCGCAATCAGCGCACTGGCTGCGCGGAGACGCTGAATTTTCAATACGCAAATCGTTTGCAAAAAGAATTTTCGCCGCTCTTCGCCAAACACGTGCTGCCGGAATGGCGGGAAAAAATCGCGCGACAACTGCCAAACTTCGTGCCGCCGGAACTCGTCGCGCGCTTCCGGGAGACGCGGGCGGAAAACGCCGCCGATTTTTGTTTGGAAATGTATTGCCGGCTCGGCTTGCTCGACGGCATCCGCGTGGCGCGCTCGGGCGATCCCGCATTGCGCGAGCGGGCGTGCGCGGTGGAGGATTTTTTTGTCGATGTGCCGCACGCGGGTGAACTGGTGCGCGCCCGCTGGCGGCGCGATGATGGCCGGCTGTTTTTGCACAAGGGCGGCGGGCAATGCGTCGAGCTGCCGGCGCAGGATTTCGGCCCGGCACAGGTCAGCCCGGCGCGCGACACGCGGCTGCGCTGGATGCAATCGGTCGTGCGCTGCACGCACTACGTCGCGGGCGCGGGCGAGAAGCATTATCTGCGGTGCGAAGAAACGCCGGAGATCACGTTCGTTCCGCGCGACTTCATCGCGGAATCCGACCGCGCCTGGGTGCCGGGCGACGAGGACAACGTGCAGCCGGCAACGACGGCAGCAGCGTGATGAACGTGCGCCCCTTGAAAATCGGCATCGCCTGCTATCCGCTCATCGGCGGCAGCGGCATCCTCGCCACGGCGCTCGGCATGGCGCTGGCGCAACGCGGACACGAGGTGCATTTTTTTTCCTACGAACGCCCGGTGCGGCTCGATCTCGCGCAGCCGCGGCTGCACTTTCACGAAGTGGTCGTCAACCGTTACGACCTGTTCAAATATCCCGACTACACGCTGCCGCTGGCGGTGCGCATGGCCGAGGTCGCGCGCACGGCGGCGCTCGACATTTTGCACGTTCACTACGCCGTGCCGCACGCGACCGCGGCGTGGCTGGCGGTGCAGCTTTTGCGCGGCAACGGCTCGGTGGAAACCGTGCCGCGCATCGTGACCACGCTGCACGGCACGGACACGACTTTGCTCGGTCAGGACCCCGGCTATCGGTCGGCGATTGAACATGCGCTCGTGCATTCCGACCTCGTCACGACGGTTTCCGAAAGTCTGCGCCGGCAGACGCACGCGACGTTCCCTTTGCTGGCGCAAGCCGGGCGGAAAATCGCCGTGGTGCCGAATTTTTTCACTCCCGCCGAGCCGACGCAATCACGGGCAAAAACCCGCCGCGATCTTGGCGTGACGGACGACGAATTTTTGATCGTCCACACGTCGAACCTGCGGCCGGTCAAGCGCATCGACTTGTTGTTGGAAACCGTGGCGGCGGCGCGCGCGCAAACGCGGGCGCGGCTGCGGTTGCTCGTGCTCGCGGGCGGCGCGTTTGCGCCCTACGCGGCGCGGGCAAAGGCGTTGGGTCTCCACGGAGATCAAGTGATCGTGCGTGAGAACGTGCTGGCGGTGGATGATTATTTGCACGCCGCCGATGTCGGGATTTATCCGTCGGAAAACGAGAGCTTCGGCCTGAGTATTTTGGAAACCATGTTTCACGGCCGGCCGGTGCTGGCGTTCCGAGTCGGCGGCATCCCGGAGGTCGTGCCGGAGCCGGCGACGCTGCCGGCGTTCGGCGACGTGCCGGCGCTGGCGGCGCAACTCGACGAATTGGCCGCCTCGCCCGCGCTCGCTGCCCGGCTGGGCGCGCGCAATCGCGAGCACGCGCAGCGCCACTTCAGCGCCGAGCGCATCGTGCCTCGTTATGAAGCCATTTATGAAGCTCGAACGTAATGAGCGGAGGCAAAGTGGCCGCAACGCTCGGGTCGCCGGGGGAGTTTACGTTTTATCGGCAAAGCTTCCGGCGGGCGGGAGCGGCAGTTGCGATTAGGCAGAGATGAAAATCCCGCCGCGGACGGCTGGGGAAGCGCAAAAAATTCGCAGGATCACGCCAGGCGGACGATTTTCGCGGGCGGCATTGAAACAATGAAGAAAACAAAATCCACCCGCATCCTTTGGTTCTTGCTGTTGGTTCTGATCTTGGGCGGCGGCTGGTATTATTATTTGCGTCACCGTCAGAGCGGCGCCGGCGGACAAGCTGCCAATAATGTGGGTAATGCCGGAGCCGGCGGCGGCAGGGGCGGGCAGCGCGGCGACGGTGGACCCGGCGGCGCACCCACCGGACCGGTGCCAGTGGTCGCGGGCACGGTTGAGCAGAAAGACGTGCCAATTTACCTCGACGGCCTCGGCACGGTGCAGGCGTTCAACACGGTGACGGTGCGTTCGCGGGTGGACGGTCAGTTGGATAAAGTCGTTTTCACCGAGGGACAGGAGGTCAAAGCCGGCGACCTGCTGGCAGTCATCGATCCCCGGCCGTATCAAGCGGCGCTGGACCAGGCGGTGGCCAAAAAAACGCAGGACGAAGCGCAGTTGGCCAACGCGCAGGTCGTGCTCGCGCGCAACGCGGAATTGCTCAAAAAGAAAGTGCTCGACCAGCAGACTTACGACACGTCGAAATACGCCGCCGATCAGTTCCAAGGCACCGTGCAGGCCGACCAGGCAGCCATCGACAGCGCCAAGACGCAGCTCGATTACACCCAGATCAAATCGCCCATCGACGGCCGCGTCGGCGTGCGCCAGCTCGATCAGGGCAACATCATCCACGCGAGCGACACGAACGGGCTGGTGGTCATCACCCAACTGCGGCCGATCTCGGTGGTCTTCACGCTGCCGCAGCAAAACCTGACCTCGATCTTCGAGCAAACCGGCCCGAGCGGCGCGGGGTTGAAAGTGCTCGCGCTGGATCGCGGCAACACGAGAAATCTCGACGAAGGC
Source organism: Verrucomicrobiota bacterium (assembly GCA_019241085.1). Classification (GTDB taxonomy): domain Bacteria; phylum Verrucomicrobiota; class Verrucomicrobiia; order Chthoniobacterales; family SZAS-18; genus JAFAXH01. The sequence goes on along the minus strand of JAFAXH010000160.1, from coordinate 2,264 downwards.
GCGCTGGCGGTCGTGGACAACACGATTGACCAGACCACCGCCACGATCCGGCTGAAGGCGACGTTTCCCAACGCCGAGATGAAGCTCTGGCCGGGGCAATTCGTCAACGCGCGGCTGCTCTTGACCACGCGCAAGGACGGCCTCGTGGTGCCGGCGAGCGTGGTGCAGCGCGGGCCGCAGGGAACGTATGCCTATGTCATCAAGCCGGACAAATCGGTGGAAATGCGCCCGATCAAGGTCGCGCAAACCGAGGGCAACGAAGCGCTGATTGAGGAGGGATTGAACGCCGGCGAGCAAGTCGTCGTCGATGGTCAATACAAGCTCCAGCCCGGCTCGAAGGTCGAACTCTCCGGCGGGCCGCGCGCACAGCAGCCGTCGAAGCCCAATGAACCACGGTTGAAACGCGGATGAAACGCCGAGGCAAAGCAACCATCCGGGTTCCATCCGGGTTCCATTCGCGGCTGAATTTCTCTGCCGCACCCACCGCGTGAACATTTCCGAGCCATTCATCCGCCGGCCGATTGCGACCTCGCTGTTGATGGTCGCCGTTATCCTGCTCGGCCTGCTCGGCTACAAGCTGCTGCCGATCTCGGCGCTGCCGGCGGTGGATTTCCCGACCATCCAGGTCACGACGCAATATCCCGGGGCCAGCGCGGACGTGATGGTCTCGGCGGTGACGACGCCGCTGGAGCGGCAGTTTGGCCAGATCAGCGGGCTGTCGCAGATGAATTCGACCAGCTCGTTCGGCGTCTCGACGATCACGCTGCAATTCAACCTCGACCGGCCCATCGACGTGGCCGCGCAGGACGTGCAGGCCGCGATCAACGTCGCCGGCGGCTACCTGCCGAAAGACCTGCCCAACCCGCCGAAATACAACAAGGTCAACCCCGCCGACACGCCGATCCTCACGCTTTCGATCACGTCGGATTCGCTGCCGCTGGATCGCGTGAACGATTACGCCGACACGCTGCTCGCGCAAAAATTGAGCGAGGTCACCGGCGTCGGTTTGGTCACGATTCAAGGCAATCAAAAGCCGGCGGTGCGGGTGCAGGTCAACCCGGCGGCGATCTCGGCGCTCGGGCTGAGCCTGGAAGACGTGCGAACAATCCTGGGCGAGGCAAACGTCAACGCGCCGAAGGGCAGCTTCGACGGCTTGCAGCAATCGTTCACCATCGGCTCGAACGACCAGATTCTTTCCGCCGAGGCTTACAAGCCGATCATCGTCGCTTACAAAAACGGCGCGCCGATCCGCCTCGGCGACATCGCCAACATCATCGACAGCGTCGAGAACGATCAGCTCGCCGCGTGGGTCGGCAGCGCCGGGGGCGAGAAGCAGGCCGTGCTGCTCGACATCCAGCGCCAGCCGGGCGCGAACATTATCCAGACCGTCGAACACGTGCGCCAGCTCTTGCCGCAGCTCACCGCGACGCTGCCGCCGAGCGTGCACGTCGATGTGCTCGCCGACCGCACGGAGACCATCCGTGCTTCGGTGGAAGACGTGCAGTTCACGCTGCTGCTGACCGTCGCGCTCGTCGTGATGGTGATGTTCGTGTTCCTGCGCAAACTCTGGGCGACGGTGATCCCGAGCGTGGCGCTGCCGCTGTCGATCATCGGCACCTTTGGCGTGATGTATCTGCTCGGCTTCACGCTGGATAATCTGTCGCTGATGGCGCTGACCATTTCGACCGGCTTCGTCGTGGACGACGCCATCGTGATGATCGAAAACATCGTCCGTTTCATCGAGCAAGGCGACCCGCCGCTCGAGGCCGCGCTGAAAGGCTCGAAGCAGATCGGCTTCACCGTCGTGTCGTTGAGCGTGTCGCTCATCGCAGTGTTCATTCCGCTGCTTTTCATGACCGGCATCGTCGGCCGGTTGTTCCGCGAATTCGCCATCACGCTCAGCGTCGCCGTCGTCGTCTCGGCGCTCATTTCGCTGACGCTGACGCCGATGATGTGCGCGAAGCTCCTGCGCGCGGAAAGCAAGGAGGACGAGAAAAAACACCACCAGGGCCGCTTCTATCGCTGGACGGAGAACTTCTTTGAAGGATTCCTCAACCTCTACGAGCGCGGCCTGCAATGGGTGCTGCGCCACCAGTTCTTCACGCTGATGGTCGCCGTGGCCACGTTTATCGCGACGATCTGGCTTTACGTCGTCATTCCCAAAGGGCTCCTGCCGCAGCAGGACACCGGCGTGATCCTGGGCGTCACCGACGCAGCGCAGAACATTTCTTTCAAGGCGATGGTCGGGCGCGTTCACGCCGTCT
>JAFAXH010000148.1 GCA_019241085.1 Verrucomicrobiota bacterium | reverse complement strand
CAACCCATCGCGCATCTCCAGCCGGCGGTCCCCGCGCTCGGCCAGCCGCAGATCGTGCGTCACCACCACCAGCGTCTTGCGCTTTTCGCGCACCAGCGCCAACAGCAAATCCATCACCGCCCCACCCGCCTTGGAATCCAGATTGCCCGTCGGTTCGTCCGCGAACAGGATCGCCGGATCGTTCGCCAGCGCCCGCGCGATGGCCACCCGCTGTTGCTCGCCGCCGGAGAGTTCCAGCGGCGCATGGTGCAACCGCTCCGCCAGGCCGACTTCGGTCAGCAACGCCACCGCCCGCGCCTCCCGCTCCGCCGGCGAGCCGCTACCCGCGAGCATCAGCGGCAGCCGCACGTTTTCCAGCGCGCTCAATTCCGGCAGCAGGCAATAGCTTTGGAACACAAAGCCCATGCGCCGATTGCGCACTCGCGCTTGGGCTTTGAGGCTCAGCGCATGGAGCGATTGCCCTTCAAATTCAATCGTCCCGCCCGTCGGCTTTTCCAATCCGGCGAGCGTGTAAAGCAACGTCGATTTCCCCGCCCCCGACGCGCCGACGAGGAACACCGCCTCGCCTACCGCCACGTCCAGCGAGATGCCCTTCAGCACTTCCAGCTTCCGCCCGCCGCCCAGCGGGAAACTCTGCCGCAACTCCCGCGCCCGCAGCAACGGCGGCGATGCGGTCACGACCGCAGCCGCAGCCTCAGCAACCTTCTGTTCAACAATCTCAGGCGTCATCGAAGAAAGCGCCTACTAGACACGCTTCGCCCCGCGCCGTCCAACCCGCTTCGCCGTTGCCCCCTCCGAGCCGCCAAGCTAAATTATCGCCGCCATGACGCCGCCCGCTGCTGCTCCGCCGACTACTTCCATCCTCGAACTACCCAGCATCCGCCGGCACGCCTCCCCGCTCAGCGTCGAGGAGTATCATCGCCTGAGCGAGTTCAACGAAAATGGTCGGCGCACGGAATTGCTCCGTGGCTTCATCATCGAAAAAATCAGCAAATCCCCACGCCATGCCTTCCTGCTGCTCCGACTGCTCGAAATCATCCGGGCCGCTCTTGATGCCGGCAGGCACGCCCGGCCGGAGCAGCCTCTCACCTTGGTTGACTCCGAGCCAGAGCCGGACATCGCGGTGGTTGCCGGCGACTTGGGAGACTACGCCGACGCGCACCCTGCCACCGCGCTGCTCGTAATCGAAATTGCTTTCACCAGCGAAGAACTCGACCGCGCCAAGGCTGTCCTCTACGCCGAAGCCGGCATCGCCGAATACTGGCTCGTGCTCCCCGCACGCGGCCTCATCGAAGTCCACACCGTCCCCCGCGACGGCCTCTACACGCACCGCCAAGTCTTCGCCCGCGGCGAGACGCTTGCCTCAACTACTCTGCCATCGCTCCGCGTCGAGCTGGCTCAGCTCTTCGGCGCTTGAGCCAGATTTCACGTGACCGCCAGATCGCTCCGTTCGCCCGCCGCAGCGCAAATTTCGCCGGTCGAAGCCTTGCGAACGCCCGCCGGAGCGCAATTTTCCCCAGTCCGAGCGCTGCGTTCGTTAAGGGGCGGCGTGGGCTTGAGAGCGAGGATTCAAATTCCGCGGCAAGGTGGTCAACGACGGTAAGCTCAGAGCTGCGAGCGGAACGGGATCACCAGCCACTCGGTGAAGCGTTCCCACAGGCCGCGTTTTTTGAATTCCTCCAGCGTGTAAAGCCGCGCCGAGCGGAGGTCGTTCTCGAACACGGTTTCCATTTGTTTGCCGAAGGCTTCGTCATACACCGTCACGTCCAGTTCGTCGTTGAGCTGCGACGAGCGGGAATCGAGGTTCGACGAGCCGAGCATGGCGAACATGCCATCCACGACGAGTGTTTTTTGATGGATCATCGTCGGCTGGTATTCGTAGATTTTCACGCCGCCTTCCAGCAGTTTGCCGTAGGCGGTGCGGCCGGCCGATTTCGTCGCCGGCTGGTCGTTGTGTTCTCCCGGCAGGAGGATGCGGACCTCGACCTGCCGCTGCACGGCTTTGAGTAACAGATCGACCTGATCGGGCGTCGGGGTGAAGTAGGCGTTGGTGATGCAGATGGAGCGTTCCGCCGCGGCGATGGCCTGGGCTTGCACGAGCGGCACCGTGGCGACGCTGAAGGAATGCGAACTCACCGTCTGCGCCTGCAACGCGCCCGCTGGCGGCAGGGCTGGGAACTGGTCGGGCCCGCTCAAGACCTCGCCGCGGCACTGCATCCAGTGATCTTGAAACGCCGCCTGGAGCTTGGCGACGAGCGGCCCTTCGACGCGGGCGTGCAGGTCGCGCCAATGGTCTTGATCTTGTGCGTGACCGCTCCACGGATCGGCAAAGCCGGCGCTGCCGACGAAGGCGAGCCGGCCGTCGATGACGCACACGCGCCGGTGCGAGCGATGGTCGAGCCGGTCGGCGCGCCACGAGCGCACGGGATGAAAGTAGGCAAACCGGCAGCCGGCGTCGCGCAACATCTTCACGTCCGAGTTGGCGAGCTTCGAGCCGGAGCCGATGCCGTCGAGGATCACGCGCACTTCCAAACCGGCGCGGGCGCGTTCGCAGAGCACGTCGCGAAACTGCCGGCCGGTGCCGTCGGAGAAAAAGATGTAAGCCTCGAAGTTGATCGTCTTTTTCGCCGCCCGCAGCGCCCCGAGCATCGCCGGGAAAATGGCGTCGCCGTTCTGGAGCAATTCAATCTTGTTGCCCGCCACCGGCACCGGATCGGACAGCGCGTGGGCCGAGCCAAAGAACGCCGGGTCGCGCACGCCGAACGTATGCTCCGGCCGGTGCTGCACGATGCGCCGATGGAGGAAAAAGGCCCCGCCGACCGCGCCCAGCGCAAAGAGCGCGAGGACGAGACCGAGCCAGGAACGCAGGGGAAGTTTCCAAAAACGAGTATCGAGCCAGGCGAGGGAAAGAGGCATTGCGGCAGCGAAGAGGGAGAAAAAATGGGGGAACGCAAACAACGATTCGCCCGCCGCCACGACGGAGGCTGTCTGCGACTGACGGCGGGGCTGGACCGCTCACGCAGTCACCTGCCGCACGGCTTCAAAGAGCACGATGGCCACGGCCGTCGCCAGGTTCAGACTGCGCGCCTCGGGAAGCATCGGGATGGTCAGGCGCGCTTCCGCCGGTTGCGCCGCGAGCAGGCCCTCGGGCAGCCCGCGGGTTTCCCGTCCGAAGATGAGAAAATCGCCGCGCTGAAAACCCACGGCGTGATACGGCCGCGTCGCTTTGGTCGTCAGAAAAAATGCGCGCCTGGCTGGCGGAGTCGAGCGCGGCGGTTGCCAGAACTCGCCCCAGCTTGCCCAAACCGTCTTTTGCACTTGCGGCCAATAGTCCAGCCCCGCGCGGCGGAGCTGCCGGTCGTCGAGCGAAAAGCCGAGCGGCCCGACGAGGTGCAGGTGCGCGCCCGTGGCCAGGCAGAGCCGGGCGATGTTGCCGGTGTTCGGCGGGATTTCCGGCTCGACAAGGACGACGTGGAACACCAGAAGGATTCTCCCGCCAAGACGCCAAGGCGCAAAGGAATAGAAGAGGGTTTTTCCTTTGAACTAAAAAGACGGCGGCGCAGCGGATGGGCGAGATGAGCGGCCAAGCTCAGGGAGGCCGTTGACGACGCGTTTGATTCCTTCTCGCATCAAGGCGGTGTTGAAGTTCAACAGGAGGCCAAGACGGAGATTTGCCGCCGCAGATACGTGCGCAGTTGCTTGGGATGAACCAGCAGAGCCTCGACGGATTTTAATTCCACGAGGAGCTTATCTTCCACCAGCAGATCGGCGCGAAAACCTTCTTCCAAGGTCGCACCTTCATAGATAATCGGCACGGACACCTGCCGCTGCACCTGCAAGCCGCGCCTCGTCAGTTCAAAAGCCAGCACGGTTTCATAGACCGATTCCAACAACCCCGGTCCCAGCGTCCGGTGCATCTTGATCGCCGCATCAACCACCACGCTGGCGATCTCATCTTCCGTCATTCTCCATCTTCGCCACTTGGCGTCTTTGCGCCTTGGCGGGAGACTTATTCCGCTGCTGCCGCCGCTGCGTTCGCCTCGACGTTCACCCGCCGGCCGCCGCGGTCGAATTTCACGGTGCCATCGACGAGCGCGAAAATCGTGTAGTCTCGGCCGAGACCGACGTTGCGGCCGGGCTGAAATTTCGTGCCGCGCTGGCGCACGATGATGTTGCCGGCGACGACGACTTCGCTGCCGAATTTTTTGACGCCCAGCCGCTTCGACACGCTGTCGCGACCGTTCTTGACGCTGCCTTGACCTTTTTTATGAGCCATGTGGGGAAAGTTGAGAGTTGTTAGTTGAAAGTTGAGAGCCGGAGCTGCCGCATCGAACGACGACGATGATAAATCAGGAGCCAAGCGTGATGCTCTTGATTTTCACCCGCGTCAGTTTGCGGCGATGGCCGACGGTGCGGTGGTAGCCTTTGCGGCGGCGATATTTGAAGGCGATGACTTTGTCCGCCTTGCGCTGCTCGACGACTTCGCCGACGACCGTGGCGCCCTTGATGGCCGGCCCGCCGTGCGTCAGGCTGTCGCCGTCCGCGTGGAAGAGCACTTCGTCAAAGGTCATCTCCGCGCCAGCTTCCGCGTCGAGCTTTTCCACGTCGATCACGTCGCCCTCGGTGACGCGGTATTGCTTGCCACCGGTTTTGAGAATTGCGTAGGCCATAAAAATTTAGCGAGGAAGGAAAAGTCGTCTGCGCGCGACTCGCTCGATGAACTTGCCGAGCCGGGCTTTGCAGGGCAGCGAATATGCCGACGCCGGGCGGGCGCGCAAGTGCAAATCGCCGCGCCTTCAAGGCGTTTTGCCCAGCACGCTGCCGGGCGTCAGCGGATGACCGCGCAGAAACTCCGCCGCGCTCAGGCGGCGTTTGCCGGCGAGCTGCACCTCGTGCAAACGCAACGCGCTGCCGCCGGCGGCAGCCACTTGCAGGATGCCTTCGCGGGGATCGGCGATCAAAACTTCGCCCGGCTCGCCCTTGCGCTCCGCAGCCGCCAGCGCCGTCGCCGGCGGATAGATTTTTAACGTTTCACCCGTGCCGCCCGGCAGCGTCGTGAACGCGCCCGGCCACGGGTGCAACGCGCGCACCCGCCGTGCGAGCGTCGCGGCGTCTTCGCGCGCCCAATCGAGCAGGCCGCTGCGGCGGTCGAGCTTCGGCGCGTGCGTGGCGCGCGCGGCATCCTGCGGCGTGCGCGGCGCGCGGCCCGCGGCGACGAGCGCGAGGGCTTCCGCCAAAGCCGCCGGCGCCAGCGCGGCCAGGCGGTCGTGCAAGGTGCCCGCGGTTTCGTCGGGACCGAGCGGCAACGGACGCGCGAGCAGGATGTCGCCGGTGTCGAGACCTGCGTCCATCCACATGATCGTCAAGCCCGACTCAGTATCGCCGGCGAGCAGCGCCGCCTGGATGGGCGCGGCGCCGCGCCAGCGCGGCAGGAGCGAGGCGTGGATGTTCAGGCAGGCGCCGGGGATGCGCGGCAAAGCGAGCACGGTTTTTGGTAAAATCTGGCCGTAGGCAAAGACGACGAGCACATCGGGCGCGAGCGCGCGCAAGCTTTCCACCGCCTCGGGCCGGCGCAGGCGTTCCGGTTGCAAAATCGGCACGCCGGGCAGGAGCCGTTGCGCTAGGATTTTCACCGCTGGCGGCGTCAGCGTCTGGTGCCGGCCGGCGGGCCGGTCGGGTTGCGTCACGACGCCGACGACTTGCGTTTGCGGAGCACTGCGCGCGAGCCATTTCAACGTCGGCAGCCCGATGTCGCCGCTGCCGAGATAGACCACGCGCAATGGCGCCGCCGCAGTCGCCAGCGCGTCGTTGCCGCCGCTCACGGCACGAGCAGGGAGGACGCGCCGTTGCCGCTGCCGGATTTTGCCGCCGCGGTCACCTCGCGCTGGCCCACGGACGAAGCGCAGCCGGTGCAAAGATAATCGTAGATTTCCTTGCCCGGCAGCACGAGCAGCAGCCGTTCGCGCACCGGCATCGCGGCGCGGCATTTGTTACAATAAAGACTGCTCGCGCGCAGGCTGCTGAACTGCCCGTTGCGGCGCGACTGCGGCGGTCGCGGTGCAGCGGCGGACGGCGGAAACGGTGAAGGCGAAGACGACGGCGGCATAGGAACGGTCGCCAATGTAACCTCCCCACGCCAACTGACAACTGCCGACCTATCCTTGAATCGGAATGGCGTGGTCGCGCGCGCCCGCCGCGAAGGCGGTCAAATCCGCCCGCGCGGCGTGGTCGCGGCCTGGGCCGGGCTGGGCGGCGTTATGGTTGCCAGCTTTCAGAGGGTGCGCGGTCGGGTCTTCGCCATCGCCCAGCGCGGTGACGGCGCCGAGGATTTCCCAGAGCACGCGGGCGGGCGATTGCGTGGCGTCGATGGTCTGCACGCGGTCGTCGCCGTAGTATTCCAACACCGGCTTGGTCTCGGCCTCGTAGGTGGCGAGGCGTTTGCGAATGACCGTTTCGCTCGCGTCGTCGTAGCGATTGTCCTTGAGCGCGCGCTTGCGCAAGCGGCGCACGAGTTCATCGCGATCCGGACAGGAGAGGTGAAAAACGCGGCGCACGTTGATGAGATTTTCCATCAGCCGCGCCTGCTCGACGTTGCGTGGGATGCCGTCGAGCACGAGCGAATCGAGATCGGGCTTGAAGCGGTCGGCATTGACTTGGCTGTCGATGAATTCCTGCCAAAGCTCGATCGTCAACACGTCGGGCACCAGCTCGCCGCGGCTGGAATACTCGAAGAATGCCTTGCCTAATTTCGTGCGTGTATCGAGCGAGCGAAAGACATCGCCGCAGGCCACATGAAAAAAACGCGGCACGTTGCCGAGCACCTTGCCCTGCGTGCCCTTGCCCGCGCCGGGCGCGCCAAAGATGAGGTAGGTGTGATAACGGTCGGGCGGCGCGGGCGTCTCGGCCTCGGCAGCGGCAGTGGATGATTTTTGGGGGGAGATAGCTCGGGGGGGCATGAACGGCAGCTTAAGCCCAAAGTTTGCCTCGACAAAAGTCTAAAAGTCGCGGCCCCGCGCCCTCCAATTCACCGCGGAAAATCGGCCAGCGCCGACTCCGCCGCGGCGGCCACCTCGTCGATGGCGAGGTCCGTCAGCCGGCCGCCCGGCGCGCGCAGCACGCGCACGTGCCGGTGCGGCGGCGCCCAGATCGCCGGATCGGTTGGGCCAAACAACAGCACGCTCGGACAACCGACCACCGCGGCGAGGTGCGACACGCCGCTGTCGTGGCCAAGGAACAACCGGCAGCGCGCCAGCAGCGCCCCGAGCCGGGGCAACGGCAAATTGCGCGCGCACCGGAACGCCGCCGGCGGCAATCCAGCCGTTAATGTCGCCAGCGCCGCCGCGTCGGCCTCGCCGCCGACGAGCAGCAAACGCAGACCGCCGCCGCGCCCGCTTTCCAACAGGCGTCGCGCCACCGCCAGCCAGCGTTCCGCCGGCCAGTTCTTGCGCTCGCCCCCACCGCTGCCGGGATGAATGGCCACGAGCAGGTCCGGGTTCCCCGGCATTGCCTCCGAGAATGCCGCCGCGTCCGCGCCGTCGAGGCCGAGCTTGATGCCGAGCGCGTCGTTTTCCAGAAACAATGCCAGTTGCTCCAGCGGACGCGCAAGTTGCTGGACCGCGTGTTCGCCCGCGCCGACCTCGATTTTCCCCGGCCCGACGAGCAAATTCCGCACGCCCGCGCTGCGCAGGTTGGTCGCGAAAAAACCGTCGGGATCATAGAGATAACTGACGATTTGCCCGAAGCCCGCCAGCCACTCGCTCAGTTCCGGATCGAGCGCCGGCGACTTGCGTGGATTGATGAAAAACCGCGCCAGCGCTCCCGACTCCAACGCCCGCACGGAGTCCGCCAATCCCGCGCTGACCGCCAGCGCCGCGACGTGCGGATAGCCAAGAATTTCCAGCCGCGCCTCCGGAAAATTTTCCCGCAGCAACGCGATGGCCGGCAGCGTCAAAATGAAATCCCCGATGGCTCCGCCGCGGATGACGAGGATGCGGGGAGCAGGTGGCGTGGTCGCAGCGGAGGTCGCGTCATTCATCGCGGCTCATCTCTCAGGAAATCAATCGCGGGCCGCGCGGTGCGCCGGCTGGTTTCGCTCTCTCCGAATCGCGCGCCGAAATTCACTTAAATTTTTTGAGTTGACTATTTTTTTAAGAACTTGAATAAATAAAGCAGTCAAATTTTTTAACCACTTGCTTTTTATGCCTAGTCCTGTTCTCGCCCAATCGGCCGCTGATCTGGATTTTTCCAAGGTCGTCGCGGCGGTGCGGGAGGTGCGTCGGCCGGCGCGGCAGCGGCGGCAAGGCGGTGAAGCGCGGGCGTTTGTCGCGCTGGGATTGACGGGGCTGGTGCTCCCGCTGTGCCATTTTGTGCGGCCTTCGCCGACGGTCGAGCTTGGGGAGTTGACGCTCTTTTTCACCATCTGTCTTGGCACCGCCGGCTGGTGCGCCTGGACGAACAATGGGTCGGCTGACACCGCGCCACTGCCATCACCACCCGCTGCCACCGGCGCGGCAAAGACAGCCTTGCTGCCGTGGGCCGCGACCCTTGCGCTGTGCGTGCTGGCGGGCGCGCTCGCGTCGTGGGCGCACGGCGCAGGCGTGTCGCCGCGCGTGGCGTTCGGCGCGGGGTTTGTTGGCTTGGGCGCGCTATGCACGCTGGCGGGCGCGTGGGATCGCACGCGGCGCGCGTGGCTCGGTCTCGGCGGCTCGCTGACCGTGCTCGGGCTGGTGTGGCCGACGCTGCCGGCGGGATTGTGGAACAGCGCTTTCGGGCTGGCGTTTTGCGCCGGCGGGCTGTCGGCGGCGGCGCTCCTGAGTCGGCGAACGCGCCAAGGCGACGGCGGCTGTGGCTGCGGGGACGCTTCCGTGGAACGCGCCGATCATGTTGCCGATTGATTTCAACGGACTCAACGCCGCGGTGCATGGACCGCTGCGGCTCGGCGTGCTCACGTCGCTGCAACTCGACGGCACGCTCGATTTCTCCACGCTCAAGTCGCGGCTCGACACCGCCGATGGCAGCCTGGCGATGCACCTCCGCCGCTTGGAAGAGGAAGGCTATGTGGCGATGACCAAAGAGTTCGTCGGTCGCCGGCCGAAAACGTCCTACAAATTGACGACCACCGGCCGGCGCGCGCTCGGTGACTATCTTTCCACGCTGCGTCAACTCCTCGACGCGATGGACGCCGCGATGCTGAGGCAGCAGCAGCCACGCAAACTTTGATTAATTAATCGCAGGCAGCCCTCCTTACGCTCGCTTGCAGCCATGCTAATAGGGCAGTGATGCCATCACTTTAAATCGGTGTCCTCTGAACGCGCCAACTTCATAAAGTGTGAGATTGCTTCCTCCAACGTAACCACCCGTTGTTCATCGGAATTTCTCCCCGCGTGCTCTACCAGCAGGACTTTCGCTGCTTCTTCGTAGGGCACTGGAGTTAGCCGGTCGTTCAGAATGTCATTCACACTTTGCTCGGTCGAAACCCGAGTTAGTTGCCGGCCCGTTGGAGCGTGTCCAGACCATATCACTACGGCATCGATAGCTTCGCCTTGAGTGAGCAACTCGCATGCACGCCGATAAAGGGCTTCATCAAACTCGAAGTGAGTAGTGACGCAAGCTACCTTCAACCTCCCTTGCTCACCTTGTGAGAACTTTCCTCGAAAGCCGTCATGCCATGACGAGCGCCCGCGATCGCGGTGTGCTCCGTTTTCCAAGCAACTGCTGCTTCAGTTCGCAGGCACGCCCCAGTTTCAGCAGGTCGCCGCAACTGAGACCAGGCATATTCACGGCGAATTGTCCTCTCGCTCCCGGCTCAACTTTATCGAGATCGTAGCGGGGATCGTCAATAGGATACGCGGGATAGGGGCACCAACCGACAGACGGCACAAAGATTTTTTTGCAGCGAGCCAGTCGGGGTTAGCTAACAGTTGTCAGTGGCGGGGCTGCCATTGTTGGCACCGTTTGCGTGGCGCGGGTAGCCGTTTTCGTCGAGGTCGAGTTCGTCCACGGAGAGAACCTGCACGCGGCCATCTTTCCAGACGGCGACTTTTTCGCCGAGCAGCCGGTGGCGCTTGAGCGCGGCAGCGATGCCGTCGCGGATGCCTTCTTCGATGACTTCGTGCAACGGGTGGGTCTTAATCGTTTTCATTTCTCGCCTCTGCTTGAAATCGCTCCCAGCGCTCTGCATCCAAAATTTCGACCGGACCCTGAACAAGCCGTCGCGCGAGCACGAGCAGACGGTCGCCGGAGTTATTGCAAACCGTCCAATGATCCATCAACGGCAGGTAAATTTCCAGCAGATTGCGCCGCGCGCGGTGATAGCGGCGGCGCACGTCTGCTGCGGGGACGCGATGGCCGCCGGCGCGCACGCGATTTTCCACCCGTTCCAAAGCGAGTTCGGGACTGTCGAGCCAGACAAAGAGCACGCCGATTTCGTAATCGACTTCGCGGCAGTGTCGCAGAAACGGCAGCGAAGCTGCGGGTGGAAAGCGTCGATTCGTAAACAAAGCTCTCCCGTGCGGCGAGGAGTTCGTCCAGCCGCGCCAGCATCAAACGGCCGGCGCGAATGGCCATGCGCTCGGGATGCAGCGGCGGCAGGCCGGAAGCAATGGCGTCCGCGTTGACGAACTCGCCGATGTCCAGCCGCTCCGGTAGCGGCGCCTTGGCCGCCGTCGTTTTTCCTGCGCCGTTGGGTCATCCAAGGATGAGGAGCCGGGGCATGGCGCGATGCCAACGGCGCAGACGCTTATTTCTTCAACGCCGCTTTGATCTTCTCAATCAACGCCTCCGCCGTCAGGCCGTGTTTTTTGCGCAGGATGGGAATGCTGCCGTGCTCGATGAATTCATCCGGCCAGCCGAGGCGCACGACTGGGACGGTGAGGCGTTTTTCGGCGAGGTGTTCCATCACGGCGCAGCCGTAGCCGTTGTGCAGGACGTGGTCTTCGAGCGTGGCGAGGACTTCGACGCCGCCGGCAAAAATCTCCAGCGTGTCGGTGTCCAGCGGCTTGATCCAGCGGGCGTTGATGACGGCGGTGGAGATGCCTTCTTTTTCCAGCAAATCGGCAGCTTTCAGCGCGACTTCGCACATGTTGCCGAGCGCGAAGAGCGCGACGCGCTTGCCTTGGCGCAGGACTTCGCTCTTGCCGATTTCCATGAGCTGCGGCTGCGACTTCGGCTTCGCGCCGGTGCCGGCGCCGCGCGGGTAGCGGATGGCGATGGGGCCTTTGTCGTAGTCGGCCATCGTCCAAAGCATGTCGGCGAATTCTTCCTCGTCCTTCGGCTGCATGTGGACGACGTTGGGCACGCCGCGCAGGTAGGCGATGTCGAAGAGGCCGTGGTGCGTCGGGCCGTCGTCGCCGCTGAGACCGGCGCGGTCCATGCACAGGCGCACGGGCAGGTTTTGCAGCGCGATGTCGTGGATGATCATGTCATACGCGCGCTGCATGAAGGTCGAGTAGATCGTCAGGAACGGCTTGAGTTCCTGCACCGCAAGGCCGCAGGCGAACAGCGCGGCGTGCTCCTCGGCGATGCCGACGTCGAAGTATTTTTTCGGGTGCCGTTTTTGGAAATGAATCAAGCCGGTGCCGGTCGGCATCGCGCCGGTGATAGCGGTGATCTTGTCGTCGCGGTCGGCGAAGTCGGCGAGCGTCTTGCCCAGGACTTCGGAAAACGTCACCACGGTCGATTTGGCCGTTTCGCCGGTGGCGTGATTGTATTTGCCGAGGCCGTGGAATTTGTCGGGCTGCGCGAGCGCGGGCGGGTAGCCTTTGCCCTTCTTGGTGAGCACGTGCAGGAGCACCGGTTCGTTTTGTTCCTTCAAGAACTCGAACGTCCGCGTGAGCGCCGCCGTGTCGTGACCGTCGATGGGCCCGTAATAGCGGAAGCCGAAATCCTCGAAGAGCACGCTGGGCAGGAGCAGGTTTTTCATGCCGCTCTCGACGCGGTGCGCGAGTTCGACGACGCCGCGGCCGGCGACGGATTCGACAAAGCGCGCGGCTTTTTCGTGCAAGTGCTGGTAGGTCGGGTTGGTGGCGATCTTGTTGAAATAGCTCGCGATGGAGCCGACGTTTTTCGCGATCGACCACTCGTTGTCGTTGAGCACGACGATGAATTTTTTCGTCGTTTCCGCGACGTTGTTCAGCGCCTCGTAACTCACGCCGCAGGTGAACGCCGCGTCGCCCGCGACCACGACGACATGCTCGTCGCTCCCGCGCAAATCGCGCGCCGCCGCCATGCCGAGACCGGCGCTCAAAGCCGTGCCCGCGTGCCCGGCGCCGTAGCAATCGTGCGCGCTCTCGGTGCGCAGCATGAAGCCATTCAGCCCCTCGTATTGCCGCATCGTGTGCATCCGGTCCGCGCGGCCGGTGAGCATTTTGTGGACATAGACCTGATGGCTCACGTCGAAGAGAATCTTGTCCTTCGGCGTGGAAAAAACGCGGTGCATCGCGAGAGTCAGTTCCACCACGCCGAGGTTCGGCCCGAGGTGGCCGCCGACGGAGTTCGGGTTGCTCTCGCTCATCGCGTAGATGAGGTCGTCGCGGATTTCCTGCGCGAGCTGGCCGAGCTGCTCCTCGGGCAACGCCTTCACGTCCGCCGGCGAGTGGATTTTATCGAGCAGACGGAGTTTCGGCTCGGGCGTGGGCGGAGCCTGCGCGGCAACGGGTTCAGAAGAGGCTGACTTCATGGTTCTTGCGGTTGGAGGAAGAGGGCGGATTGCTGCTACTGCCGCGGCTGCCGGGAGCAGCAGCGGCGGCGGCGCTGGTTTTGCCGGCGGCTTTCGGCGTTGGATTTGCAGGCTGCGCGGTGGACGGCTGGTTTTCCGCGGGGGGCGCGGCGGTGACGCCTGGCGAGGATGGGGGGAAATCGGCGGCTTGCGGCTGGCCGTTTTCGCCGCGGGTGATCAGCTCGATGCGTTGTTCGGCGGCTTGCAGGAAATCGCCGCACGTTTGCAGGAGCCGCGTGCCTTGCTCGTAGCAAGCCAGGAGTTCCTCCAGCGGCAAGCGTTCGCCTTCCATGCGGGCGACGATGGCTTCGAGCCGTTCCAGCGCGCTTTCAAAACTGTCCGGCGCCACCGTCGTCGTCGGCTGGTCGCTGGCAGCCGCGACGACAGCGGGCGGGTGGGATTCGTCGGGACGAGACATCGGCAGCAGCGGCAGGCAACGGGGCAGCCGACAACAAAACACAGCCCTGCCCGCGTGCAAAGCGCAAATCCAAAGGGAGCGCCCTTGGACGTCGGCTCCGCTAGGCTTAATCGTAATCTTAATTCTAATCCTTCTGCGCTCGCAGCGCGTCGCGCAAGCGTGCCTCCGGCGGCAGAGATTAAGATTAGGATTACGATTACGATTAAGCTGACAAACCAATAGCCCAGCAGCTCTTCGTCAGCGCGGCGGACCGATCTCCCAGCGTTTCACGTCGCTGTAAAACGTCATGCTCGGATCGCCCACGGGCACGGCTTCGCGGAAGGGAAAATCGCGCAGCGTGGTGCTGCCAAAGATCAGCTCCGTCCAGTCCTGATAGTCGCCGCGCAGGAGGTCGGTGTAGAACGGCACGTTGCGGCTCACGGGCGACAGGAAGACGCCCGCCAGCGGACCGGGCAGCTTGTTTTGATCGCCCAAGTCCACCAGCTCTTTCATCTTCAGCGGCAGCCAGACGCTGTGCCGGTCGGCATACCAGCCGACGGCCCACGGCATGTCGGAGCCGATCACCTCGTTTGGATTGGTCCAGACGTTCAACCGCGCGATGGCAGCGGGAAAATACGGCGGGAACTGCACCACGCTGGTCTTCGTCATGAGCGTGTTCACCATCGGCATGGCGATGAAGATAAAGAGACCGGTGAAAAACGCCGTCCGCCACAGCGGCACGGTGCCGATGGCTAGCCGGCTGAAGAGCACCAGCACCAGCGCCAGCCCGAAGGCGAGCACGACCGGCAGAAACAGGACGTGCAGATTGCCCGGCGCGACGGGCCATTCTTCAGGCTGGTTGATCCCCAGCACGGCCGTGCTCGCCACCAGCCCCAGCCACATCGTCAGCACCGCCCAGCGAAAGACATCGGTCTCCGGTCGGCGGAAGGGATAGAGCAGACCGACGAAGAACGCCACCGTCAGCAGGCCCGCGCCGAGGAAGCGGGAAGGATCCTGGAGTTGCGCGGCGACGCCGCTTTGGACCTTCCCCCGGAAGAACAACGGCGGCGTGTTGCGCACGCTCGTCTCAAACGCGCGCATCCGGTGCGCCGTCGTGCTGCTGACGCCCTCGTAAAGCGCGTAGCCCGCGATGCCAAACGGATTTTTACTCACCCGATAATTCCGCGCCAGCCACGGCGACACCACGAGGAGGAACGGCACCGTCAGCGCCAGGATCGCCAGCAGGCGCGGGCGGAAATAGATCGTCGAGAACGCCAGCGCGCCGAGGAAAATGCCCACCGCCACGCCATGCCCCAGCACCAAGGCGCCGAGCAGCACGCCGACCAGCGCCAGCCAGAGCAGCGCCGTGCCCGGCGCGCCCGCCCGCCGCGCCTCCACCGCGCGCGCCAGCGCCAGCAGCGCCACCGAGAAAATGAGGAGCAGCAAATTTTGCGGCAGCCCCGCCGCGGCAAATTGCCAAGGCAAGTCGCACACCAGCAGCAGCCCCGCCGCCAGCAGCGCCAGCCGGCCGTCGAACAGCCGCCGCGCCAGCCGGTAGTGCAACAACACGGCGACCACGAAAAACACCATCGACAGCGCCGCGATCGCCCGCTCCGCTGGATGCACAAACTCGCCCGGCGCGTAGGTCGTCTTGGCCGCCTTGCTCGCGATGCCGCGCAGGAGCACCGAGTTCACCGCCGGCCCCAGCGGGGCATTGAACGTGTCGGGAAACGCCTGGCCCGGCGCGGGCAGGAGGCCGCCCTGTTCCAGTTGCGCGACCGCCAGCGGCCGGATGTTCAACGTGGAAAAGCCATGCCCCCGCGCCAGCTCCCGCGCCACCTGCGCCTGGTCGATGGCCTCCGCGCTGGCAAAACCGCGGAATTGCCACGGCAAAAACGCGATCAAGCCCAGATACGACAGCCCCAGCACCACGGCGATGACGACCACCAGCGCCCACTGCACGATCACCCGATAGCGCCCCTGCTCCAGCGCGTGGATGAAACCTTGCAAAACGGGCGATTCAGATGTGCTCATGGAGGCCGGCGCGCGATGGGAAAAGCCGGGGTCGCGTTTCTGTTTTTCAGAAACCTCGCCCGCCTTTCTCCGAAAGGCCCGCTATTGGAAACCAAGCCGCCGCGAGCCGCAAGCCCGAACGCCGCGACAATCCGCACCCGCGCAAAACGGCTTTTTCCCGTCCGTCGCGCGATTGACAACGCGCCGCGGTGGCCGTTATGCAGAGAAAGCTGGTTTTTCCCTCGCCGCAGAAGATGCCCGCGACGCTCCCTCCGCCCGTCACCGCCTGGCTGCCTCCGCCCGGCCGTCGCCGCACGCAAACGCTGGCGAGCCTGGTGCTGGGCGGATTGGCGCTGGCGCAATTGCTGGCGCTCGGCTGGTTTCTCGCCCGCGGCGGAGCGGCGGCGACCGCCCGGCGCGTGGGAGTCAGCCCGGCGACCAACTCCAGCGGCGGCGCCGTGGCGGCCACGACGACGGGAACGCCGGCCCCCAGAGACCTTGCCTCCGCGCCGTCCGGCGAGTTCCCGTCGGCTCCCACGGCGCCGACGCCCGCGGCGGCTTTGCCGACGCCGGGCACCGCTGCTCCCGCCGCCACCGGGTCGGAAGCTGCGGCCGGCGGCTCGGGCGGCTTTGCGTTGCCGACGCCGGCGCCGCGTTACCAAGCCAACCCGGCCGACCTCGTCGAGCAGGCCAAGGTGTTGCGCAGCCGCGGCGACACGCAGAGCGCGCTGGCCAAATTGCGCGAGGCGCAAAACCTTTCCGCCGACAACCCGCTCGTCATCGCCGAGCTGGCGCTGACGTATGAAGCGATGCAGTTGCCCGACCGCGCGACGCTCCAGTGGCAGCGGCTCTACGACCTCGGCGAATCGGTCGGCGCGCCGTATTACCTCGCGCAGATGAAACTCCGCCAGAGTGGCGGCATCCCCGGCGAAACTGCCGCGGCGGCGAGTCCTCCGACCGCTGCCGCCGGCGGTGGCTACGCGGCCAACGCGCTGCTGCGGCTGGTCGAGGTCAAGCAGGAGGAAGTCCCGGACCCGAGCGCGGAGAAAAAAGTCGCCGTGCGCATCGTGGTTAAAAACCGGCCGGGCAGCGCGATTGATCCGCGGCGGGTGAAAGTTTTTGCGGAATTCTACGACCTCGTCGATGGCAAGGACCTCGTGCAAACCGACGCCGAGACCGGCTTTCAATGGCTGACGCCGCCGGTCGATTGGGCCGACGACGCCTCGGAGATTCTGGAAGTCACCTACCTGCGGCGCAAGGACAGCGCCGGCGGTGCGGGCGCAAGCGGCAACAGCAACAGCAGCACGACGCCCTTGCTCCCGCCGCCGCCGATTCCCGCCGCCACGGGCAGCGGACGGAACCGCCGCGGCGGCAACAGCAGCCGGAACGCGGCGGCCACGCCGCTGCCTTCGCAAACGGAGGCGGCGGCGGCGACGCCCGCGCGCACGTATGTCGGCTACGTCGTGCGGCTGTATTACGACCGCCAGTTGCAGGATGGCAAAGCCGAGCCGGAGCAATTGCTCCAAAAGTTCACGCCCCCGCCCACGCTGCCGGCGGAGCAGTAGCAACGCCCGGCGGCGCGTTTTCGCTCGCCAAGACGCGGCGAACTTTGTCTTGTGGCACGGTTTAACCCTGTCGTGCTGCCAAGGCGTCCGGCATCTTTTTTTGAACTATAATTTCCCCCTCTGGGTTCGTGAGATGAAAATCCTGATCGTCGATGAGCAACTGGAGAACGCCGAGTCGCTCGCGCACGCCTTGCGCGTCGCCACGCCCCACGAGGTGCGCACCGCGGCGGGCGGCGCGCAGGCGCTGGCCTTGGCGCAAGGCGAGGCGGGGCTGCCCGACGTGCTCATCACCGAGGTCGTCATGGAAAAGATGGACGGCTTCCGGCTGCGGGAACGCCTGCGCGCCGCGCAACCGGCCTTGCACACGATCTACCTGACCGGCTACGACCTGAGCGCCTACGCCGATTACACCGCCGGCAGCCCCGTGTTGCTGAAGCCGACGGACCCCGCCGCCGTGCTGGCCGCCCTGCCGCCGCCGGTGGTCACGCCCTATCTCGCGCCGGAAAAAGCCGCGCCCTTGGACCGCAGGCGCACCGCGTCGAGCATCGTGCTGCCCGACGACGGCAGCGGCGGCGGCCGGCCGCAATCCCAATCCGCGCGCATCCGCACGCTCGTGCAAAAGCCGGGCTTCAGCGGCCAGCTCGCGCAGTTCGACCTCGCCGACATCGTGCAGATGTGCTGCCTCGGCAAACGCACCGGCCGCATGGTCGTCTCCCGCAACGCCCGCGAGCGCGGGATTCTCTATCTGGCCAACGGCGAGATCGTTCACGCCGTGGCGGGCGAGCATTCCGGCGAAGCCGCTGTCTATGCCATCGTCGGCTGGGCCAACGGGCAGTTTTCCTTTGAAGACAGCCTCCAGCCCGAGGCGCGCACCATCCACGCAAGCTGGCAGCATCTCCTCATGGAAAGCGCCCGGCGGCGCGACGAGGCGGGGGCCGGCGCCGCCGAGGAAGCCGCCGCGTCGGAGGCCGCCGCCGGCGCAGGCGAATTGGCCGGACAAACCCTCGGGCCGTTTGCGCTCAACCGCCTGCTCGGCAAAGACGACGAAGGCGAAGTTTTCGAGGCGGTGCAGACCTCCGTCGGCCGCAAGGTGGCCCTGAAGACGCTGGCGACAGCCGCCGCCAGCGACGCCGCCGCCGCGCAGACATTCCTGGACCGCGCCCGCGTCCGCGCCAACGTCCAGCATCCCTCCATCCTCGCCGTGTATGAAGTCGGCCAGTCCGACGACCGGATTTACTACGCGCGGGAATTTGTCGAAGGCGACACCCTCGCCGACCTCCATGCCCAGGGGCGCACGCTCGACGACCCGGCCGCCCTGCGCGTCGTGCGCGTCGTCGCCGAGGCGCTCACGTATTTAAATCAAAATAAAATCGACCGCGCGCCGCTCTCCGCCCGCGGCATCTACCTCGGGCGCGAGGGCCGGCCGCGGCTGAACAACTTCGCCGACCTGCCCGGCACTGGCACGCCGCCGCCGCAGGACGACATCCGCCGGCTCGCGCAAGCCGTGAGCGATTGCCTGCCCGGGCGGCAGGCGGCCACGCCCGAGGTGCGCGCCCTCTTTAGCCGCATGACGCTCCAAGGCCAGAGCGGCTTCCTGAGCTGGGCCGCGCTGCTGCAAGCCGTCAAGGCGCTCGAACCCAAAGCCGCCCCGAAGGATGCCCGCGCCCTCGGCGAACAGGAACGCCGCGCGATGGCCGCCATCGCCGAAGCCAAGCGCCGCAGCCAGCGCGCCCTCGTCCTCAGCGGCCTCGGCATCTTCCTCGTCTTCTGGCTCGTCGGCGCGGTCATCTGGTGGAAGTTTTTGCGCGCCCCGGCGGCGAAGACTTTCACTCACACCATCGAGATTCCCGCCGGCGATTTCATCTACCAGGACAACCAGACCGCCACGCTCGACCACCCCGTCTGGATCGACCAATACGAAGTTACCATCGGCCAATACGCCGAGTTCCTCGCCGCCCTTGACCAGGACCCCAGCCTCGCCGCCCGCATCGACCATCCCGACCAGCCCAAGGGCAAATCCCATAAAGACGCGCACTGGGACGTTTTTTACGCCGCCGCCCGGCGCGGCGGCAATTACAACGGCGCCCCGCTCGACCTGAACTGCCCCGTCTTCTACGTCGATTGGTTCGACGCCTACGCCTATGCGAAATGGCGCGGCCGGCGGCTGCCGACCGAGAAGGAATGGGAAAAAGCCGCCCGCGGCACCGATGGCCGGCGCTTCCCGTGGGGCAACGACCCGCAGGCGATTACCAAGGTCAACACCGCCGCCGACTACCACGAAGACCCGCGCCAAAAAGGCGAGGTCGATGGCTACAACCGCTGGTCGCCCGTCGATGCCATGACCGGCGACCGCAGCCCGTATGGCGTCATGGACCTGGCCGGCAACGTGGCCGAATGGACCGCCGATTTTTCCGACAAGCTGCACCCGATCATCCGCGGCGGCAGCTACGGCTCGCGCGGCTTCGAGACGACGAAGCGCACGACCGGTTTCCTGATGACGTTGCAAAGCAGCGAGCAGATCGGCTTCCGCACCGTGGGCGACGCGCCGCCGGCGGGGGGTGGGGATAAGAAATAGGTCGGTGGAGGCTTTCGCTGGATAAGGAGGGCTGTCGGCGGGTCACGCGAACAAACGCCGCAGTTGCGGAAGCAAACTCCTTCGGCCTAATTTAAGGTTAGACTCAGCAGAATGCCGTTTATACAACACCCTTTGATCAAACAAATATGAGTAACGAAATTGGAGATGATTTTCGTGCTGCTTTCCTCGATACGCTTGCTGATGCTGGCACAGATTGCCAAGGAGGCGAAACTAGGAAGGCATTGATGAAGGAGGACCGTAAGACTGGCCTTACTACATTCAAGTTTTCGGATGAGTTTCCCATCAAGACCGGTGATCAGGTAAAAAACTTAGTTACAGGAACTGCATACTCGGTTGTTCAAGTCCGCCCTATATCCGTAGCCGGTTCCTATCATTGTTTTGAGGTTTCAACCAAACAGACGGCGGCTTATCACGCGCTCCAGCGCACAGGCGCCCGCTGGTGCCGCTTGCGCGCCGGGCTTTCCTTCCTGTCATCCCGAGCGAAGTCGAGGGACCTCTTGCTATTTGCCTTGGCTAGCAGCGGGTGTCCTGCGAGCCAGACAATCAATAAGAGGTCCCTCGACTCCGCTCGGGATGACAAAGGGCTGCCGCCGCCCTTTGCGGCGGCAGCGTGCCTCCGACGCTCCGTCAAACTTCAGAGAAACGCCCCGGCGCCGCCTAGGGCAGTCGTCCCCTCCTAGTTATCAATCGCGCCGTTCTCCTCGCTCCCAAGTTGCACTTAGGAACGAGACGAACAATAGTTCGGCGATTGCGCGCATCTCGCGAAAAAGCTACGCTGAGCCTCATGATGCAGACGGTGGAAGCCGTAATTGACGAGCGGGGGAGCGTGCGACTCTTGGAGCCTGTGCGGGTGGCGCGCAGCCACCGGGCGCTTGTCACCATCCTCGACGAGGAGCCGGCTGCGGGCGTTCACGAGACGGCGCTGCTGAGCGAGCGTGCGCTTGCGGAGGATTGGGATCGCCCGGAGGAGGAAGCGGCATGGTCATACCTTCAGCAGGCTCGGTAGTTCTCGTCCCGTTCCCGTTCTCCGATCTCACGAGTCCAAGCTGCGTCCGGCGGTGGTGCTGGCCTCCGCCGACCGCGGGGATTGGGTGCTGTGCCAAGTCACCAGCCAGCCTTACGGCGATGCGCACTCCGAGCCACTCGCGGCCGGCGATTTTGCCGCCGGCGGCCTGCGGCTCGTCAGCTACGCCCGGCCAGCGAAACTCTTCACAGCCCACCAGAGCCTTTTCACGGCCGAGGTCGGACGGCTCCAGCCGCAGGCGTTCCAGAGAATTCGGGACGCGGTGCTCGCTGTCTTTAAGTAAGCGTCTGACCCGGCGCGGCAGCGAACTGCTCCGGCTGCTCCGTTGCTTGCTCATTCCCAAAGTGCCGCTTGGGAACGAGGCGATTGACCGCCGGTGCGCCGCCGGTTACGCTCTTTTGCTGTGGATTACCGCCAGATTATCACCATTGAACCAGGCAAGCGCAGCGGCAAACCTTGCATCCGCGGGCTGCGCATCACGGTGCAGGATGTGTTGGAGTATCTCGCGGGTGGCATGACCGTGGACGAAATTCTGGCGGATTTCTCCGAGCTGACACGCGAGGACATCCGTGCCTGCCTCGCCTTCGCCGCGGATCGTGAGCGCAAACTCTTTGTTGCCGCTGCCGCGTGAAGCTCCTGCTGGATGAGAATCTGTCGGACAGGATTGTTCCTCAGCTTTTCGATCTTTATCCCGGCTCGTCGCACGTCAAGGCGCATCAGCTCATCAGAACTGACGATGCCGTGATCTGGTCTTTCGCCCAGCAGCACGGTTTTGCCATTGTTTCCAAGGACGCAGATTTTCACCAGCGCAGTCTCGTCCACGGAGCGCCGCCGAAGTTTATCTTTCTGCGCGTGGGCAATGGTCCAACCAGCCGGATCACTCAGCTTCTCCGCGCGGAGTTTGCCATGCTTTCCGCATTCGACGCGGATCCGAATGCAGCCATTCTCATCCTGTCTTGAACTCAAGCGCTATGTGCATCTTGACCGACACCGCTCGATCCGCCTGCCTCGAGGACGGATTCAACTGGCTCACCTTGCCGAAGTAATTCCCCGCGGAAAAGGCCGGGAAAAAATCTGCGCGCCGCCCTTCGCGCGCGTGTGCTAAGCTGGCAGCCGTCATGCGAAGCCGTGGTCGCCTTTGTTGTTCTCCTTTTCTCTTCTTGCTCTTGCTGCTGTTGTTGCTCGCGCCGGGGGCGGCGCGGGCGCAGGTGCGGTTCGAGATCAAGCTGCGCCGCTCTACGTTCGTGCCCTACGAGCCGGTCGAAGTCATCCTCGCCATCACCAATCTCGCCGGGCGCGACCTGGTGTTTGAAAACGGCGCGGGCGGCCGGCAGTGGCTCGACGTGGAATTGACCTCCGCCGCCAACCAGGCCGCGGCGGCGCGCGGCGAGGAATCGGGCGTGCCGTTGCAGCCGGTGGACAACGATTGGCACCTGCCGGCGCTCTCCGTGCCCGCCGGCGCCACGGTGAAGCGGGTGTTTGACATCGGGCCGCATTTCTCGCTGCGCGAGCCGGGCGGCTACCGGTTGAAGGCGAACCTGTATTTCGCCGACGCCGACCATTACTTTTCCTCCAACGCCGTCGCCTTCGACCTCACGGAAGGCCGCACGATCTGGCAGCAAACCGTCGGCGTGCCCGCCGGTCGCGGCGGCGACGCGCCGGGCGGCAGCGGCCTGCGGCAATACACCCTCCTCGCGCACCGGCTGCCCGACCGCATGTTGCTCTACGTCCGCGTGCGCGACGTGAAGGCGGGCGTCACCTACACCACGCAATCGCTCGGGCGCATCATGACCGGCGGCGAGGAGCCGCGCGTCGCGCTCGACCGCGCGAATCACCTGCACGTCCTGCACCTGGCGGCGCCGCGCACGTATGTTTACAGCGAGTTTTCGCTCAACGGCGAACGCGTCGCGCGGCAGGTCTTCACGAAGGATTCCAAGGCCGTCCCGAACCTCGTGGCGACGCCCGCCGGCGAGGTCGTGGTGAGAAACGCCACGCCGCAGGCGCCGAGCAGCGTCGCCGCCAATGCCGCCCCCGCCGACGGCAACGCCGTTGAGTCCGGCGCGCCCGAGGGCGACCTGCCCGTGCGCGATACGTCGCGCTCGCTCCCCGGCGCGCCGCGCCTCTCCGAGCGCCCCGCCGGCCTGCCGACGCCGGCGCGGTGAGGTCAGCAGCGGGCTGCCGAAGCTTAATCGTAATCCTAATCCTAGTCCTTCTGCGCTCGCAGCGCGTGGCTCAAGCTCTTGCCTCCGGCGGCAGAGAGTAAGATTAAGATTAAGACCAAGGTTAAGTGCCGCTAGTTTTCGCTTTCAACCCCGCACGCCCGCCGCGGCGATGCGTTGCGTCAGGTCGGTGAACTCGGCGGCGCTCTCGCTGCCGATGGTGAAGCAATCGACGCAGTCGTTCATTAACGACAACGCGTATTGCAGCGCCTCGTCGCGATGCTCACGGAGCTGGCCGGCGCCGAGGATTTTCATGCCGATGACGCCTTTGCCGGCGGCTTTCATTTGCCGCAACACGCCGCGCACGGTGGGCACGTCGGCGTCCATGATGACGCCCGCCGGGTTGATGCGCGCGAGGTTCACCTGCACCCACGGCGACCGCGCGGCGGCGTGCAGGGCGGGCAGCGTGTGACAGCTCACACCATGCGCGCGCACGAGGCCGCGCTCGCGCGCTTCGCCGATGACATCCATCACGGGCCGCAATTTCTCCGGCCAGTCGCCGTCTTCCAAACAGTGCAGGAGCAGGATGTCGAGATAATCGGTGCCGAGTTCCTGACGAAACCGGTCGAGGTCGGCGCGCGCTTCGGCCGCGGTGGTGGCGCGGGTTTTGGTTAAAATCGTGACCTGGTCGCGCGGCACCGTGCGCAGGGCTTCGCGCAAGTGCGGGTGGCTGCCGTATTGATCGGCCGAATCCCAAAACGTCACGCCGCGGTCGTAGGCGAGCCGCAGCAAGTCGGCGAGGCCGCGCACGCCGAGCTGGCGCGTCTGGTTGGAATGATGATTCCAACCGCCGCTGCCGGTGCCCATCGCGAGCCGGCTCACGCGCAGCCGCGCAGGGCCGCTGCCGAGCGTGACGCGGTCGCTGGCGAGCTTCGGCTTGTCGGCAGCGAAGAGTGCGTGCGGCCACGCCGTCAGCGTTGTCGCCGCCAAGCTGCCGCCGGTAGCGCGGAGCGAGCGTTTGAGGAACTCGCGACGATTCATCCTGCTGGTGGGAATCGCAGCCGGCGCTGGCGCCGGACCGTTCCCGCGGCGTCTGCCCTCCTTTTCTTTTCAATTCAATTATGCACCCCGCTTTTTCTTTCCCCACCCGCCGTGCCGTTTTATTCCTGAGCTGCTGCGCGCTCCTCGCGCTTCCTCACGCGCGCGCCCAAGTGGACCGCATCACCGGCAAACCCTTCGCCACGCGCTCGGAAGTGCTCGCGCGGCACGGCATGGTTTGCACGAGCGTGCCGGCGGCGACGCAGATCGGCCTCGACGTGCTCAAGCGCGGCGGCAGCGCGGTCGATGCCGCCATCGCGGCCAACGCGGCGCTCGGCCTCATGGAGCCGGTCTCCAACGGCGTTGGCGGCGATCTGTTTGCCATCGTTTATTCCGCGCGCGACAACAAGCTCTACGGCCTCAACGCCAGTGGACGCTCGCCGCTCGGGCTGTCCTACGACGGCATGAAGGCGGAGTTGGAAAAACTCCACCGCCCGAACATCCCGCCGCTCGGCATGTTGCCGATCTCGGTGCCCGGCTGTGTCGATGGCTGGGCGGAGTTGCACGCGCACTTCGGCTGGCTCTCGCTCGCCGACGATCTTTCCGGCGCGATCCAGGCGGCGGAGGAAGGTTTCCCCGTCACCGAACTCATCGCCTACTACTGGGGCCGCGGCGTGCCGCTTTATCGCATCCAGCCAGGCGCGTTCTTGGAAACCTACACGCTCGACGGCCAGGGCCGCGCGCCGGCCAAGGGCGACCTTTTCAAAAATCCCGCGCTCGCCCGGACGCTGCGCGCCATCGGCGAAGGCGGGCGCGATGCCTTTTACAAAGGCAAGATCGCCGACCAGATCGACGCCTTCATGCAGGCGAACGGCGGCTGGTTGCGCAAGGCCGATTTCGAGCGGCACCACTCCAATTGGGTCGAGCCGCTGAGCACGAACTATCGCGGCTACGACGTGTTTGAACTGCCGCCGAACGGCCAGGGGCTCGCGGCGTTGCAGATGCTCAATATTCTCGAAGGCTTCGACCTGTGCGCGATGGGATTTCAATCCGCGCAGACGCTGCACACGCTCGTCGAAGCGAAGAAGCTCGCCTGGGCGGATCGCGCGAAGTTTTACGCCGACCCAGACTTTGCCAAAGACATGCCCATCGCCGGCTTGCTCTCGAAACCATACGCCGCCGACCGCCGCAAGCTCATCGACCCGCAACACGCCGCCCGGCAAGTCGCGCCGGGCAATCCGGCGCTGAAGGATGGCGACACGATCTATCTTTGCACCGCCGATGATGAAGGCAACATGGTTAGCCTTATTCAAAGTAACTATCGCGGCATGGGCAGCGGCATCGTCGTGCCGGGCTTGGGCTTCATGTTCCAGGATCGCGGCGAGCTATTTTCCATGCAGCCCGGCCACGCGAATGTCTATGCACCGGGCAAGCGGCCCTTTCACACGATCATCCCGGCGTTCGTGATGAAAGATAATCAGCCGTGGCTGGCCTTCGGCGTCATGGGCGGCGGGATGCAGCCGCAAGGGCACGTGCAGATTTTGACGAACCTCATCGACTTCGGCCTCGGCGTGCAAGAAGCCGGCGACGCCGCGCGCTGGCAGCACGAAGGCGACAACGAACCGACCGATGACAAGATGACGCCGACCGGCGGCTACCTCGAAGTCGAGAGCGGCATCCCGTGGGAAACGGTGCGCGAGTTAAGAAAAAAAGGCCACGACATGCGCTACGACCTCGGCGGCTACGGCGGCTATCAAGCCATCAAAGTCGAGCATCATAACGACGGCCAGCGCGTCTATGTCGGCGCGAGTGAAAGCCGCAAGGACGGGCAGGCGGCGGGGTATTAATCTATCGTCGATATTCCGGCAAAGCTCCTCGCGTCATCGCAGCGTATTCCGCAGATGATTGCACCCGCTTGTGCAAATGACGTTTAGCTTTTATAGCGTCAGGAGTTCTGGGTAAAAGCACAATCAAATCGCGCAAACTTTTCAAAATCTCCAGCCGATCAAATCGGCGGATATTCAATTCAGGCCGATCTAAGCCGAGCGCGCGAATGGTTTCAGCGGCGCGGGCATTGTTGCCAACGGCGTATGGTGTGCCCGTATTGTCAAAAGCGATCAAAGCTTCGGGATCTTCGGTTGACGGATCGATAAACGTCGGTGCCTCTTGCGCCACATCTGCACTATGCTGGCGAGCTCGGCGCGAATCGTCCTGTAGTGGAAACAGGTTCGCCTTGTGTCGTTGGTTACAAAGTTGGCAGGCGAAAAGCAAATTTTCCCAAGTGTAAGCCAACCAATAATAACCCGGCTTCTGCATCGGTTCGCTCTCGTTCTGACGGCAACCGCCCTTCGGCCGAAAGTGTTCCACATCGCCATGAGCAACGTGGGTTACCTGCGATTCGCAGAAAGCGCACTTGTCATGCTGCATTTTAATCAGCCGTTGCTTCACCTCCCTGTGACCATAGATTGCAGCGTCGAAGGTGAACCTCCGTCTGCCAGTGTGGTAATCCGCTGCGTTCCGAGCGTAAGCAGCACAATGCGCCTTGGCTTTCTGCTTGCCCTTCGTTTGTAAAACCCTTGGAGCAGGCTGTGTGCGCGTGATGCGGATCATGCTTTCCCCGCAAGCTGAGATGGCTCCTTCTCTGCCGCCTGCCTTTGGCGCAGCTTGTCCGCCGCGCGGCGGATGAGCGCCATCGCTTCGATATCCTCGCGTGATTCTCCCGTCGGTAACGGGCCGATCTCTTTTTCCAATTGTGCCAGTCGCCTATTTTCCGCTGCCGTCCGCTTGGCCTTGGCGAGCAACGTGCGGCGTGCCTGCAAGCGTTTCTCCGTGGGTTCGTCACGGCTCGGTTGCTCGTCGAAGAGATCGCTGGAAACGATTTGATCCAACCGCCACCCCCGCACATCCGTCGGTGAATTGTTGATGGTAACGTGATCGCCTTCACGGCGGAGCACCACGACATTTGCTCCCACCGCTGCACCTGCCTGAACGATGAGCGGACTATGAGCGGTAACGATGAATTGGGTGTTCTTAAAAATCTTGCTCAACTGGTCGATCAGTTCCCGCTGCCAGCGCGGATGTAGATGTAAGTCGATCTGATCGACAAGCACAATCGCCGGCTGCTCCAACGGTTTCTTTACGTCTGGATAACGATCAAACATCCGACTGGCGAGATCGACCATCCAAGCTGTCACCGTGCGATAGCCAGAACTGAGCGCTTGCAAAGGCACCCAGCCATATTCCATCAGTGCTAGAGCTTGCGGCGGCTGGGATAAATTTTTTGGCTGCTGCACGCGGATGTCATGCACCTCTGGCAGCATGGCGAAGAGGATCTTGATGACAGATTCGTAACGCTCTTTCGCTATAGGTTCGTTGGTCTTGCTCCTCGTATAGTCAGCTTGGAGTAGCCACTCCTCAGCGTTGGTTAACGTTGCCGAATCATCAAATAATGTAGCGCAAGGATCGCGAGGTTGATTCTCAGAAAGCGAACCTTCCCCACGGCGTCGCATGGCGCCGTAACCATAACAAATGAGGTTCCGAATTGAATCGGAAATATGATTAACTGTGGCACCGCCATTTTTTTAGAAACTCGAACCAGAAGGAGCATGTAAAATTATTTTTTTCTGAATCTTTCAATTGAGTTCCGAAAGCAGCTTTGCATTCAATTCTACCAGAAGAGGCCGTGGCGTTAATCAAGAGAGATTGCTTCCCTGCGACCGCGCGGGCAAACGAATGCGGCACCAATACAAAGGCTTCTTGCTGGGGTGACTTCCATTCTGTTGGACGCATTCCCGCCAAGCATTGCAGCAAGGTGGTTTTCCCCACACCGTTATCTCCCAACAAGATCGTCCACGGCGCTGGCCGTCCGTGTCCGTCGGACAAATCCAGCGTGACCGGCCCCTTGAAACAGCGGACGTTCTCCACCGCGAGCGACAAAAAATACGCCGACTTATGCGTAGCCGCAGGACGACGCGCTTCAGTAGAAAATTTGTGAGACCGGAAATCGTTCGGCACAGACGATGAGCCTACCTGAGAAAGCGGTGAACTGACATCGAAAAAATGAATTGCATGACTCGGTGCAGACAAACCAAAGACCTACGAGCCGACATTGCAAGGGTGGCGGACCGCCCATTCTCCTTCACCGCACCGGACGGAAGACCATGATGGCGGCGTCGGTGCGGTAATGGCGGACGTAGCTCGCCAGCCGGCTTTCTATTAAAACGCGGCCGTAATTGTGCGGCGCGCTGGCGTGGAGGAAGCAGAGCGTGCCGTTGGGCTGGCGCACGGCGAGGCCGACGTGCGAGGTCGAATAGGCGCCGGGCGAATCGCGCGTGATGATGCCGATGATGTCGCCGTCGCGCAGGCGGCCTTCGATGCCCGCCACGCGGCTCACCGGGATGCCGTAGAGCGGCATGGTGGAAACGCGATCTTCCATCTGCCGCAATTCCGGCAGCAGCGACGGGTCGGCGCGCAGGTAGCGATAGTGCCGCCAGAGGATCGACATCTCCTGCGCGCTGTGCGGCCACGCGACGCCGCCGAGCGAGCGGGTGAGGTCTTCGACCAAGCCGCGCCGCTGGTTGTCGACGGCCCAGTCTTCGAGGTAGTGCAGGCGCGAGAGGTAGCTGCCGGTGCAATGGCCGCCGCGGTAGCGGTCGAGTTCGAGATAGCGCAGCAAGGTCTCGGGCGTCCACTTGTCGCGCGGCTCGCCGAGCATGCGGGCGAAGGCAAGCGAGGTTTCAAAAAATGTCCAGCAATCGAGTCCGAGCAGGTTGGCGCTGGGCGCTTCGACGCGGTCGTCGATCTCCAGCGTGGAGCCGCGATAAGGCGTGCCCGTGAGCGCGCGGCCGACGGTGGCGGTGCGTTCGCCGATGGGCAGCGCGGACCAGTTGCCGGCGGCGGCTTCGGTGACGAGCCGGTCGAAGCGGTCGCGGCCTTTGAAGACGGTGTCGAACGGCAGCGCGACGGCCGCGCGCGGGCTTATTGAAAACAGCAGGCCAGCGGTCAGGAGAAGAAGGATGCGCAGCAAGGTGGAACGGCGAATCATGGGCGAAATTTTTACGCTGCTCTGAGCCTAATCGTAATCTTGATCCTAATCCTAATCTTCTGGTGTTTGTCTGTCCGCTCGCTCGGGCGGCGCGTGCCTCCGGCGGGATTAGGATTAAGCCGTCGGAATGAAAAGTCGCGCGGCAGTCGGGGATTGTCATCCACCTGCTGCGTCGTTAATCGCCCGCTTTGCGGATCGTCACCACTGCCGGCGTGCGGCCGGGGCGATACATCGACGCGCCAGAGACGATGGCGGCGGAGTCGAGCTGGGCGAAGCGGACCTTGTTCAACTTGGCGTCCCAGCGTTCGACGAACGAGCAATTCGCCGTTTTCTTGCTGCCGGGAATCGGCAAATAACGCACGGAGGTCAGAGTCAAAAACGCCGGCTCGCCCGGCAGCGGAAAGGGCGCGGCCCAATTCGGCGACAGCCGCACGAGGCGGCGCGGCGCGTTCAAGTCGAGCGCATAGTCGGTGTCGCCGTCCGTGCTGTCGAGATGGACGGCGAAGAAGACAAGGCGCAACGGCGGTTGCAAAAAGAAAAACGGGCCGTCGTTGCCGAGGCGCAGCGGATCGACGAGGCCCTCGAAACCGGGCAGCGTGGCGAGCCGCGTTTCCTCGCCCGTTTTCAAATCATGCAGCCGGTAATGCTTGCCGTGCCCGGGGCCGTTCATCTGATCGTCCTCGTCGTCTTTCTTTTCTTCGAGGATCAATTCCACCGAGCCATCCGGCGCGGTGAAACGCTGCGTGCGCTGACCGAAGGGCGCGTCGGTCGGCGACGACGTTTTTTCGTCGGGAAACCACCACAGGAAAAACGGCGACGTGCGCGCTTGCGCATACCAATCCGGCGCGGCGGGGAGCTGACGCAAATTGCCGCCGCGCGGTTCGACCGACCAGAATTGCTTCGCGCCGCCACTGACTTCGCGGGTGAAGACAATCGTCTCGCCGTCCGGCGCAAAGATCGGGTCGCTTTCCTGGCTCGCCTGGTCATTGGTGAGCTGACGCAAAAATTTGCCGTCGTCGCGATACAAATAGAGATGTGCATGACTCGTGCCCTGTGCTTGGAGGTAGCGCATCGCGATAACGATCTCTGACGCGCCGCGAGCCATCGCGTTGTTCAAACAGAGGAGTAGCAAACAAAGAACGGTGCGCATGGTTGAGCAGGATAATAGCTTATCATCGCGGCTGTCCACGCCGCGAGTGAATGCTGAGCGGCCATGAACCTCACGCAAAGGCGCAAAGCCACAAAGGAAGGAGAGAATGTATCATTTCGCTGTCATGCTGAGTGCCTTTGAAGCATGACAGCAGCGCGTGGTGATGGGTGGAGTGAAGGTTCTGCTCGCTTTCTTCCCTTTGCGGCTTTGCGCCCTTTGCGCGAGGCCCATTCCGACTCGAAACTCCCAACCATGACGAAGCAAGACTCCGCGGAAACTGCCCGGCAGAATTTTCAAGCCCTCCTCAAGCTCCTGCCGAAAACCGCCGCGGCGCACCTGGGCATCGAAGTCGCCGAGGTCGATGCCGCGCACATCGTGCTCACCATGCCGATCACCGACGCCGCGCGCCAGCCGATGGGCCTGCTCCACGGCGGGGTGAGCATGGTGCTGGCCGAGACGGCGGCGAGCATGCACGCCTGCTGGGGTTTGGATTTAACCAAGACCGTCCCCGTCGGCATCGAGATCAACGGCTCGCATCTGCGCTCGGCGGCCAGCGGCCGGGTGCGCGCGGTCGGCACGGTCGTCAGCCGCGGACGCTCGCTCGTCGTGCACGAAGTGCGCATCTCGCACGAGGAAACCGGACGCTTGCTCAGCGTGGGGCGGGTGACGAATTTTTTCAAGCCGGTCGTCGCCGTGGCGGACAGCGGCGGCAGCAGCGAAAAATAAACGCTCACGCCTTCACCGGCTGCTGCGGGAAGCCGTGTTGCGCGCGGCCTTCGGAGGCTTCGTAATCGTTCGTCGTTTTGTAAAGCTCGAAGCGCCCGTCGGAGGCCACGTTGTCGGCGAATTTCTGCCGCAGCGCCGCCATTTTTTCCGCGGGATAACGCTGGAAGTCAGTAGCGACTTGCAGGTTTTCCCGCAGGATCGGCAGCGTGTCCATGCCGGAAACGGTCGTCAACACCGGCAGGCTCATCGCGTAGCCGAGCGCTTCTTCGACGCTGACGACGTGCTGCTGCTGCGCGCGCGCGTTGCCGTTGAGGCTCTTCATGCCGATGGGCAGGATGCCGCGCCGGTGCAGCTCGGGCAGCACGCGCTGTTCAAACGAATGGAACGACGCGTCGAAGACGTTCAGCGGCAACTGGCAGGTGTCGAACGGATAATCATACGCCAGCATCGCCAGATGGATCGCCGGGTCTTTGTGCCCGGTGAAGCCAACGAAGCGCACCTTGCCCTGCTCCTTCGCCTTCGTCAGCGCCTCGATCACGCCGCCTTTCATGAAGTGCCGCTCGGGATCGTTCCAATAAACGCACTCGTGAATCTGCCAAAGATCGAGGTGATCGGTGCGCAGACGTTTGAGCGATTCCTCAAGCTGCTGCATGCCCACCTGCGCGTCGCGTCCGTGCGTGCAGACTTTCGTCATCAGAAACACCTTGTCGCGCCGCCCGCCCTCGGCCAGCGCCTTGCCCATGCGCTCCTCGCTGACGTGCTTGTTGTATTCCCACGCGTTGTCAAAAAAATTGACGCCGCGATCCACCGCTTCCTGCACGATGGCGATGCCTTCCTGCTCAGGCACTTTTTCACCGCCGATGGAAAATCCGCCCACGCCGATGGCGCTGATCCAGAGGTCGTGCTTGCCGAATTTCCGGCGCGGGATCTGGCCTTTTTCGCGGCGTTCTTCGAGCGGCGTCAAGGTCATCGGCGGTTGCTTGGAATTTTCGTTGGGAACAGGATAACCCTCGCGGTCCTGCGCGCGCGCGTCCGCGCTGCCGAGCAGGCTCCCGCCGAGCGCGGCGCCGGCCCAGGCCAGCCCGGTGCGTTGGAAAAAATCGCGGCGGTTGAGCGCGGACGATGACGTTACAGAAGGATCGTCCGCCGGGGGGGAATTCGGTGCGTCGTGCATGGTCCGACCGATTCGCGGCGCGGGCGCGGCGAGGTTTCCTTTTTGCCGGCGCAAACTGCGCGTTTCAATCGGCGGTCGGAAATGGATTGCGGTCCTTGAAATTCGCCTGGTGCCAGTAGGGATAAATTTTCGTGCGCGCGCTGGCCGCGTCGAGCCGCGCGACCTGGTCGGCGCTGAGGTTCCAGCCGACGGCGCCGAGGTTCTGGCGCAGTTGTTCCTCGTTGCGCGCGCCGACGATCACGTTGGCCACGGTGGGCCGTTGCAAGAGCCAGTTGAGCGCGATCTGCGGCACCGTTTTTCCCGTCTCTTTGGCGACCTCGTCGATGGCATCCACGACGCGGAAAAGATACTCGTCCTCCACCGGCGGCCCCATGTCGGCGGTCGTGTGCAACCGGCTGTCGGCGGGCAGCGGACTGCCGCGGCGAATCCTGCCCGTGAGCCGTCCCCAACCGAGCGGACTCCAGACCACGGCGCCGACTTTTTGATCGAGGCCGAGCGGCATCAGCTCCCATTCGTAGTCGCGCCCGATCAACGAATAATACGCCTGGTGCGCGACCATGCGCGGCAGGTTGTATTTCTCGGCCACGGCCAGCGATTTCATCAAGTGCCAGCCGGAATAATTCGAGCAGCCGACGTAGCGCACCTTGCCCGCGCGCACGAGGTCGGCCAGCGTGTTCAGCGTCTCCTCCGGCGGCGTCAGCGCGTCGAAGCCGTGCATCTGATAAAGGTCAATGTAATCCGTCCCGAGCCGGCGCAGACTCGCTTCGCACGAGCGGATGAGATGATGGCGCGAGGAGCCGAGATCGTTGTCGCCCGGCCCGATGCGAAACGTCGCCTTGGTGGAAATGATGACCTGCTCGCGCCGGCCTTTGACCGCCTTGCCCAAAATTTCCTCGGCCAATCCGTCGGAGTAAATGTCGGCGGAGTCGAACATGTTCAACCCGGCTTCGAGGCAAATGTCCACCAGCCGCGTCGCCTCGGCCACGCCGCTCTCGCCCCAGGCTTTGAAAAATTCATTGCTGCCGCCAAACGTGCCCGTGCCCAAGCTCAAGACGGGCACCTTGAAGCCCGCGCCGCCGAGTTGTCTGAATTCCATGATGCAATCTAATCGGCTCGGCTCGCGGCGACGGCGGTGCGCGTGCGCTCCTGGCCGGTCGGGCAGAGATCGAGCAAGACGCAACGCGCGCATTCCGGCTGGCGGAAAAAGCAGCAGCGTTGGCCGTGGAACATGAGCAGTTCGTGATCGTCATACACTTTCTGCGCGTCCCACTCCGCCGGCAGCAGCGCTTCGAGCGCCGCGTGCGCCGGGCCGACCTCAAGCGTTGGCGGGATGAGTCCGAGCCGTTGTGCGACGCGGTGGTGATGGCTGTCCACCGGCAACGCGCGCATCCGCAGCCGGCTGAACGAGAGCACGGCCGCGCTCGTCTTTGGTCCGACGCCGGGCATTTGTTCAAGCCAATCGCGCGCGGCGCGCGATGGGAGCTCGGCGAGAAAATCGAGCGAGAGTTCGCCGCCGCGCCGCCGCGTGATCGCGCGCAAAATTGTCTGGATTCGCGGCGCTTTTTGCTCCGGCCAGTTGCACGTTTTGATCGCTTCCCGCACTTCGCCCGTGGGCGCGTCGCGCACGGCTTCCCAAGTCGAAAATCGGCGGCGCAATGCTTCAAACGCCGCGCCGCTTTCCTTGTTGCGCGTGCGATGGCTGAGCAGCGCGGAGACCAGCTCGCTCAGCGGGTCCAGCTCGGCCCAATGCGCCACCGGGCAGCCGTATGCGCCGCAGAGCCGCGTGTGGACTTCGACGAGCAAAGCGCGCTTGTTTTCCAGAGTTTCCGGCGCCGGAGCTGCGAAAAGGTCGAATTGGTTCGCACCGGCGTTCATCGCTTTTTCTTTTCAAAAAATAAATCGCAACTCACTCGGTTGAGAGACTGCTTACCCTTGCTTGACGCGAGGCCCGTTCGACTTACGCGTGCGCCGGCAGCGACGGTGGCGGCAGGTGCTCCAGGCTCGTGCGCAAAAGCTCGCCCATCGTGCGGCACTCCAGAAAGGCGTTTTCGTGGTAATGTTCGGTCAGCCCGGCGGCGAGTTGCCGCACCTTTTCCGCCGGCGCCAGCAGCTCGGCGCACATCGCGTCGAGCAGATGATCGAGCCGTTCGCGCTCGACTCTCATGCGCAACGCGATGAGCGCCCGTTCCTCGGCCTGATACTGGCGCATGGATTGCACGTCCATGTGCTTTTTGCCGAACTCGATGAGCGCCGTGTTTTCGTTGAAATACTGCGGCTTGTAAAAGGTCACGCGCCCGTCGTAGCTCTGCTGGTCGAAGTCCATCGCGCGGATGCGGTATTGCACTTCTTCAAAATCCGGCGTCGCATCAACGACGAAATTATACGAGCGCATGTCGCCGAGCAGCCGGATGAAGCAGCGCTCGTTGAACTTCACAAATTCCTTAGCGATGCGCACGCCCTTGAAGCCGGGGTCGTTCAAGTGCTCGGCGATGAACGCGTCGCCCGGAATGCCGACGATGTGCTCCTCGACGAGCGTGTCCTTCCAGACGAAAAAGTGCATCCGATTCGGCGACAGCAAATGCTCCAGCTCGAGGCCGTAGATGCGCGAGGCGTCGGCTTTTTTCAGGTAAAAGTAATCCTGATTGTCGTTGAGCGCGTTGACGATGCGGATGCGAAACGGCTGCGAGTTGCCGAACTCGCAGAAGTCGATGCGGCTGACCCGCAGGTGCTCCATCACCGACACGTCGCCGCTCGCCTTGAGCAGCGCGTAGATTTGGCGCAAGCCGATGGAAAGCTCGCGCATGTCGGTCGGCGAATAGGTGAGCGTGCGCCAGAGCGTGTCGTGCCCGTGCGCGTCGTAAATCGGGAAACCCTCGCGCCAGCTCGTGAGCAGTTCGTAATCGACGGGCAACTCCATGCCGCGCGAAAATTCGTCGAGATACGAGCGTAACGCCGGCTGCACGGGATACGGAATTTTTTTGCGGGAAGGAGGAACCATTGGCGCGGACGAGTCTGCGCGCGGGCTGGTGAAAAAACAACCGTGCGTTGCGACCAGTGCGTGCGGGCTTTTTGGCAGACTGACAAAAAGCCACCAACGCGGAGGCGCCGCAAGCTCACTGGGACACGGCGCTGAAAACGCGCCCACCGGCCGCATTCATGCGCGCCCCAAGATGCCTGACTCCAAGGCGTTATCTCTCTGCTCCATCGTCCGCGCACACTCGCTGCGGAGGTCGCTCGCAGTGCAGTGGCATATCGCGTGCTAGGAGCCCGCAATGGTCACCTCGTCATTTTTCTCCACGATGTCTGCGTCACTCCCCAGCCAGTCTGCCGACCCCGCTCCCACCGCTTCGACGCCTTCCAAAAACTTCAGCCGGCGCCGCTTTATCCGGACCTCGCTGGGCGGCCTGACGGCCTCCGCGCTGCTGGCCGGATTGCCGCGCGGCTGGGTCGGCGGCGCCTACGCGGCGGGCGATGCGCCGGAAACGGCTGACCTGCGCTTCGGCATCATCGCGCTGACCGATTGCGCGCCGCTGGTCGTCGCGCACGAGAAGGGCTGGTTCAAGGAAGTCGGCATCAACTCGACCATCGACAAAGGCGCGAGTTGGGCGGTCATCCGCGACAATCTCAACGGCGGCGCCATCCAGGCGACGCACCTGCTTTTCGGCATCCCGTTTGCCGCCACGATGGGCCTGCTCGGGCCGGCGGTGAAGCCGATGATTATCCCGTGGCTGCTCAATCGCAACGGCCAGGCGATCACATTGAAAAAAGATCTCAAAGGCAAGGTCGCCGCGGACCCAAAGGCGCTGAAGCCCTTCGTCGATGAAGCGAAAAAAGCCGGCAATCCGCTGAGCTTCGCGATGACTTTCCCACCCGGCACGCACGCGATGTGGATGCGTTATTACCTCGGCGTCGGCGGCATCCAGCCCGGCGGACCGAACAACGAAGCCGCCGACGTGACGCTCATCACCATCCCGCCGCCGAACATGGTCGTGCAGATGAAAGTGGGCAAGATGGATGGCTTCTGCGTGGGCGAGCCGTGGGGCGCGCGGAGCATCGCCGAGGACATCGGCTTCACCAGCGTCACCACGCAGGACATGTGGAAAGACCACCCGGAAAAGGTGCTCGGCTTTTCCGCGGAGTTCGCGGAGAAAAATCCGAAGGCGGTGAAAGCCGCGCTCAAAGCCGTGCACAAGGCCAGCCAGTGGCTCGCCGACCTCGGCAACCGCAAGGAAGCCTGCGACATCGTCAGCAAGCCGGCCTACATCAACTGCCCGGCTGACCTCATCCTGGGCCGGATGCTCGGCCACCTCGACTACGGCGACGGCCGCAAGCTCGAAGACACGGAATACTGCATGACTTTCGCGAAGCGGAACTGCAACTACCCGCAGCTCAAATACGGCAAGTGGTGGCTCACGCAATTCCGCCGCTGGGGCTTCGTCACCGGCGCGCCCGACTACGAAGGCGTGCCAAAAAAAGTGCTGCGCCCGGACATTTACGAAGAAGCGATGAAGGAGATCGGCTACGCCCACGGCGGCTCGAACGACGAGCCGGAGACGCTCTTTGACGGCAAAGTTTTCGATCCAACGAAGCCCGAGGAATACGCGAAATCCTTCGAGGTCCACGCGCTGAAAGGTTGATGCAAATTATTTGCAACTGACTATGCAAAAAACCGTTGCTTTCAAATTCGACTGGCTCCTGCTGCCGCTCGTCGGCATCTTCTGCGTGCTCATCCTCTGGCGCGTGCTGCCAGGCATCCCGACGTTCAAAAATCTGCCCACTCCGGGCCAGACCTGGGAGGCCAGCAAGCCCTACCTGCTGGAACCGTTTGCCAAGCGCGGCGAGCAGGATCAGGGCATCGGCCGTTTCACCGCGTATTCGCTCTGGTTCGTCTGCAAAGGCTACGCCATCGCGCTCATTCTCGGCACGCCGCTCGGCTTCCTGCTCGGCTCGTCGAAGATCTTCGCGAAGATGTTCGACCCGCTCATCCAAATCCTGCGCCCGGTCTCGCCGCTCGCCTGGCTGCCGCTCGGATTATTGCTTTTTCAAAAGAACCAGCCCGCCGCGCTCTTCACCATCGCGCTCTGCTCGATGTGGCCCACGGTCATCAACACCGCCGTCGGCGTGCGCGCCATTCCGCAGGATTATTTGAACGTGGCCAAAGTCTTGCGCCTCTCGCCGCTGACCACGCTGTTCAAGGTCATGCTGCCCGCGACGCTGCCCTACATGTTCACCGGTTTCCGGCTGAGCCTCGGCATCGCCTGGCTGGTCATCGTCGCCGCGGAAATGATCACGAATACGCCCGGCGTCGGCGGCTTTCTCTGGGACAGCTACCAGAGTTTGAAATACGAAAACATCATCCTCTGCATCCTCGTCATCGGCCTCGTCGGCTTCGCGCTCGACAAGCTGATGAGCCTCGCGGAATCGCGCTTTAAGACGGCTTAAGGGAAAGCATCACACAAGGGCCACGAGGAGCACAAGGGATCGGAGGCAGAAGAGAACTATAAAATGATTTCGGCGGGATCAATCTCCGGGGATTCAGTGAGCTTGCCGTTGATGATGCGATACAAGCCGTTCTTCAATCGCGCTTCACCAAAATTCAGCAGCAAACCGAGCTTGAGTCCGCTCAAGCGGAGCTGGGTGAGCACTTGCTTGCAATGCACCGGCAGCAACGACTCTACGGATTTGAGTTCAACGATCACCTTGTCCTCAACCCAGAGATCCGCGCGAAAAGCTTCTTGGAAGACTAAATCCTCAAAAACAATTGAGATGGGTTTCTGCCGCTCGATCCGCAAACCAGCGCGCTCTAACGCCCGCGCCAGCACAATCTCATACACCGATTCCAGCAGGCCCGGCCCCAGCGCCGTATGCACGCGCATCGCTGTTCCGACTACCACCTTCGCAATCTCATTTTCCGTCATTTGCCCATTCCTAGAGCAACCCGTTCTAACTTAACAATCCTTCTCTTTCCTGGTGCCCCTCGTGGCCCTTGTGTGATGCCTTTCCTTCAACTCCAAAACGTCAGCAAAGGCTTCGGTCCGCGCGGCGCGCGCACGGAGGTTTTGCGCGACATCAACCTGACGATCGAGCGCGGCGAATTCGTCGCCATCGTCGGCTATTCCGGCGCCGGCAAGACGACGCTCATCAACCTCATCGCCGGCCTGCTCGGACCGGACTCGGGCCAGGCGTTGCTCAATGGCACCGGGATCGCCGGCCCCGGACCGGACCGCGGCGTGGTGTTTCAAAATTACTCGCTGCTGCCGTGGCTCACGGTCTTTGAAAACGTCGCGCTCGCCGTCAATCAGGTGAACCCGAACTGGCCGGCGGAGCGGCGCAAGGAGCACGTCGAAAAATTCATCAAAATGGTCAACCTCGCGCCCGCCCGCGACAAGCTCCCGCGCGAGCTTTCGGGCGGCATGAGGCAGCGCGTCTCGGTCGCCCGCGCGCTGGCGATGGACCCGCAAATTTTGTTGCTCGACGAGCCGCTCGGCGCGCTCGATGCGCTCACCCGCGCGACGTTGCAGGACGAGATCGAACGCATCTGGGAAGCCGACAAAAAAACCGTCGTCCTCATCACGAACGACGTGGACGAAGGCATCCTCCTCGCCGACCGCATCATCCCGCTTTCCGCCGGACCCAACGCCACGCTCGGCCCGGCCGTGGCCGTGGACATCGCGCGTCCGCGCGACCGCAAAGCGATCAATCACGACCCGCGTTTCCAGGCCATCCGCGCCGAAGTGCTGAGCTTCCTGCTCGGCCCCGGCGCCCGGCCGCGGGCGCACATCGAGCGCAAGCTCACGCTGCCAGAAATCGAACCCGAAGACCTCGACCGCGCACGCGTCCAGCGTCCCGCGCTCCGTCGCTCCGAGCTGAAGCGCGAGTCGCTCGAAATCGGCGCCTGAATTTTTCTTTTACCCTCCTCCTGTCGTCGAGCCATGACCCACCCTTACGTCGAACTCTCGAAGCTGACAAAATCCTACCCGACGCCGAAAGGTCCGGCGGTCATCGTGCGCGACTTCGACCTGGAAATTCAGCGCGGCGAATTCATCACGCTCATCGGCCATTCCGGCTGCGGCAAATCGACCGTGCTCTCGATGCTCGCCGGCCTCAGCGAGCTGACCACCGGCGCGATGATTCTCGCCGGCAAAGAGGTGCGCGGC
This sequence comes from Verrucomicrobiota bacterium, assembly GCA_019241085.1. Classification (GTDB taxonomy): domain Bacteria; phylum Verrucomicrobiota; class Verrucomicrobiia; order Chthoniobacterales; family SZAS-18; genus JAFAXH01. The sequence continues at coordinate 4,199 of JAFAXH010000148.1, read as the reverse complement.
GCCGGCCCGGATCGCGGCGTCGTCTTCCAGTCGCCCTCGCTCCTGCCGTGGCTCACGGCATATGAAAACGTCGCGCTCGGCGTCAACCAGGTTTTCTACACCGCCACGAAACTGGAGCGCCAGCAGATCGTGGAATATTACCTCGCCATCGTCGGCCTCGCCGACGCGATGCACAAAAAACCGGCCGAGCTGAGCCAGGGCATGCGCCAGCGCGTCGGCATCGCGCGCGCCTTCGCGCTCAGCCCGAAAATGCTGCTGCTCGATGAGCCGTTCGGCATGCTCGATTCGCTCACGCGCTACGAGCTGCAACAGGTGCTCATCGAACTCTGGCGCCGCGACAAACGCACCGCGCTGATGGTGACCCACGACGTGGATGAAGCGCTCTTTCTTTCCGACCGCATCGTGATGATGACCAACGGTCCCGCGGCCGAAGTCGGCGACATTTTGGAAGTCAAATTTCCGCGCCCGCGCGAACGCCAGGCCGTCATGGCGCACCCGGATTACTACCGCTTGCGCGAACATCTCATCACGTTCCTCGAAGAACGCTCGCACCTCAAAGGCGAAGCCCGCGTCGCCTCGCAAAAAGCCGCTGCCGCCGCGCTGGCGGTGAGCGATCCCGCCTTCGAGCCGCAATTCATTTCCCGATAACCACCAACCGCCGACGCCATCATGTCCGGCGAAACCGACACGCCCACCCAACACGTCCGCACCGTCTGCCCTTATTGCGGCGTCGGCTGCGGCATGATTCTGCGCGTCGAGCGCGGGCGCGTCGTCGGCGTGTCGGGCGACAAAAATCATCCGGCAAATTTTGGCGCGCTTTGCACGAAGGGCAGCACCGTGCACGAGACCTTGCACGTCCCCGGCCGGCTCGCGTATGCGCACCGGCGAAGGGCTGGCGGCGCGCCCGGCGAGTTCGAGCGCGTGCCGGTCGATTTCGCGCTCGACGCGGTGGCCGACGGCTTCAAAAAAATCATCGCCGCGCACGGTCCGGATGCCGTCGCGCTCTACGTCAGCGGCCAGCTTTCGACCGAGGCGCAATACGTCGCCAACAAGCTCGTCAAAGGCTTTCTCGGCACGAACAACATCGACTCGAATTCGCGCCTCTGCATGGCCAGCGCGGCGGCTGGTTACAAGACCTCGCTCGGCGCCGACGCGCCGCCGGGACACTACGAGGACTTCGAGCACGCCGACCTGTTTTTCGCCCTCGGCGCGAACATGGCCGACTGCCATCCAATCCTTTTTCAACGCCTGCGCCGCCGCATGAAATCGGACGCGCGCGCGCGGCTCATCGTCGCCGATCCGCGCCGCACGGCGACCGCGGCGGAAGCCACGCTTTTTCTGCCGCTGCGTCCCGGCAGCGACCTCGCGTTGCTCAACGGCTTGCTGCATCTTTTGCTGAAAAACGGCGCCGTCGATCCCGACTTCATCGCGCGCTGCACCGACGGCTGGGACGCGCTCGCCGCACTGCTCGCCGACTACCCGCCGGATCGCGTCGCCGCGCTCTGCGATTTGCCGGAAGCCGACCTCCATCGCGCGGCGGAAATGCTCGCCGCCGCGCCGAATTTTCTCACCCTCTGGACGCAGGGCATTTGCCAGAGCACGCGCGGCACCTGGAGCACGAACGCGATCTGCAACCTGCACCTCGCCACCGGCCGTTTCGGCCGACCCGGCAGCGGTCCATTCTCGCTCACCGGCCAGCCGAACGCGATGGGCGGACGCGAGGTCGGCTACCTCGCCTCGGGCCTGCCCGGCCAACGCAACGTGACCGACGCGCGCGACCGGGCTGAGACCGAAGCGTTGTGGAAATTGCCCGCCGGCGCGATCCGACCCACGCCCGGTCTCGCGGCGGTGGATTTATTCAAGGCGATGGAAGCCGGCGCGGTGCGCGCACTGTGGGTCATCGGCTCCAATCCGCTCGCGACGATGCCGAATCGCGATCGCGTGCGCCGCGCGCTCGAACGCGCGGAATTCGTCGTTGTGCAGGACGCGTATCAGCCGACCGAGACCGGGCGTTACGCGCACATTCTTTTGCCCGGCGCGCTGTGGGCCGAGGCCGCGGGCACGATGGTGAATTCGTCGCGCATGGTGACGCTGGCGCCGCGCGCCGTCGCGCCGCCGACCGACGCGCGGCCGGACTGGCAACTGGTGTGCGAAGTCGCGCGCCGGCTCGGCTTTGGCGCGGCGTTTGCGTTTCAATCGGCGGCGGAAATTTTCGACGAAATCGCCCGCTCGCACAATCCGCGCACTGGCTACGATTTGCGCGGCATGTCGCACGCGCGGCTCGCCCGCGACGGCGCGCTCACCTGGCCGCTCGCGCCCGCGCCGGACGCCGTGGAAACCAAGCGCCGTTACGTTGTTGCAAACGATTTGCGTTTTCCGACGCCGAACGGCCGCGCGCAATTTCTTGCCCGGCCGTTTTTGCCCGACGCCGAAATGCCGGACGACGCGTTTCCGTTCGTGCTCACCACCGGCCGTCTCGCGCACCAATGGCACACGCGCACGAAGACCGGCAAGGTTTCCGCGCTCAACAAACTGAACCCCGCGCCGTTTCTCGAAATTCATCCCGCCGACGCCGCCGCGCTCGGTGTGGAAACTGGCGACCTCGTCCGAGTTTCCTCGCGCCGCGGCGACGCGGAATTGCCCGCGCGCGTCTCCACCGACATCCGCGTTGGTTGCTGCTGGGCGCCGTTTCACTGGGCCGAGCGCGCGTCGATCAACGCCGTCACCAGCGAAGCGACCGATCCAATTTCGCTCCAGCCGGAATTGAAATTTTGCGCCGTGCGTTTGGCGCGCGTTTCCGCCGCCATTTCCGCTCCGTCGCAACAACCCGCGACTGTTTAATTTTATGACGTCTCCCGCCGTTCCATTCATCCCCGAAACCGCGCCGTTTTCCGAAGAACAACGGCAATGGCTCAACGGCTTTTTCGCCGGCCTGTTTTCCGGCTCGCCCGCGCCAGGCAACGGCGCCGCTCTCGCCGCGCCCGCGCCGCCGGCGACGCAGAAAAAAACGGTGCTCATCCTGTTCGGCAGCCAGACCGGCAACGCCGAAGGACTCGCCAAAAAATGCCGCGTCGAAGCCGAGAAACGCGGCTTCGCGCCGAAGATGCACGCGCTCGACGCCGTCGAGCCGGGAGAGTTGCAAAAAGAATCGCACCTGCTGCTCGTGACGAGCACTTGGGGCGAAGGCGATCCGCCGGATAACGCCGCTGGATTTTGGGAAAAATTGCACGCCGCCGAGCATCCGCGCCTCGGCAATCTCGCCTTCTCCGTGCTCGCGCTCGGCGACCGCAATTACGAAGATTTTTGCGGCTGCGGCCGGAAGTTCGATGAACGTCTCGCCGAGCTTGGCGCGCGCCGGCTCGTGCCGCGGGTCGATTGCGACACCGACTACGACGCGCCGGCGAAAGCATGGCTCGCCGCCGCGCTCGACGCGCTCGCCGCGCTCGATCCGGCGGCGGGACATCACGACGAAGGCGCGCACATGGACGCTGGCGCGAAAGACCTCGCCGCCGCGAACCAGCCGATGCGCAGCGATGTCGCCGTGGCGTCGCTCGCGGTCTCCGCGCCGGCCGCGGCGGCGTGGTCGCGCACGAATCCCTTTCCCGCGAAACTTCTCCGCAGCCAGAAACTCACCGGCGATGAATCGGCGAAGGACACACGGCATTACGAAATCTCCCTCGCCGGCAGCGGGCTGACTTACGAAGTCGGCGACGCGCTCGGACTTTGGCCGACGAACGCGCCGGAACTCGTCGATGAAATCCTGCGCGCGCTCGGCTGCGACGGCGAGGAAGCAGTCGCCGGCGCGGACGGTCAGCCGAAGCCGATCCGGCTCGCGCTCTTGCGCGATTACGCCATCCGCGCGCCGCACAAGGAATTTTTCGAAGCCCTCGCCGCGCGCGACCAGGCGGACGCTTTTTTGAAGGATTTAATCAACCCGAATTTCCGCACCGAACTCGACAAATATCTTTACGGCCGCGAGATCATCGACTTCCTCCTCGACTCGCCCAAGCTCGGTCTCAAGCCGCAGGAATTTGTCAGCCTTTTGCGCAAGCTCCAGCCGCGGCTCTACTCGATTGCGTCGAGCCTCAAGGCGCACCCGGACGAGGTGCATCTCACCGTGGACACGCTGCGCTACGAGGCGCACGGACGCAGGCGCGCCGGCGTGTCGAGCGTCTTTCTCGCCGAGCGCGTCGGGGCCG
>JAFAXH010000078.1 GCA_019241085.1 Verrucomicrobiota bacterium | reverse complement strand
TAAACGCTCTGCCATAGTAGCTGCCGAAACCCTGCATGGCGCCCAGTTTCGAAGCCGCGCTTTTCCCAACCCTTCGGTGTTTTGCCCCTTCTCACGCTCCCACCTTAGAACGCGCCGCTTCAAACATGGTAAAGCAAACACGCATTTGCCCTTGGAAAAGGGTCTGTAGCTCAAGGGTTAGAGCAGGGGACTCATAATCCCTTGGTTGTGGGTTCGAATCCCACCGGACCCACGGCGGCTTGCGACGCTTGCCAAACGCTCCTGTTTTTGCCACAAGCTCGCACGCTTTGTCTGGCGCAAAAAATCCTTCAATCAACACAGAGACACTGCTTGGAAAGTGCGTTGCACTCTGCGTGCTGATTCTGTTGCTCGCCGTCCAGATGGGCTGCGCTTGCGCCAACTGGCGGGCAGTATTTGTGGCACCCCCGGCGCTGGCTGCGGGGGCGGAGCCGGTCCCGAGTTTTGTCGCGTTTGTAGATGGCGATTGCTACGCGCGGATGAGCCGGGTGCAACGCCTGGCTGCCTACCCCTGGCAAACGTTGCACACGCATGATTTTGAAAATCACCCCGCCGGCACGCGTCCGCACACGACGCTGCCGTTGGATTGGCTCATCCTGATGCTCGCGGGGCTGCTGCGCTTGACTGGGGAAAAAGCCGCGGCGCTCGATGTCGCCGGTGCATGGGTGTCGCCGCTGCTCGGAGTTGCCACGATGTTTTTTTTGTGGATTTGGTCTCGTTGGGAGCAACTGCGGTTTCGCTGGGCCATGCTCGGATTTCTGGCGGTGAACCCCATGCTGGCGCACGGCTTCGCGCTTGGCCGGCCCGATCATCAGTCGCTCGAACTTTTTACCCTGGCCGTCGCGCTGGCGGCGGAGATTTCCCTGTGGCAGCAACCCGCGCCCGGTTGGGCTTTCCTTGCCGGTGCGGCTTGGGCTATTGCCATCTGGACCTCGCTCTACGAACCGCTTGTGTTGCTCGCGGCAGTGGCGTTGGCGAACGCGCTGTTCGCGCCGGCGAAGTTTTGGCAAGGCGAACGTCTTTGGGGCTGGGCGTTGGGGAGCGGGATTCTGCTGCTGGCGCTCGCGCTCGAGGGCGTGCGGGTTGATGCGCCGGGGACAGGCGAAAATGCCGCGCTGTTCGCCGCGTGGTCGCGGCAGATTGGGGAATTAATGAGCCTCGCGCCGTGGTCACCGGCATTGTTCCATTGGGCAAGCTGGTTGTTGCCGGCCGCGCCGTGTTTGCTCGTGTGGACCTGGCGACGCGGCGCGGCGATTTCCGTTGAACAACGACCGGGAAAGCTCGCACTGGCACTGGCGTTGTGGCTGCTGCTCGTTTGGGCGCTGACCTGCTGGCAGGTGCGCTGGGCGTATTTTCTGGCGCTCGTCATGGCGCTGAGTTTGCCGTGGCAATTTCAAGCCTTGTTCGGCGCGGTCTGGATACGTTTGGCAGCGACGCTGGCCACGGTTGTCTGGCTCCTTGCGCTGCTGCCGATGCTCGGCGAATGCCGGCAGCGGCTCGACACGCTGCGGCACGGCAGCGAAGCGAATTTTGCCGCGGCGCGCGCGGCCGAGAGTCTGCGCGAAGTCGCCCAATTTTTGCGTCGTGAGAACACTGCCTCGCCGTCAGCGCCACGCGGCATCCTGGCGCCGTGGTGGGAATCGCCGCCACTTGCGTATTGGTCGGGATTGCCGGCGGTCGGCGGCAGTTCGCACGAGAGCCTATCCGGCAACGCCGACGTTGCCCGCTTTTTCCTGCTGCCAGCTCGGGAGGCCGCCGCTGCGAAGATGTTGCTGCGTGCCCGTCAAGTCCGCTGGGTTGTGGCCGATGATCCTGAGCGCGTGCTGCCTTTGGCCGCAGAGCTTTTGCAACTATCACTTTCTCGTTTGAGTCAACCGACGTTGGGCGGGTTGCTCGCGTCCGATCCGCTGGCTGCGCCGCCCTTTCTGCGCCTCGCTTTCGCCAATCCTGATTTGAAGGTCTATGCTGTTGCGGAAGCCGTCTTCACCGATTCATCTTTACCTCCGCCCCCATGAACGGCTCCGCCTCGGTCTCACCGCACGCTGAATACGATTTCGTCTGTCTGGGCGGTGGCAGCGCGGGTTACGCCGCAGCGCGCACCGCGCGGGCGTTGGGCTTGCGCGTGGCGGTCGTCGAGGGCGGCGCGGAGGTGGGCGGTTTGTGCATCCTGCGCGGCTGCATGCCGAGCAAAACGATGATCGAATCGGCGAATAGATTTATAACGATCCGCCGGGCCAGGGAATTCGGTCTGCGCGCGGAAAATCCCGCGGTCGTCGAACCGGAAATCCTGGCCCGCAAACGGTGGTTGGTCGGTGAATTCGCCGACTACCGGCGCGGTCAGTTGGAAAAAGGCGGCTTCGATTTTTTGCGCGGGCACGCCAGTTTTATCGACGAGCAAACCATTCGCGTTTCGAGCCTGGAGCCGCTGGGCGGCGCGCAAGAAATGCGCGCCCGCACTTTTCTTATTGCCACCGGTTCCCGAGTCGCCTGCCGGCCAATCCCGGGTTTGGAAGAAACGGGTTTCTGGACCAGCGACGACGCGTTAGAAATGCAACGGCTGCCGGAATCGATCGTCATCCTTGGCGCGGGCGCCATTGGCCTGGAGGCAGCGCACCATTTCAACGGTCTTGGCGCGCGGGTAAACGTCGTGCAGCGCGGCGGGCACGTCTTGCGCGAAGCGGATGCCGACGTGGCGGGCGCGCTGGAGGAGGGGCTGGCACAGCGCGGTGTGCGGTTTCATTGCGGCTCGCGCATCGTGCGGGTCGAGCGCGACGCGGCCAGCGGCCACAAACGGGTCTGGTTCGAGCGCGCCGGTCAAGCGGAGTCGGTCGCCGGCGAGCAAATTCTTTGCGCGCTCGGAAGGTTGCCGAATACGGATCAACTCGACCTGGAAAAAGCTGGCGTGGAATTGACGCCGCAAGGCGCCGTGAAAACCGGGCACGATCAGCGCACGAACCGCGCACACATCTTCGCTGCCGGCGACGTGGCTGGGCCGTATGAGATCGTGCACATCGGCATTCAGCAAGGCGAAGTCGCGGCGCGCAACGCAGCCCGGCATCTCGGCGCCCTGGCAGGCGCGCCGGAAGCCATCGACTATCGGCTGCGGATTTTTGCGCTCTTCACGGAGCCGCAGCTTGGCTCCGTGGGAATGACGGAACGCGAGGCCGCCCAGCGGGGCATCCCCATCCGCACGGCGCACCACGCGTTTGCCGATCACGGCAAGGCACTCGTGCGCGGGGAAACCGACGGCTTTGTCAAACTCATCGTCGCCGAGCAGGATGGCGACGGATATGCGGGCGGGGAAATCCTCGGCGCCGCAGCGGTCGGTCCCGAGGCGAGCGAATTAATCCACGAGATCGTCGTGGCCATGCGGTTCCACGCCACGGCGGCGCAATTAGCGGCCATCCCGCACTACCATCCCACCCTGAGCGAGATCTGGACTTACCCTGCGGAGGAACTGGCGCAATGAAACAGATTCTATTTTGTAGTATGCTGGATTTGTTCAGATACAGGTGAAAGCATTGACACCAGCGGCGCAGCTTACATAATCCTCCGTGTTGAGATTCTTTCCCCAAAAACCCACGCCGACTCCACCGGCTCCGGTGCCGCCCCCGGTCACGCCGAGCAAGCCGGCCGCGCCCGAACCGGCCCAAGCCAGGGAGGAACCCCAGACGCTTCCGACAATTGACGAAACGCCCGTCAAGGCGCCGTTGATACCACCCACACCTGCAGCACCCGCAACCATTCCACAAAACATCGCGGCACCCGCGCGGCCCACGGCTGCGTTTGCCGACAAACCCAAGACCACGATCGATAAACCGATTCCACCCGCCATGGCTGAAAATCCGAACAAAAACATCCTCTCGAAAGACGTCGAGATTAAGGGCAACATCAAATTCACCAACGAGCTCATCATCGACGGCAAGATCGAGGGTGAAATCATGAGCGACGGCGTGCTCACGGTGGGCGAGAACGCCGACATCCGCGGCGAGATCAAGACCAAGAGCGTCACCGTGCTTGGCCGGGTCCAGGGCAACATCACCGTCAGCGAACGCGCCGAACTCAAAGCACGGGCGCACCTCATCGGCGACCTCAAAGCCGGACGCCTGGTGATCGAAGAAGGCGCCACTTTCGTCGGCAAGAGCGAAGTCACCACCGGCAAGACGCCCATCAATTCGGGTGCCAGCCGCCCTGGCTCCGGCGGGGCTTCCTCCTCGACCTCCGAGAATGCCTCCAACCGCCGCGAAGATCGCGCGGAAGAAGGCAACAAGGTGGCCAGCTTCAGCGGCCGAGCCTGAAACGGGCCGGACGCTGGCGGCATTTTTTTTCAGACCAAACCTGCGGCAGTGCGCCAGTTGAAGTGAGCGCACCGCCGCAGGAGTCGAAATTTTTTTGTTTGTGTCCGAGGTCTGTCCGACGGCGGGCCGCGAACATTCCCAGAGTCAATCCCAACTTCGTTCACAAATAGGTCGGGCTTCGGCCCGACTGCTGGATCACAACCCAACCCGTGTCGCGCTTAATTGCCAAGATATCCGTGCGCTGCCCGCATTGCGGATCGCAGCAACAGGAGTCTGCTCAAGCGCGTTCCACGATCTGCCGTCGATGCAGCGAATCGTTTGACATCACGCCCGCGGTCATCATGGCCGCGCCCGCCAGTGGCGAAGGCACACCGGCGGTGCCATCAGCATTCGGCAGCGGCAGCACGTTGCCCCCAGCGCCGCGTCCGCAGCCTTTGGAATCGGCGGTGCAAAGTCTTGCTGCCAGCGGCGGCGGGTTGCGCGAACGTTTCGGACGAATTTTCGGCGGCGGTCCGCCGAAGAATCAAATCGCGCGCTGCTTCGAGTGCAGCGCCGAGCACGAGGTCAGCGGCGCGGCGCACTCGACGATTTGCCGCGACTGCGGCGCTTACATCGACCTGCAGGATTACAAAATCACCGGCAGTTTTTCACGCAACATCGCCACGCGCGGCCATGTGCATGTCGCGCGCAGCGGCGTGCTCAGTAGCTCGAAAATCATCTGCTCCGAAGCGGTGATCTACGGCAAGCTCCGCGGCAATCTGGTCTGCTCTGGCAAAGTCCAGATGCGCACCCGCGGCCGGCTGCCGGGCAGTCTGGAGGCAATTACGTTGCAGGTGGACAAAGGCTCGGACGTGGAATTCGGGCTGCCCGTGAAAGTGACGAATCTGGAGATCGCCGGCCGGATGGCCGCGCAGATTATTTCCAATGGCCATGTCAATGTGCACAAACACGGATTTCTCTGCGGTCAGGTGCGCGCCAAAGGATTCACGGTGGAACAGGGCGGTTGCTTTGATGGCGAACTCACCATCGGTCCGGGCGAAACATTCTCCGCCACCTCGGATACTGAATCGGGTGTCGGAGAAAAGGCCGGGCTTCCTGTCAAGGAAACCGTGCAACAGTCCTGGTCCGATGCGCCGACTTTGCTGCCGCCCGATCCGCTTGCGAGCTAACGAGATTCCGCCGGGCTGGCGGCGGGCGTGGCGACCGACGCGGCCGGTGTCGCCGACGCACTGGGCGACGTAGCTGCCGCTGTCGCTGAGGGCGAGGTGGCCGCAGGCGGAACGGGCGAAGCGTCGGCTGCCGTGGGAGTCGCGCGCAAGCTACGCAACTCCTGCTGCGCTTGTTGCGCGGACACACTCTGCGGATAGCTGGCGATGGTGTTTTGATAAACCCGACGCGCGTCCTCGATTTTGCCTTGTTCCCGCAGCAGGCTGGCCTCCGCGATCATGGCGAGAGGCGCGCTGTAGGAAGTCGGGTAGCGGGCCGGGATTTGTCGGAGCAAAGTCAGTGCTTCGTCCGGCTTGCCCTCCGCGGCCGTTTGTTCGGCGAGGGCGAGCGCAGCGCCGCCCGCGAGCGGGTGTTGCGGGAATCGCTCGACCAAGCTCTTCAGTGCGCTCGTCGCCGCGGCGCGGTCGCCTTTTTCCGTTTGCGCGCGGGCCAGCAACAACAGCGCATCGGCGGCAGCCGGAGTGCCCGGATAATCATCCACGACGCGCTGAAATTCCTCCGGCGATGTCGCGGCGGCCAGTTGCGCGTTGGCATTGGCCGTTTTGCGATCCTGCGTTTGCTGATAAACCAAAGACCCGAGCAGTCCTGTCACGACCAGCACCAGCGCGAGCAGCAACGGCAGCCGGTATTTCATCCAAAAGACCTCGGCGTCCAACCGCAGGGTCGGCTCGAAAATCTTGGGCGCAGCGAGCTCATTGCTGGAAGCATCATTTTCAGACAGCGGTTCCGACGCATGATTGGAAGCGGCAGAGGATGGGACGGCAGCGGAGCGGCGGGACGGCGGGCGGGCGGGCATGGGAAATCGAGGTTGGCCACAGTGGTGGAAAAACCCCGTGGCATCAAGTCCCGGCAAAGCAGTGCAGCCGGCGAGAGTTAACTCTCACCCGACCGCACTTGGCCTTGGGAGACGAAAAGATCGCGAAACTTGGACGTGGTTTGGCAATGCGTGGATTGCCGCAAAAAGGCGCGATTGATGCACAAGAAAAATCGCAGAGAAGTAGCAATCAAGTTACCGCGCTGCTTCGGCCTTTTCACGGCAAGTTTGGGATGAACCCCACAGCTCTTAAACCCCGACTTCGGCGCGAGCTTCCGCAGCCAGCGGCGTGGAAAGATAGCGCTCGCCGGTCGAGCAGCCGATGGTGACGATCAGCTTGCCCTTGTTCTCGGGACGCTGCGCGATTTGGATCGCCGCGTGGACGTTCGCCCCCGAGGAAATCCCGGCCAAAATCCCTTCCTCCTTCGCCAGCCGGCGTGCCATCGCAAACGCCTCGTCGTTCGTGACTGTGACGACTTCGTCCACCGCTTGCAGGTGCAGATTTTCCGGCACGAAGCCCGCGCCGGTGCCTTGGATTTTGTGCGGTCCCGGCTTGATCGGCTCGCCTTTCATCGTCTGGGAAATCACGGGTGAATCCACCGGCTCGACCGCCACCGTGCGAAATCCCGGCCGGCGCGGCTTGATGACTTCAGCCACGCCGGTCAAGGTGCCGCCGGTGCCGACGGCGGAGACAAGGATGTCCACTTTGCCGTCGGTATCGGCCCAGATTTCCTCGGCCGTCGTGCGACGATGCACTTCGGGATTCGCCGGGTTCTCGAACTGGCCGGGCAGAAATGAGTTTGGCGTGTTTTTCACAATTTCCTGCGCGCGCGCGATGGCGCCTTTCATACCCTCGGTGCCAGGTGTGAGCACCAATTTGGCGCCGAGCATGGCCAGCAGAGTGCGGCGTTCCAGACTCATCGTCTCGGGCATGGTGAGAATAATTTTGTAACCCTTCGCCGCTGCCACGAAGGCGAGCGCGATGCCGGTGTTGCCGCTGGTCGGCTCGACGATGACCGTGTCGGCGTTGATTTTTCCCTCGCGCTCGGCCGCCTCGATCATCGCCATGCCGATGCGGTCTTTCACGCTGCCGAGCGGGTTAAAAAATTCGCACTTCAGCGCGATCGTCGCGTCGAGGCCGGCGGTCACGCGATTCAACCGCACCAGCGGGGTGCGCCCGACGGTTTCGACGATGTTGTTGTAAATCTTTCCCGAGGCTTGGGTGGTCATGGCGCAGAGGTTGGGTTGTTGGTAAAAAGCGAACAGATGGGAAAACTAGTTTAGGTGGAGACCGTTGTTATTCAAGCCCTCTCGGCGACCGTCGGCGCGGCGCAGTTCAGGGCGAACGACCGGGCAGCAGCCTCACAATCTCGCAACGGTTGTTGGCGCGATTTGAAATCTGCGGCGACCGTGCTATCGCTCATTCGCGAACGGGGAGCAGCCACTGCCGCCTGCCTTCGCGCTCATTTTTCACACCGCTAGTTTACCAACCCACGCTGACCATGGCCGATTTGCTCGACGCTGACGAAATTGCCACCTCGTTAAAAAAGGTGCCCGAATGGGAACACGAGAAGAAACGCATCGAACGCGTCTTCGAGTTCGACGACTTCACCGAGGCGATTGATTTCGTCAACGCCGTCGCGGAAATCGCGGAGGAGCAGGAGCACCATCCCGACATCGACATTCGTTACAACAAGGTCAAGCTCGTGCTTTGGACGCACAACAAAGGTGGTCTGACTGAACTCGATTTCCAGCTCGCAGAGCGCATCGACACGCTGGAGGAATAATCGCCGCCGAGGGCGCGGCGTCGCGCAACGCGGGTTAAATCACAGTTCCGCCGGCTTTGCCAGCAACTCGGCGATCCGCGCCAGGAGCCGGCCCGCGCCGCCGCCATCGAGCGAGCGGTGATCGATGGTGAGCGTGAACTCCGCCTGCGTCACCGGCAGAAACGCCGCGGTGGCCTCATCCCAGCGCGGCGCTTTTTGCAACGCCCCGATTCCCAGGATCAATGCCTGGTCCGGCAGCGGGATGGGAGTGCCCCAAGTCAGTCCAAACGGGCCGTAGTTGGTCACCGACGCCACCGCGCCCTCCGTGTCGTCCGGAGTCAAGCGCCGGGCTTGGGCGAGCGCGAGCAGTTCCACGTAACGTCCCGTCAACTCGCGCAGCGGCGACTTGTCCGCGGCGCGCAGGACCGGCACGACGATGCCCTCGGTCGCTTCCACCGCGAAGCCGATGTCGAGCGCCGCGGGCGGCACGAGCTTGCCGCCGATCAGGCGTGTGACCGCCGCGCCGCGCGTCTCCGCCAGCGCGAGCGCCAGGGCGCGGAGGGCATACAGCGCCAGCCCAGGCTTTGGCTCGGCACAGGTCGCGCGGTGCGCAAACAACGCGTCGAGAACTATCGGCCGTCCGACTGTCGCCAGCGGCCGGGTCCAACTCCGCCGCATCGCGTCGGCGATGGCCAGCCGCATGGCCGAGGCCGGGCGCGGCGCGTGCGCTTCGATCCCGGCGAGAAATTTCTCCACGTCGGCCACCGTCGGGCGGCCGCCCGTGCCGGTGCCGGCGACCCCAGCCAGATCGCCAGGTTGCAATCCGAGTTCCCGCATTCGCGCCTGCACGCGTGGCGAGAACCAGCCCGCGCCACCGGCGACCCGCGCCGGCACCGGCAGGCCCACGCCTTCGCCATTTTCGCCGCGGTTGGCAGAGCCAGTTTGAGAGATGGGGAAAATGTCGCCGCCCGTGTTGGTTTCATCCGGGCCGAAATGTGGGCGATCGGCGTCATCGTCGGAGCCTGAGGCCACGCCCGGTTCCGTCTCGGGCATTTCCACCGTCGTCCCGTCCGCGCCCTGCTGGCTTTCGACCCTGTGCGCGGAGGCCGTGTCAGCCGGCGCAGTCAATCCCAGACGCGCGATGTCGGCCGCGGTCACTTCGAGATAACCCAGCACGGCGCCGACCGGATACGTGCCCTGCGGCTCGACGTTAAGTTCCAAAATCCGGCCGGGTGCCGGTGCCGAAACGTTGAGCACCGCTTTGTTGGTTTCGACCTCCATAATATCCTGATCGCCCTGCACGGTATCGCCCACCTTGATGCCGATGTTGACGACGGTGGCTTCGGCGATGGACTCACCGAGCTGAGGCATGAGGAGGGGAATGCGCGGCATGGCGGGCAGAATCGGAATTTTTTTTAATTTCAATAACGCAACAAATCCCGCGCGGCGCGCGCGATGGACTCGGCACCGGGACGGTGCGCGTGCCACAAGTTGGGATGGCTTGGCACCGGAGTATCCGGCGGGTTCAGCCGTCGCGGCGGCGCGTCGAGCAGGGAGAAACCTTCGCTGGCGACGCGGGCGACGACTTCCGCGGTGACGCCGCCCCAAGGCATCGACTCGCCCACTGCCAGCAGCCGCCCGGTGCGCGCCACGCTGGCCAGCACGGTCTGCGTGTCGAGCGGCTTGACGGTGCGCAGATCGACGATCTCGAGTTCGATGCCTTCTTTCCTCGAAAGCTCCGCCGCGGCGGCGAGCGCCTCGTGCACCGTCGCGCTGTAAGTGACCACTGTGAGGTCGCGACCAGCTCGGGCGAGGCGTGCGCGGCCCGCCGTGAGCGCGGGAGCGTGGCCATTGCGTTGGAAGCTGATCTGCACTTCCGGCAATCGCGCGGCTTTGAGATGATAATAGAGCAGCTTGTGCTCGCAAAAAACCACCGGGTCGTCGATGGCGACCGCTTCGAGCAAAAGCGTGTAGGCGTCCTCCACGGTGGCGGGCGTCATCACGACCAGACCGGGATAGTGCGCATACAAGCTCTCCATGCACTGCGAATGGAACGGCCCACTGCCGGCGGTGCCTCCGCTCGGCAGGCGCACGACGATGGGGCAGGGCATCTGCGTGCGCCAAAAGAGTGTCGCCGCCTGATTGATGATCTGGTTAAAAGCGACGCTGGAAAAATCCGCAAATTGCATTTCCACGATGGGCCGCATTCCCTCAAGCGCGGCGCCGACGGCCAGCCCGACCTGGGCGTCCTCGCTGATCGGCGAATCGATCACGCGGCCGGGAAATTCCGCCGCCAGACCTTTCGTCGCCTTGAAGGCGCCGCCGAACCGCCCGATGTCCTGTCCGTAGAGGAACACCCGCTCGTCCTCGCGCAAAGCGCGCTGCTGCGCGGCGCGAATGGCTTCCAGGTAGGTAATCATGACTCGAAACGAGGCGGGGGGAGGCGCGACGGAGCAGCCGCGGCCGCAGTGGGATTTTAAGTAATGCGCCTCTGAGGGCAAGGCAAAGGTTGCACGCTGAACCGGTGCGGGAACGGCTTCTGCTAATGAGAAAATATCAGCGCTCCAAAGTGCTGGCGCGCCTTTTTCTTCCGTGTCCAACAAATTGCCCGAAAACACTTTCCTGACGCGGCGGAGCGAAAGCTTGCTGCGGGCTGACGACGCGCGCGTGCGCCGTCGCGCGGACCGGATTTTACTGACGGCGTTGGGCATCGAATGGCTGGCGGCGTGTGTCGTGGCGGCATGGCCGTGGCTGCTCTTGCGCATGGCGGCTTTCACGAGCGGCGGCGCGCATCCCACGGCCGCGGCACCGGCGGGGGGCTGGACGACGCTCGGCCTCGGCGGTGGTGTGGGGGGGTTGCTGTTTTTGCTGCCGCTTGCCCTGAACTGGCGGCGGATTTTTGAAAGTGCCAACCGTTTCGTGCTGACGGCCGCGCAACTCGGGTTTTGCGCGCTCTTCGCCTGGCTCGCCGCGGGTCGCTGGAGCACGCTCGAGCCGGCGTTTCTCAGTATCGCCCTGCTCGCGTTTTACCGTGACTGTCGCGTCCTGACCCTCGCGTTATTCGGCGCGGCACTGGAAATTTATTTTTTCTCGCAAGTCTGGCCCGCGCTGGCCGCAGGGACGGTGACGCGGACGCTGGCAGCCACGGCGGGCAGAGTGCCGTCGGCCGGCGACGTGAAGCCAGCGACGTGGGATTTATTACGTTCGCTCGGCTGGCTCGCGCTGACCACCGGATTTTTCGCCGTGCAGAGTCTGCTCGCGCGTCGGGAACAGCGCGCCGCCACGCTGCGGCAGGCTCGGAGTGAGGTGGAAAATACGCTCGCTGCACCAGCCGTGCCGGTCTCCGCCGCGGCAGCGGTAGGCGCGCAGACGCGCGAACTCCAAACCCGCCTCGCGCAAGCCCACAAAACCGGGGAGGAACTGCGGACCGCCTGCGACCGACTGGACGCGGAACTGCGCAGCCGCACCCAGGAACTTCAGCGCGCGCATTTGGATTTGGAACGCCAGGTAGCGCGCGCCCAGGAAACCCAAACGGCGCGTAAAGTTGAATCGCAGCGTTGGAAAATTCTCAACGACAATTTGCCGCACCTCATTTGGACGAGCCAGCCGGATGGCCAGCTTGATTATTTCAACGCGCGCTGGCAGGAATTCACCGGATTCAGCTCTGAGCAAGGCCAGGGCGACGGGTGGAAAGCCGTCGTTCACCCGGAGGATTTGCCTGCGCTGTCTGCGCAATGGAATGAGGCTTTGGCCGCCGGCACGCCTTTCGCCGCGGAACATCGCCTGCGTTGCGCCGATGGCACCTATCGCTGGCAACTCTGGCAGGCGCTCCCCATCGCCAACGAAGCCGGCACGATCTTGCAATGGGCGGGCACTTGCACGGATATCGACGATGCCAAAAACAGCGAGCACGAATTGCGGCTGAACGAAGAGCGTTTCCGCACGCTCGTCAGCGCGGGGACGCAGATCATGTGGCTGGGCAACGCCCGAGGACGCGTGACCACCGACATGCCCTCCTGGCGCGCGGCCACCGGCCAGACGGTGGAACAAATCCTCGGCTACGGCTGGCTCGACGCCCTGCACCCCGACGACCGTCCCACAGTGGAACAAACCTGGCAGGAAAATGTCGGCACGGGCAGGCCATTCGAGATGTTTTCGCGAGCGCAAACCCCGGATGGCGGCTGGCGTTATTACCACATGCGCGCGGCTCCTATTTTTGACGCCGACGGCACGTTGCGGGAATGGATCGGCGCAGCCGCCGACATCACCGAACGGCAACTCGCCAAGGAAGCATTGCAGCAGGCGCACGATTACCTGGAGGAGCGCGTGGCCGAACGGACTGCCCAGTTATCCGAGGCCAACGAAGCCTTGCAACTGCAGGTCGCGGAACGCAAACAAATCGAGGCGGAACTGGCCGAGGCGCGCGACGCCGCCGTGCGGTCGGCGCGGCTGAAAAGCCAGTTCCTCGCCAACATGAGCCACGAGATTCGCACGCCGATGAATGGCGTCGTGGGCATGACCAGCCTCCTGTTGGCAACGCCGCTCAACGCCGAGCAGCACGACTGCGTGGAAATCATCCGCCAGAGCGGCGACGCGCTGCTCACGATCATCAACGACATCCTGGATTTCTCCAAGATCGAAGCTGGACGGTTGTCGTTCGACGAGGCCGATTTCGAGCTGCGCGCCACGGTCCGTTCCGTCATCGACCTGCTCGCGGAAAACGCCCAGGCAAAGCGGATCGATTTGAATTTTCAAGTGCTCGACCATGTCCCCGCCAGTCTGCGCGGCGACGCCGGCCGGTTGCGGCAAGTCTTGCTCAACCTGCTCTCCAACGCGGTGAAATTCACGCCGGAAGGCGGCCGGGTTTTCTTGAAAGTCCTCTGCCAGCGCGAAACCGAGCACGACGCCGCATTGACCTTTGAAATCAGCGACACCGGCATTGGCATGGACCAAGAGATCCTGGCCACGCTTTTCCGGCCCTTCACGCAGGCCGACGGCTCGATGACGCGCCGTTACGGCGGCACCGGCCTCGGTCTGGCCATCAGCAAACAATTGGTGGAAATGATGCGTGGCGAGATCAGCGTGGAAAGCCAGCCGGACCAAGGCTCGGTCTTCCGTTTCACCGTGCAACTCCCGAAGGCGCTCGGCTCGACGGAAGCCAGCCGGCCCGACGCCCAACCGCTCACTGCCGTCTCATCACCGCAGCCCGAACCCACGCAGCCGGAACCCGCGCAGACTGCGCAACCGCCGCGACCCGCCTCGCTGCCACCGGCCAAGATCACGACGCCGATTCTCGCGAGCCGGATCAAGCTGCGGACCGACCCGCGGGTAGTCATCACGCACCGTCTGCCAGCGCAGCGGCCACTGGTTCTCAGCACCGGCGCAGCCAGTTCCGCCAAGCTCACCGCCACCGTGATCGCGCCAGTGCCCCCAGTGCGCGTGCTGGTGGTGGAAGACAATTCCGTCAGCCAAAAAGTCATCACCAAGCTGCTGTCAAAACTCGGCTGCACCGCCGACGTGGTCGTCAATGGCCAGGAGGCGTTGGCGGCCTGTGCGCGCACCCCTTACGACGTGGTTTTCATGGACTGCCAGATGCCCGGCATGGATGGCCTGACCGCCACCCGCCACCTGCGCGCCCAGCAAGCCGCTTCGCCGCGCGCCGGCAGCACCGCGCGCCGCACCGCCGTCATCGCGCTGACCGCCAACGCGCTGTCCGGCGACCGCGAACGTTGTCTCGAAGCCGGCATGGACGATTACCTGACCAAACCCATCAAGGCCGAGGAACTCGCCGCAACCCTTGCGAAATGGGCGCCGTGCAAACCAGCGCTGCAAAGCGCCGCCTAACGACTCTAAGCTCAGCGACAGCTACTGACGAGGACGGACGTGGCTTGCGGAACAGACGCTAACGCTGGTAGTTGTTCGCTGCAGCGCCGGGTTAGGCCGGTCCTTTGCTCACGGTGCCCAGTCATACGTTTTCTTATGGCCGTTGTCCTCGGTAAGGAACTGTTTAGTTCTAAATGAAGTAATTGTGCTTTCGTGTGTCACGCCGGGAACATCTTGGAACGTCAGCAATAGCTTATTGCCTTCGATTCGCCAGCGGCGTCCGTCGATTTCTGTAGGCGAATCCTCGTTGCGTTGAACGCCCCACCTCCCGTCGGCATAAAAGGTAGCATACTTTCGGGGCCCAAGCCACCGCCCCAAAATGCGTTTGGAGTAGTCTTTGGGTTCAACAATGTCGCCGAGCCCGCTCAACTGTCTCCTGTAGCTCTTGACGGTAGTAGTAAGTGCATCATGGGCATCGCGCGACGCTTCGGCCCCGTCGCCGGTTGCATTGCCGATAGCGTAAAGGAGGCGATACGAAGCCTCGGGGACACCAAGATCGAGAACGTGTAGGCGCTCAAGCGCGCTAGTCACAGGACAGCCATCCAGACTTAATGGAATGATGTAAACTTGTGACGACGGTCGCAGCTCTGCTTGCTGCAATGCAAGTCGCATCTCCTTCTGGACGAATCCTGTCTTGTCAACAGAGCTCTGTGAGAGGCACATGATTAAAAGACGAGCGCGGGCAATCTCCTTTTCGATAACTGTTCGCCAGTCCTGCCCTGCATGGAGATTATCCCTATCGAACCAGACGTCGAACCCGGCTGCCCGAAGAAAGCTTACTAGCGCTCTAGCGGGAACTTGATCCTCCCTCGCGTAGGAAACAAAAATTCGCGCACTCACGGGCAATTGCTGGATCGGCCTAACTATGTTATTAGCGGCGCAATTTGCAGCCTACTTTGGGCGGTTCCCTCATGACAAGATTGAATTATCCATCATTTCTGCCGCCTAGTGCGATCTGCACCGCAAAAGTGCTGGATAATCTTGTCGCTTCACAAAGTTAAAATTCCCGGATCGGGTGAGAGAAGCGCTCCGAGCAGCGGTTTAGCTGGAGAACGGAACAGACTTATATGCAGTGGGTGCGCCGTTTTATCCTGCACCATGACAAACGCCGCCCTGCGGAAATGGGCGCGGACGAGGTGCGCTCGTTTTTGAACTATCTGACGGTGCAGCGGCGGGTCAGCGCTTCGACTCGCAATCAGCCGCTCAGCGCGCTTGCCTCCCTCTCTGCCCATGTGCTGGGGTGTCCGTTGCCTCCATTCAAGGATTTGCAACCAGCCAGGCTACGCCCGCGCCTGCCAACCGTGCTCACGCGGGACGAAGGCAGCCGTGCGGGTTGCGTTGTTTAATGCTTTTGCCCGGCGAGGGCCGGCATATAGTGGCGGCTGAAATTTTATGGCAGCAAAAGTCGTCCTCGGCCGCGGTCTCGGCTCTCTCATTCAAGCAAAAACTCCGGCGGCAACCATGCTGGCGCCGCAACCGGGCGAGCGCGTGCAGCAGACGCCGCTCGATGAAATCGTGGCCAGCCCGTTGCAGCCGCGGAAAGACTTTCGCAACGAGGCGTTGACCGAGCTGGTCGAGAGCATCCGCGAACGCGGCATCATCCAGCCGCTCATCGTGCGGCGGGTGGGCAAGACGTTTGAACTCATCGCGGGCGAACGCCGCTGGCGCGCGGCGAAACAGATCGGGCTGGCGACGGTGCCCACGATTTTGCGCGAAGCGACCGACCAGCAAGTGCTGGAGTTGGCGTTGATCGAGAACTTGCAGCGCGCCGACCTGAGTGTGGTCGAAGAAGCGCGGGCGTATCACCGCCTGGCGCACGAGTTCGGACTGAAGCAGGAGGACATCGCGAAGAAGGTGGGCAAAAACCGCGCGACGGTGGCCAACGCCATGCGGCTGCTTGATCTCGACGGGCAGGTGCAAGGCTGGCTGACGCAGGAGCGCATCAGTGTGGGGCACGCCAAGGTATTGCTCGCGGTAAAAAATCCGGAGGAACAGCGCGCCTTGGCCGAGCAATTGATCCGCCAAGGCAGCACGGTGCGATCAGCGGAAAAACTCATCGCCACGCATCTCGCGCGCGCGTCTGCTGCGGGCACCGGCGGACAGGAGAATGGCGGACCGGGCAGCCGGCGTGCGGCGGGCGGCGCGCGGCTCGGGGAGGGGAGCGACGAAAATGGCGGCGCGCTGCCGCCGGCGTTGAGACAGGTGGAGACACGGCTGCGCGAGCGATTGCAAACGCACGTCGCGCTCCGGCACGGCGAGAAAAAAGGGACGCTGGAAATCGAGTATTACGGCACCGACGATTTGCAGCGCATCTTGGATTTGCTCGGTTTTGGCGAGGAGTAGCTCCGTCGTGCGGTGGATCGCGCGCTCCGTCGCGCGATGGGTAGCAGCGAAGCTGCCTGACTGAAAAAAACAAATGGGCGCTAATGCGCCGAATCATCGCGCGACGGAGCGCGCGATCCACCAACCTTGCGAGCCGGGAGGCGCGGTGGCAGGTTGGTGTTCATCCGATGACTCCCAAGGCGCTGCTCGAAAAACACTTCGGTTTTCGCGAGTTTCTCGACGCGCAGGAGGAGGTGGTCAACGCCATCCTGAAGGGCGACGATGCGTTGGTGGTGATGCCCACCGGCGGCGGCAAATCGCTCTGCTACCAGCTCCCGGCGCTGGCGATGGATGGCGTCACGATCGTCGTTTCGCCGCTCATCGCGCTGATGAAAGATCAGGTCGATGCGCTGGAACGCCGTGGCATCGCGGCCACGCTCATCAACTCCTCTTTGTCACCCGCCGAACAAACCGCGCGCATCCAACGGCTGGCCGCCGGAGAGTTCAAGCTCGTTTACATTGCGCCCGAACGCTTCCGGCACCGCGCGTTTTTGGAAGCGCTGGGGCGGGCGACGATTTCGCTGTTCGCCATTGACGAGGCGCACTGCATTTCGCAGTGGGGTCACGATTTTCGTCCCGATTATTTCCGACTCGGCCAGGTGCTCGAACAGCTTGGCCGGCCGCAGGTGGCGGCGTTCACGGCGACCGCCACGCCCGAGGTGCGGGCGGATATTTTGGCGCAATTGAAAATGCGCGAGCCACGCGAATTTGTCGCCGGTTTTGCGCGGCCGAATTTGCGCCTTGCCATCCATCACGTCGAGCGCGAGACGCAGAAATTCGAGCGGCTGCGCGCGCTGATCCACGAGCAGCGCACGGGCATCGTGTATTGCGCCACGCGCAAACGCGTGGAAGCCGTCGCGGCGACGCTCGCGGGCTGGGGCGTCAAGCTCATCGCTTATCACGGCGGCCTGAGCGATGCCGAGCGTGAGCTGGCGCAGAATCTTTTCATTTCCAAGAAGGCCGATGTCGCCGTGGCGACGAACGCCTTCGGCATGGGCATCGACCGGTCCGACATCCGGTTCGTCGCGCACTTCGAGGTGCCCGGCAGCGTCGAGGCGTATTATCAGGAAGCCGGGCGCGCGGGACGCGACGGCGAGCCGAGCGTCTGCGAATTGTATTTCAATTACGCCGACACCAAGGTGCAGGAATTTTTCATCGAAGGCGCGAACCCGAGCCGCGAGACGATCCTGCAAACTTTTGAAGTCTTGCGTCGCGCGGCGAACGACGCGCACGAAGTCACGCTGCCCATCCGCGAGATCGCCGCGCGGGTGAACGACGCGCTGGGCGAGAGCAACGCCGGCGGCAACGACATGGCGGTATCCAGCGCGTTGAGCATTCTGCACCGGGCCGATTACATCGACCGCTTCGACCTCGCGGGCGAGCGGGTGCGCGGCACGCGCATCCTGCGGCCGGACGCGCGCCGGCACGACGTGCGGCTGGATTGGGCCGGGTTGGAGGAAAAGGAACGCCGTGACCGGGCGAAGCTCAAGACGATGCTGGAGCTGGTCTATGGAAAACTCTGCCGGCAGGAAGCGATCCTGCGCTATTTCGGTGAACGCGAACCGCAGCGTTGCGGCAACTGCGACATCTGCGCCGATCACACGCGCTACGGCAGGCGGGCGGGCAGCGAGGAGGAAGTGACGCTCGTGCGCAAGGCGCTCGCGGGCGTCGCGCGCACGCTCGGGCGCTCGAGCGAAGGCGGCTGGCAGGCGCGTTTTGGACGCGGGAAAATTATCCAGATGCTGCTCGGCAGCCGCTCGCAGGAAGTCGTCAGCGCTGGTCTGGACCAACTCTCGACGCACGGCATTTTGAAGGACGAGGGAACGAGCTACGTGAACGAATTATTTCGCGAATTGCTTGCCGCTGGACTCGTCGCGCAAGAACAGCGCACGGGTTTCAACGGCAGCGTCTATCAGTTGCTGACGTTGACGGAGCAAGGCGAAGAAGTGATGCGCGGCAAAGCGCAGCCCGAGCTTTCGTGGCCGGAGCGCGGCTCCGGCGCAAACTCCGCCAGCACGCGCGAGAAGGGCGGTCACACAAAATCCCGGCTCGGCCAAAAAGCCGCGGCGACCGAGGTGGAGATCGGCAACCTCGACGCCGCATTATTTTCAGCTTTGAAAAAGAAACGCTTCGAGCTAGCGCGCGAACGCAACCTGCCCGCTTACACGATTTTTCCCGACGACACGCTCAAGAGCTTTGCCAGCTTGAAACCGCAAAATCAGGAAGCGGCGCGTCGTATCCGGGGCGTAGGCGAAGTGAAAGCTGAGCGTTATCTCGGTCACTTTCTGGCGATCATCCAAGCCCACGCGGCGCGTGAAAACGGGGATGCCGCGGATGGGCAACGCGTCGTGCTCTTCGACGAGATTTGAAGACCCCACGCGCGGCGCGTCAGCGCGGTGGCAAGGGAGGCGGCATCATCGGCGGTGGCGGTGGCTGCGGCATCATCGGCGGAGGCACGCTGGCCGTGGGCGCGACCGGCGGGACGCCCGGGGCGAGCGGCAACATGCCGAGTTGCGTGTTCCGGCTGGGATGCGCGCGCACGCCGCTCTTTAACAATAAAACCGCTCCCAGCAGGAGCAGGCTGCCGACGAGCAGGCCGTAAAACCAAAGGTTCCAATAAAGCGCCCCGGCGTGCGCGGGCGCGAGCGTGAGATCGGCGTCGGTGTGCATGGTTTGGCGCATCGTTTGCCAGGATGTGCGGTCGCCGACGAGTTGCGGATAAGTCACGCTCAGGTCGATGACGAGTTGCGCCGTTTTGCCGGGGAGCGTGGCCGGCTCCGTGGGCAAGGTCAGCGTCGTCCAAGGTGTGCTGGTGTTATCCTTCTGACTCGATTTGGCGGAGATGGTGCCGCCCCAGGAATCCTTGCTCGAAACGGCGGCAATCTCCGGCGCGCGCAAGCCCAGCGCGGCGGCGTTCCTGGCGACCACGCGCGGCTCGCCGTTCCAGTAGCCTTTGACGCTGTGAATTTTCTCCGGCAAATAAATGGTCGTCTGATCACCCGGTCCGGCAACCGGCGGATAAAATCGCGGATTCAACGGCCAGCGCGCCACCGTGCGCTGGACCTCAGCCAGCGGCAGCGCGATCACGCCGAAACCCAGGAACAACGGCGCGAGCAACCCGAGGCCCGGCAGCATCGGGCCGCGTCGGGCCAGGTCGGGAACGCCCGGCTGATCCAGCCCGAGCGTGCCGGCCGAGAGCAGGGAACCCGCGGAGCGCAGATTGGCGTCGAGATCACGGTTGGGATTGCGTGAGCCAATCCAAGCCAGGGCGGCAGCGGAGACCAGGCCGAACAGGGTCGCCACCGTGATGAGCGTCGGGAGATTAACGCCTTGCGAAAGACCCACAATTGCAAGGGTGGAAAACCCCAGGAGAATCAGCCACAACCAAAGGTTGAATCGACCGCGCCGGTGGGCGGCGACCATGTCGGGCTGGATCACGCCGCAATGCGGGCAGGGCCGGGAGTCCACGCCGGTCTGCATGGCGCGGGCGACCAGCTTGCTCAGCGCGGCCTGAGCATTCGCGGGCGAGCGCGCGGTCGCGGTGAGAGACCGGTTGAACACATAACGATAGACCGCGCCGCAACCGGCGCAGCGATGTTGTTTCCAGCCGGTGAGTTTTTGCGAGGCTTTGTAGTTGGCCATGATTCTGCGCGAGGTGGACCGCATCGGCCCGGCCGGCTCGGTCGTCACAATCTTTACCGCCGCAAGGACTTGGTTGTGAAGTTTTTTTCGGCGTAAAACCTCGCTGTCCCGCCACGCGGCGATCAGCGTGGTGACGCTTGGGATTGCTGCTGGAAATACCGGCGGGTCCGGCGGTGCCGGTCGGCAAACATCAGCGCCATGTGCAGCCGACCCAGCGTGGCGCCGAAAAAGTATCCCAGCCAGCCGCCGGGATAGCGATAGGTAACCTGATCGTTCATCCGCGTTTGCGCCGCACCGACCGGCGCGAATTCGTGCCGGTGCCGCCAATAGGCAAACGGCGCTTGGCACGCGCCATCCACGAGCAAACGGCCGGGCACGATTTCTTCCCAAAATCCGAGCCAGCGCAAGGTGAGCACGCCGAAAAGACGCACTTCGATGGCAAACGTTTCACCCACGCGCGCCTCCGCGTTGGCGTGGCCAATAATGGTCCGTTGAAACGCGGGCGAAATCTTCGGGATGTTGTGCGGGTCTTCGTGAAAACGGAAGACCGCCTCCGGAGTCGCGGGCAGCACGACGGAACGCCGGTAAACGCAGTGGTCGGCCATCGTCGCAGCCACGCTGGAACATCGGACTGCCCTTTGTCCGCTAGCGCCGTCAGCACCAAGTCCTGATCCCCAGCGCTCGCAACCAGCACCAGCCCGTCAAGGCTTGGAAGATGCAAAACGCGCCCCCGAAAGCAGCCAGTGCGACTACCCAAACGGGGAACTCCTGCAAAAACAAGAGCAACGCCGCGAGCAGGATCACGAACCCGGCAAAGAGCCGCGCCACGCGTCCGCCCCGATCAAGATTTTGATTTAACAAGCTCATGCGTTCGTCGGCGGCGCTTCGTCGAGATGCTCAGGGTTGGAGGCCGATTGGGAGAGTTCGGAAACCTCAGCGGTTGGCGCTGGCGGCTGGGCTGCTTCGGATGTGCTCTCGGTATTCGACAAAGCAGGCGAAATGGACGCTTCGGAAGATGCGGCAGTCCGAGCTGGAGCCGCGTTCGGAGCCGCTGGCGCAAGCGGCGTTTCCTTCGGCTTCGGGGACAACGGCAAATCGATGGTGCCGTTGTGGAATTCGATGACGTGCCCGGCTTGCACGAGGTAACGCAAATCGGCGGCGAGCGCAGCCTTGGCTTTTACGAGCGGCGCTGCATCGGCGGCAACGTGCTGATTTTCGTCCGCGGCGGCCGTCGCCGAGGAAGTCTGGACGGGAGCTTCCGTGGTGGCATCTGTCTCTTCCACGACGGGCGATGATGGCACGCCGCCGGGCGCTTCCGTGGCGGCATGGCGAGGGAGAATTTTCTCCGCCAAATCCTTGCGGGTGCAAAGCGGATGTTGCGCGATGAAGTCCAGGATCGCAGCGACGTTTTCCGACACCGCGCCGTCGCCGCCTTTGAATGATGTCGGACGTGCGGCGGAGACATACACCACTCGCTTGCGATGCTTGAAAATTTGGAGGTTGGCGTTTTGCAAGCCCGCCCGCAAAGGCTGCACCAGTCCGCCGGGATACTTAACCTCACTGTCGTGAGCCAGCCGGATTGCCAGCAACAACGAAGGTTCAGGCAGGGAGCGCGCCGTTTCGCCGGGCAACTCGAAGGTCGTGCCGCTGCGCACCAGCGCATCAAAATAATGCTGCCGAAAGTGCGCGCGCGCATCGGCGAGCGAACCGATAATCACGGCCGTCGGCGACGGGGCGGGCGGGGTCGCGTTCTCAACAAGCTGCGTCGGCTGCCTGGTCGGAGTGGACGGGCTTGCTTCGGACATTTCTGTCGGTGGCTCGCTGGCGGATGCTTCCGCAACGGTTTGCAGCGATGGCGTCCCGGCGATTGTCTCAGCAGCCGGTGGGTCGTCGGTCGTGGCATATGTGGCCACCGGCGCCGCCGTCGGGATAGCCGGTGCGGGGGTCTCCGTCTCGGTCGGCGGCGGGCGCAAGGTGAACACCGTGGTCGTGCGTGTTTCTTCCTTCCAGCGTTCGACGAGCGCGGGATCACTCACGACTTCAACCCCGTTGCGAAACTGCTCGAAGCTCATGCGTCGGCTAAAGCGCGACTCATAGAGCGAGCGCAGGTTGGTCTGGTAGGCGTGATGATTCGTCGGTCCCAGCAGCGTGCCAGTGTTGCGCTCGCGCGCCACGTTGGTGAAGTTGCCCTTCGGTGGTTCTTTCTGCACCGTTTCCGTCGCGTAGTATTGATCGCGGAAACGGTCAAACGCGATCTTTTCCAACGTCGCACGCTCCAGAGCGACCGGGCCGTTTTCACCGAGTTGAAACAACTGCTGCGGCGCGTTGCCGTTGGCACCGGGAACGACGCTCAACCGCACCCAATGACGTTCCGGGCGGCTGAGAAACATCCGCGCCATGCCAAACAAGGGATAAGCCAGGTGCGACGCTCGGATTTGTTTCGCGATGCTCGCGAGACCGCGCGGGTCAGGCAGAAAATCCACCCGCACTGCCGCCGGTTGCACCGGAGGAGCCGCTGGCGGGCGGGGCGCGAAACCGCGGTCATCGCCACGGCGGTTATCGCGTGCGCGTCCTCCCGATCTGGGAGAGCGGTCACCGCGCGGTCCGTTGCCTCCTCTGTCGGGGCGCGGCCCGCGGCGCTCGAAACGGTCGCCGCCACCCGCCGGTCGGGGACGAAAACCTCCCGCGTCGCGCCGCGGTTCCCGAGGCGCTTCGCCCCGCGCCGGGCCGCTGCGATCTTCCCGCGACGGTGAGGCGGCCTGGCCGGCCGGTTCTTCTTTCATCCAGGCAGGCATGAGCTTCAGCTCATCGAGGTTGAACGCGGGCGTGACGGTTTCTTCTTGGGGATCAATCATGACGCAGGGGAGGGCGCGGCAGCCGATCATTGCCGACTGCGGGAAAGTGCGGAAAACGGGGATGGGCGCGCGTTGCGCCAAGTCAGGGCTGGGGATATGGAAACACGGTCGGACCCGTCTATCCGCAAAATCGGCGTAAGCGAAAACGGAACGTCGGAACATCCCACCGCGGCTCGGCAGGTGCAAGGGCATCGGCCTGTGTCTCGCCAGGGTCGCGCATGGATGGAAGAGGCAAAATTATTTGTTGCGCAATGCCGGCTTGCTCATTACAGAACAGCAATTCACCGCCGGCATGGAGCCGCTGGCGTGGATCGCCTGCCGCAATGCCGCGGCGGGTAGAGCGTTCCGCAAGGCTCGATCCGTTTATTCATCTCTTTCCCACCGTCTTATGGCAGACAAAACCGTCGAAGAAAAAGTCAAGAACATCATCGTCGAACAGCTCGGTGTTAACCCCGAGCAAGTCACTCCGACGGCTTCTTTCATCGAAGACCTCGGCGCCGATTCGCTCGACACTGTCGAGCTGGTCATGGCTTTCGAGGAGGAATTTTCCATCGAAGTGCCCGACGAGGACGCCGAGAAGCTGCAGACCGTGGGCGACGTGATCAAATACGTCGAAGAAAAATCCAATAAAGCCTGAGGTTCCGCACGCGCTGGCGCGGACGGCTGGAGTTAGCTTTCGGGGAGGGTCCACGGTGACGCAGACCCTCCCCGATCTATTTTTTGGAACCATTCCGCGTCTGCGTGCGGATGCGCGCCACAATAATGAGCGCGCGGAGTGAAGCGGGTTTGCCGTTGCTGAGCCTTCCAAAGCCGGTTACGCTCCGCATCGGATGCAGCACCCGCCTTCGGCTGACGATTTCGCCTACGCACTAGAAAACACTCGCTTGATCGTGGCCCCGCGCGGACGGATCGCCACGTTCGGCAGCACGACGTTTC
>JAFAXH010000072.1 GCA_019241085.1 Verrucomicrobiota bacterium | reverse complement strand
GCTGCGCGATGGTCTCTGTCCGCAGCAGCGCAAGAATACGAGGAATCATCGCGAGCACCGTGTCGCGGTCTTGGCGCACCAACCGCAGGACGATGATGCCGTGGTAATCTTGCGGCGGGTAGGTCGTGATGTCGGCGAAATCGAGATCGAGGGTGATGAGAATCCGCTGCTCCGCCTGACAGACCTTGGCAATGGATGAGTCGTCAGCGCCGCGCAAATCTTCGTCGTGCACCGAATGGGCATCCTGCCCGTCGGCACGGAGCAAAGCGCCCAAATCCGAGGGGAGGTTCTCATCGAACTTGAACTTCACGCCGCCACTCCAAGTGGCGTGGTGACAACGCGCTCCCGAGCAAGCTCGGCTGCGTAAGCCATCGCGGCGGCAACATCGTCCGGTTGAAGCGACGGGTAGCTGCGGACGATTTCGGCGGAGCTGAGTCCTGCGGCCAGATTGTCAAGGACAACCGACACCATGACGCGCGTGCCTCGAATGCAGGCTTTGCCGTGGCAAATGTTTGGTTCCACAGTGATTCGTTCCACCCAATTCATACCGACAAAGATGCGACTTTTGGCGCGTTTGGTCAAGATTCAGCGAGTGACCTAACGACCCAAAGCTCAGCGACCGCGGAGCACGGCGCGGCACCTGCATGGTAGGCGGCAAGGCGGCGGCGGAAGCAGGTGCCGTGACGTGCGGAGCGCTTCGCTACAGCGCATGGTTAGGCCACGTTCGTTTTGGGTGCAAGCCGGTCATGGTATGTCGTCCTTAGCTTCTTTAGCAGATTTGTATAACGCGTCATGTGCTTCTTATTGGCTTTGATCTGCTCGACAACAAAGGAATCTAAGGGAGGGCCATCGGGGACAATTACTTGTGGATTCTCTTCCAGAAACTCGAACAAATCTTGCTTGCCGTCGTAGAAGCTAATGAAATGCTGAAGTAGAGACTGGAGTTCGGTATAATCGGCCTGCTGGAAAAAGATGCCAGCCGAAGCGGCCTTTCTGCGTGTGTCTTTGAGGCAATTTGCAAAGCGCTCTAGGTTCGGCTTGGAAGCCGCATCCCAGAGCGCTTCGCCTGCATCGTTCAAGTCTTGCAGCGATACCCATACGTCTTCGTATGCGTCAAACTGCGCATCTGTGAATCGAGAGCCATCGGGTAGTCTCAGTTCCGCTTTGCGTTGGGGGACATAGCGGCCGCCGCTCGCCGAATCGCGTCTTCCGTGGACGTAAACATATGCCCCGATGCAAAGAGCCCCCGCACCAAACGTCAGGAAAAGAAAATACCGAAATAACTGAAACGTCTGATCCTGATTGATCGGAACAAAGTAAGGGAGCTTAAGCCAATCTTTGTAGAGCGACCACAAAACAAACATGCCTACCGCACCGATGCCGGCGACGCCGAGAGCAGCTTTCCAGAATTTCTCCATATCAGGTCTTTAGGTTGGTGTTTGGAATAATGTTGAGGGCAAAGTGGCCTAACTATGTTATCAGCTACGTAACTTGCAGCCTGTTCTGGGTGGTTCCCTCGGGGCAAGCGGATTATCCCTTCTATTTGCCGCCTAATCCGAGATGGCTGCAAAAGTGCAGGATAAAACGGAAGCTGCTTCTGGCTATTTCCGAAACAGACGGCGGTTTCTCTGCCTCACTCCATCGCTCACGCTGACGGCTTCTCCGTAGTGCTCCCCTCACTCTGGCTGCTGCCGCCGTTGCTCGTGGTTTTCTTGCTCGCGGCGCGCTTCTTTCTGGCTGGTTCGCGCAGGGTGTGGCGGGCTTGGTGCCAGCGGGCTATTTCGTCGGGGTCATCTCCGAGCACGTTGTCCACGATGGCGTCGAGCCGCAGGCAGGCTTTCATGCCGCTCTGCACGGCGCGGTGCGCGGCCTGGGTGGCGGTGACGTGGCCGCTGCTGCCGGTGTCTTGATCGGTGCCGGCGGCGGCGAGGTCGTCGGCGTTGACTTCCATCCGGTCAAGAATGGTCGTGGCGTCAAAGTCGTGGTCGGTGAATTTCTTCAACGTGTCGGCATCGTTGAGCTTCTCGATGAACGCGCGGGCTGTGGCGAGGAGGGTGGCCACGCTGTTGTCATCGGGCGGCAAAAACTCCTTCTCGAAGCCCGGCTCGTCGAGAGCGACGGCGCGCGCGGTGCGGACGACTTTGAGGATGTCGAGGCGCAGGGCGTCGGTAAGCGTGGCGGCATTGGCCGTGGCGGATTGCTGGGAGCCGCTGCCCGTCACCTGGCCTTTCTCGGCGGCGTCGAGCGTGTCCGCGGCGGCGGCCACGGCGGCGAAGGATTTGCCGCTGAGCTTGGCGGCGGGGAATTTCGCCGGGCGGTCGGCGCCGAACTTTGCGACGCGGCGGAACATGTCGCGGCGGTTGGTTTCACGTTTGGTCATGGCAATGGATGGTAGGAAGGCGCCAGCAGGCGACCGGGGCTGCGGATAGGGTTGCGTGTGAGTGGAATACGATCCGGTCTCGCGGTGCAGGGTAGGGTCGTTAATCACGCGTGACAAGTCAAAAACGGGTGAAGAACACAAGAATCCGCGCGCTGCACCGTGCGGAGGGCGGTCTGCACGCGCGGGTGGATCGGCTGCACACGCTCGTCTGCCTGCTGCACATGCTTTTCTGCCGTCTGCACATGCGAATGAGTGTCTGCACACGCTCATCCGCGCTCCGCACATGCTCGCCGGGGAACTGCACCTGCCCGGCGATCCTCTGCCGCTGCTCATGACATCGCTGCACGCCTCGGGGAGCGCCCGCGCCCGCGTGTGCCACGGGCAGGGACGCCTCGCCGAGGCGTCCGGGAGTTTTTTTTATGCCGCTTGAGCAGGGAATCGGGTAGTGGCTCAATTTGCAAGGCGCGGTTGATGTTCCGCGGGCAGGGTGGGCGTCACGCCTGCCGCACCGGGCGTCCTCGCCCGGTGCAGCCGCATGGATGGAAGACACGCTCTTTCGCTCGACGGTTGTGTGTTCCGCGAGATGCGGAACACGGCAGGCAAGATGCCCGCCCTACCCGCGGAACACCGCCACCAAAAAATCAAACTGCGCTACTGTCGGAAATCGTCCACCTACATCCCAAGATTCTACGGACGCCACGCCAAGGCGTCCCAACCATTCTACCTCTCAACTTTTCCGCCCTCCGCCTTCCGCCTTCGTCTCACGGTCCGTCCGCGCGCAGGTGCGCGAGCAGCTCGTCGAGTTGCACGATGGCGACCGAGCTGGCGCTGTCGCTCATCGCGTAGGGCATGATGAGCCTGCCCTCGTGAACGAGCGCGCCGCAGGTGTAAACGACGTTGGGCACATAGCCTTCGCGCTCGTTGGCGTTGGGTTTGAGCAACGGCTGGCGCAGGCGGCCGAGCACGCGCGAGGGGTCTTGCAAATCGAGCAGCATCGCGCCGATGCAATACTTGCGCATCGCGCCGACGCCATGAGTTAATAACAACCAGCCTTCGGGCGTTTCGATGGGCGAGCCGCAGTTGCCGAGTTGGATGTATTCCCACGGCTCGGCCGGCTGCTGTAAGGGGATCGTGTCTTCCCAAAAATACGGATGGTCGGAATACATGAGGAACAAGTTCTCGTTGTCCTGCCGCGAGATCATCGCGTAGTGGCCGTTGATCCGTCGCGGGAACATCGCCATGCCTTTGTTCTGCACGGCCCGGCCGTTGAGCGTGTTGATTTTGAAACTCTTGAAATCCGGCGTGCGCAGGAGCATCGGCAGGATCACGCGGCCGTTGTAGGCGGTGTAAGTCGCGTAATAAATCACCGAGCCGTCGTCCTCGACGAAGCGCACGAAGCGGGCATCCTCGATGCCGTTGCTCTCGTTGTCCGACACGGGGAAAATGATGCGCTCGCTCAGCGGCAGGTCTTCTTGAAATTGCAGCTCGTAGTTCGACCGCGCCAGCCAGGCGACGCTCTCCAAGGTGCGCCGCTGATTCACGCCGTGCCGGTTGCCGAGCCGCTTGCGATGGGCGGCGAGCGAGGCGTTGAGTTCGTGCGCCGTGAAAACCTCGGCGAGCGGGGCGAGAATGTCGCGCACGGAATCTTGAAAACCCATTTCCGCGAGCTTGCGTCGAAACACCGGCTTGTCGTAAGTCGGATCGGAAAGAATCTCCGGCGCACTGACGAAGCGGTTGACCGGATCAATGATGATTTCGTTTTCCCGCGTGAGCACGCCGCCACGGAATTCGATGGAAGAAATGTGCCCCTCGCCCGTCGCGCGCAGGCTCATCACAAAACGCAACGCGCCCGGCGGCAAGCCGCTCTGGTCCGGGTGCGCGACGATGGAGGGATTGAACAGCGCGGCGCTCTCGAGCGCATATTCATGGGTGAAATACGCGCCGAGGAGCAACTGCCTGCCGCGGTCGAGCGGCGGCGCATCCCGGGGAACGAAGCGGGCCACGCGCTGGTAGTTGTTTTCCAGCACGCGCTGCGTCTGCAAGTGCCGGCCGGCAAATTCATCGAGCACCTCGGTGAGCAGCCGGCGCACTTCGGCGTCGGGGAGTTGCAGGACGCGACGGATGATTTTGACAAAGCGCGCGTCCACGCCCGGCACAAAGGGCCGCAGCAACACGCGCGAACTATCCGGCAGGAACCGGACGCGCGTGCGCTCGGCGGCGATGGGAGTGGTAAGCATCGGTGAGGAAAGTTCTAAGTTCCAAGCTCCAAGCTCTAAACAAGGTCAAAATTCCAAGTTCAAAATCGACATTACCGTGCGCGTTGTCTTGAGCTTCGAGCTTTGAGCTTGTTTAGAGCTTAGAACTTCGAGCTTGGAACTTCTGCCATTCTGCTCTCACGCCGCTTGATCGGCCGGCGATTTCATTTCGGTCGCAACGGCCTCGGGCGACGCAGCCTCGTTGGCGAGGCGCAGCTCCGCCAGCGCGAGGTGAAAGGCCAGCGTGCTCTCGGCGCCCTCGTTGCTATTCACCCGATCCGGGTGCAGCCCGTCGTGACAGCCGCCGGTCGTGGCGTCGTAGAGAGGCTGGCTGAGATCATTGCGTCCGAGGAACCACTCAAAAATCCGCTGCGCCCGCTGGAGCCACGCGGCCTCACCGGTGAGCCGGTGCGCTTCGAGACACGCGCTGACCATCGCGCTCGCCTCGATGGGCTGCTGGTCAAACCGGGCGCGCACGCCGCCGCGCCGGTAAAAACCATTGGAGCCGACGGGTGAAAAGCAGCCGCTGGGCGCGGTCTGGATTTCTACCAGCCAGAGCAACGTTTTCAGACCGATCTCAAAGACATCGTGCTGCGCCGTCCAATGTCCGGTGAGGATCAGCGCATGCGAGAGCCGGGCGTTGTCGTAGGTGAGCGAATTTTCAAACCACGGCCAGTCGGGGCTTTGCGCGTTGTCCTCGTAGAGGTCGAGGAGTTTTTGCGTGAGCGATTCGCGCACGCCGTTGGCCTCGCGGTCGCCGGCGTAGCGGCGCAGATATTCGTGGACCGCGAGGATCGTGAACGCCCACGCCCGCGGGCTGGTGAATTCATGCACCGCCGGCAAGGCTTGCTCGAAGAGCCGGCCGGCGAGCTGCTGGTGGCCGTGGTTGGTGGAGCGCCCGAGCGCGGTGCCGATCGCCCAGAGCGCCCGGCCGTGTGAATCCTCGCTGCCGGAATCTTCGAGCCAGTGGCGGTCGTAGCCCATGAAATTGCGGAAGCGGCCGGTCGCCGGATTATACGAGTGCCAGAGGAACGCGAAAAACGTGCGCGTGAGCCGCTGCACTTCCGCGCTGAGCGCCGCGTCGAGCAACTGATCCTGTTCGAGCAATGTGGTGAGAATGTAGCCGCGCGCGTTGTCGTCGGTGCAATAGCCTTCGTTCCAATTCGGCACGGTATAGACGGCGTGCTGGAACAGCCCGGTGGAATCTGTCAGCGCCAGCAGATGGTCGAGCTTCAACGCCGGGAGCTGGTATTCCTTGGAATCAAAAGTGCGCAACGCCACCGGCTGCCGCGCCCGGCTCGCGTGCTCGCTGCGCGCGCGCTCGAAACTCTCCACGTAGCGCCGCGCC
>JAFAXH010000164.1 GCA_019241085.1 Verrucomicrobiota bacterium | reverse complement strand
GCCAGGCGTTGCGCGGCGAGCCGCTGACGGTGTTTGGCGACGGCTCGCAGACGCGGTCGTTCTGCTTTTGCTCGGACCTCATCGACGGCATTTTCAAACTCAGCCAGAGCGATTTTCACGAGCCGGTGAACATCGGCAACCCGCGCGAGATGACGATCCTGCAATTCGCGCAATCGGTGCAAAAGATCATCGGCTCCCATTCGCCCATCGAGCACCGGCCGCTGCCGGTCGATGACCCTAAAGTGCGCCAGCCCGACATCACCCGCGCGCGGACCTTGCTCGGCTGGGAGCCGCGGGTCGATTTCGACGAAGGCATCCGGCTGACGATCGAGTATTTCCGCAGCCAGATCGACTGATAAACCGGCTGGCGGCGACCGGCGCAAATTTTTGCCGCGTTTTCTCATCGACAACTTTTTCAACGCCGCATAGTTTCACACACCTCGCGCGGGCTGGCCGGCTTCCCCGAGCCTCATGTTCCGGCGGCGTGGACGTTTTTCCCTTTCCGTTGTTTGGCTTCATGAACAAGTCACCGTTGTTGTCCCGACTGGCTTCCCCGATCTTCCACCGGCAGCGCCGCGGCGGCGTCTTCTTGGCGCTGCTGGCGTGGCTGACGCTGGCGTTCCTGCTCTCAACGGCCGAGCGTGCCCAGGCGCAGACACGGGGAAGTAACTACGGCATCAGCGCCATCAACGTCAGCCAGCCGCCGACGCCGGATTACTCCTTGAACGGCGGCGCAAACAAGGGCGCGCAGGTGCAAAAGTGGCTGGAGATCGAGGTGCAATTCTCCGCTCCGGCGCTGCCGCCGATGCCGCCCGGCCAACTGCCCGCCCTCGGCGCCTCCGATCTGACCGTGCGCTACTTCGTGCTCGTGGGTGGCAACAAGCTGCTCACCGGCGAGGTCACGCATACCGACGTGCTCGGCGGGCAGCAGCTTTATTCCGTGATGTATGTCTCGCCGCGCAGCCTCCAGTTGCTCGAAGGCAACAAGCCATTCGTCACCTCCGACATCACGAACATCGAGGTGCAGCTCACCAAGCCCGGCGTCGGCCAGCCGCTCGCCATCCGGCAGGTCAAGCCCGGCCCACCGCTTGGCAACTCCGCTTTTCAGCAGATCACCGGATTTTTGCTGAACAAATCGCAGACGCCCTTTGCGCCGCTCTATTGGGACCGTTATGAAGTGATCAAGCCGGCTTCCCCGCGCTAAAAGCTAAACGGAGCATTTCCAGAAAACTCGCACTTTTCTCCCCGCTGATGGCCTCCCCCGCTCGCATCCTCTGCCTGAACCTCGGCACGCAAACCATCGGCCTGGCCGAATTTCTCCGCGCGGATGGCGGCGGCCTGAGCCTGCAAAATTACCGGCTCAACGAAATCCTCTCCGACCCCGCGGCGGAGAGCGCCCGGCTGCCGCAGACGCGGCTGGCGGTGAGCGAGCTGAAGGACGCGCTGAAAATCAAGAGCGGCGCGCCGATCTTTTACGCCATCAGCGGGCAAAACCTCTTCGCCCGCTTCGTCAAATTGCCGACCATCGCGGAGGAAAAAGTCGAGCAGATCATCGGCTTCGAGGCGCAGCAGAACGTGCCCTTCCCCATCGACGAAGTGGTCTGGGACTACCAGCTCGTCGGCAGCGGCGGCCCCAAGCACGACACCAACCCGCAGGTCGATGTCGTGCTCGTCGCCATCAAGGCCGACCTGCTCGACGAACTCAACGACACGGTCGAGAGCGCCGGTTACCGCACGTCCATCGTCGATGCCGCGCCGATGGCGCTCTACAACGCGT
The DNA here is from genome assembly GCA_019241085.1 of Verrucomicrobiota bacterium. GTDB lineage: Bacteria > Verrucomicrobiota > Verrucomicrobiia > Chthoniobacterales > SZAS-18 > JAFAXH01. Next base: position 17,929 of record JAFAXH010000164.1, on the reverse strand, counting down.
TCCGCTATTCCTACGCCGACCTCACGGGCTGCTCCCTGCTCATCGACCTCGGCGCCCGCACGACGAACCTGATCTTCATCGAGCCGGGCAAGGTTTTCTCCCGTTCCATCACCATCGGCGGCAACTCGATCACGCAGGCGCTGGCCAAGGAATTCGGCGAACCGTTCACCGCCGCCGAAGCGCGCAAGAAGGAGAAAGGCTACATCGGTCTCGGCGGCGCCTACGCCGAGGACAGCAACCCCGACACCGCCCGGGCCGCCAAGGTCATCCGCAACACGATGACGCGGCTGCACTCCGACATCTCGCGCTCGATCAATTTCTATCGCGCCCAGCAGGGCGGCAGCCAGCCGCAGCGCATCTTCCTCTGCGGCGGCACGGCCAACCTGCCCTACACGCGCGAGTTTTTCGGCGAGAAATTCTCGCTGCCCATCGAGTTCTTCAACCCGCTGCGCAACGTCGCCGTCGCCTCGCGCGTTCCCTTGGAACAAGCCGGCCATCAGGCGCACCAGATGGGTGAACTCGTCGGCCTCGCGTTGCGCGGCGTGTCGCACTGCCCGATGGAGCTGAACCTGCGGCCCTCCAGCGTGGTGCGCGCGCAAAAGCTCCGCTCCCGCCGGCCGTTCCTCGCCGCCGCCGCGCTTTGCTTCCTGCTCGCCCTGGCGGGCTGGTGGCTCTACCTGGCCCGCTCCGCGGCGGTGAAGGAACAGGTGCTCGGCAACAAGGACAACCCGGCGCCCGGCTCGCTCTATGCGAAGGTGAACCAGTTGCAAGGTTTTGAGAAAAAAAACAACGCCCTCAAGACCGAACTCGTCACCCTGGCGACCCGCGCCGCGCCGTTGACTGGCGCGGTTGACGAACGGCAGTTTTGGGCGCGCGTCATCAGCGAGCTGAATTCCCGGCTGCCGAAGAAGTTTGTCTGGATCACGCTGCTGGAACCGACGAGCAACGATAAGCCGCTGGAGTTTGGCGATCCCTCCCGGCCAGTCACCGGCAGCATGGTTTCGGCCAATGCCGCTGCCGCCGCCGCGCCGCCAACCCCATCGGGCCGGCCCGGCGGCCCCGCCAGCACGGCGCCGGCCCGGCCCGCGATCGACGCGCTCCACATCAAAGGTTTGTATCTGGCGAATCCGAGCAAGGATGGCGTGGTCGTCGATTTCGTGAACGAACTGGCCAAATCGCCGCTCTTCGACGTGGACTTGAAAAACATCAACGCCACGCTCATCAATCGCGCGCCACCGAACGATAAAGAGTGGGCTTATGAATATGAGTTGAACCTGCGTCTGAAGCCGGGCGCGCGGCTGCCGCTGTAACCAAACGTTGTTCCTTTCCCCTTGATCGATCTCCGATGAACTGGCTGCGTCAAAACCCCTTTGTCGCCGGACTGCTCGCCGTGTTGGTGGTGGGCACCGGTGTGCTCACCTGGCTCATCACGAGCACCAGCTCGCGCAACGCCGAGATCGACGAACAATACAAAGTGCAGGTGGAGGAATTGCAGCGCCTGCAGAAGCTCCAGCCTTATCCGGAGGAGAGCAGCCTGCGCCTACTCGAAGGTCAGCGCGAACAATACAAGGCCGCGGTCATGGCGCTGCAAACCCATCTCGCCACCGAGACTTCGCCGCCGCTGGAAAACCTCGATCCCACCGTGTTCCAAGGTCAACTGCGCGAGGCCGTCGATCGGATCGTCGGCAGCGCGCGCGCGACCAACGTGGCGTTGCCGACGGATTTTTATCTTGGCTTTGACCAATATAAAAGCGGCCTGCCCACGCCGGCCATCACGCCGCTGCTCGGTTTTCAACTCAAACAGTGTGAAGAAATCGCCCGCCTGTTAATTCAGGCACGAGTGAGCAAGATTGACGAGTTCCAGCGCGCGCTGCTGCCCGGCGAGCCAAATGCCCGCGGCGAGGTGAGCGCGGCACCCACGCCCGGTCCCGCCGCGGCGGCGGGTGGCCGGCCGGGACAGCCGGGGCGTCCCGGCGCTGCTGCCGCTGCGACGACGACGCCCGCCGCGCCGTTGGTAACGACCTATCCCATCGAACTGCGTTTCCACGCGGCGCCCAACGTGTTTCGCAACGCGATGAACGAGTTGGTAAAATCGCCTTCCTTCTACCTCGTGCGCGCCCTGCGGGTGAAGAACGAAAAAGACAAAGGCCCGGCGCGCGAGGAAAACCCGACCGCCGCGACTGCCGGTGGTGACGCCGCTGCCGCCACCACGCCGACGCCCGCCGCGGCGGCAGCGTCCCGCGCGCCTGGCGTGCCCGAGCCGGCGCTGCCCGAGCGTCAGACGCTGCGTTATGTCGTCGGGCAGGAGCAACTGGACGTGGCGATGCGCGTGGAATCGGTCCGCTTCGCCGCACCGCAAAACGCCAAGCCGTAAGATTTTCCTTTCCCAAGTTTCACCCGCTCTCCCCACCACCTGTTCATGGCCTGGATCAAAGAGAATTACGACCGTTTCCTGCTGGCGCTCGCCGCACTCGGGTTGCTCGTGTGCGCCGTGCTCCTGTTTCTCAACGCGCGCAGTTTTCAGGAAACGTTCAAAGACCTGCAAGGTCAGGTCGTCCACAGCACCAAGGTGCCCGAGGTCGATGTCGCCCATGTGGCGGCGGAGGGCGAGAAGCTGAAGAATCCGGACCAGTGGCAATTGGTGCCCCTGCCCGACGGCCGGCGGCTGCCGCTGTTCGCGTCGATCCCTTACATCATCAAAACCGGCACCGACGCCAGCGGCAACCCGAGCCAGGAATTGAGCGATCCGATTACCGACCCGAATCCGCTCCATCCGCCGATCCCCAACAAGTGGTTCTTTGACCACAAACTCGACGTGCTCGCGCTCGACGCCCTCACCGACGACCCGGACGGCGACGGCTTCACCAACCTCGAGGAGTTTCAAAACAACACCGATCCGACCGACAAAAATTCGCACCCGCCCTACGTCGTGAAGCTCTACTTCCGGCGCTTCGAACAGCGGCCCTTCCGGCTGGTGTTCAGCGCGCGGGTCGGCCAGACCATCCAGCTCAACCCGCGCGATCTCGATACCAGCACGCTCTTCGTCAAGGTCGGCGACATGGTGCGCGGCTCGCCCTACAAGGTCGTGGATTTCAAGGAACAATCCGAGCTAGACCCCAGCGTGGGCATTAAGCGCGATACCTCCGTGGTGACGCTGGAAAACACCGAGACGAAGGAGCGCATCGAGTTGCCGAAGGAAAAGGAGATCAACTCCCCCGACTCCATCGCGCACCTGCAATATACCTTGGGCGCCGGCAAGGAATTGCACCTCAAGAAGAACGCCGAATTCTCCCTGTCGCCGGAAGACAACGTGAAATACCGGCTGACCGACGTGACGCCCAATGAGGCGACCATCACGCGGGTGAGCGACGGTAAAGTCTTCAAGTTGCCGCTCACGCCGGCCGCGGCGCCTGCCCAGCAGTAACCAACCATCGAATCATCTTGATTCGATGCGCCTTTGGGTTTAAAATAGCCGGCTTGAGAGCGCGCTATTTTTAGCCGCTCTAATTGATTCGCAGTTATTTGCGGAAATCTGGAAAAATTGCGTTTTTCCCGTGGACGGCGCGAGCCGCTTTGGCTAGACACGATGCCGCCGTCCCGGTGCTCCCCGCGCTGTCAGCGGTGGTTGGTCCACTGTTTGCACCCAACGTCGTATCTTCCTGTTTTTGCTCTTTGCCATGTCCTCCCGTCCCCGCATCCTCGCTCACTCCCTCCTCACCCCAACTTGCCAGCGCTGCTCATCCGCCGCACTTGCTGCCACCACGCTTGGCCTGGCCAGCGTCTGCCTGCTGACCCTGTCGGGCACAGCCCTAGGACAGGATAAGGATACTTCCACGCAATATACCACGACCCGGCGCCACACCACCACGACCGTCACCACGACCGTGGCGCGGGAGAGCGCCCGGCGCGAGGCGTTGGCCCTCGACGCCGACACGCACATCGCCCGCGGCGACGCTGCTCGCGAGCTGAAGGACTACGACACCGCGGCGAAGGAATACAAGCTCGCCGTCGATTCGCTCACCGACTCGCCTTCCGGCGGCGCGAAGCGCGTCAGTGCGCTGGAGAAATTCATCGATGTCTCACTTGATCTCGCCAAACAGCGGATCACCGAAGGCCGCTACGCCGACGCCGAAGCGACGCTCCGCATCGTGTTGCGTCCACAATACGCGCCCGATAATCCCGTCGTCCTGCGCCTGCTCACCCGGCTCGACGACCCCGAATATTACAACCAAACCGTCACGCCCGGCTTCATCGACAAGGTGAAACAGGTCGAGCGGTATTTCATCGAGGCGCAGGGATTCTTTGACACGGCGCGCTACGACCTGGCTTTCAAACGTTGCGAGCAAATCCTCGCCATCGACAAGACGAACACCGCCGCGCGCAAGCTGGAGGAAAGGATCGACCAAGCGCGCTTCAAATTCGACGAGCACGCCTACGACGAAGCCCGCGCCCGCGCCTTGGAAGAAACCCAGCGCGGCTGGGCACGGCCGACCCGGCGCTTCGACAACCTGGGCGACCCGCACGCCAGCGGACGCGTCCAGCGCGACGAAGTCGGCAGCACAGTGGCGACCAACAACAAGCTGCGCTCGATCATCATTCCCAACATCGAATTTCGCCAGACGACGATCCGCGACGCCATCGAATTCCTGCGTCAGCAAGCCAAGCAGCTCGACCCGACCGGCGAAGGCTTGAACATCGTCCTGCGCCTGAGCGCCCCCGGCTCGCGCGCGCCCGGCACGACGACGACCAGTCCGGCCGCCGACTCGGCCATCCCCGGCACGGAGGCCGCCGCAGCGCCTCAGGCGCCGGTCGCCACGGCCGACACGCGCATCTCGCTCTCGCTCTCGCGCATCCCGCTCGATGCCGCGCTGCGCTACGTCGCCCAGCAGGCTGGGTTGAAAGTAAAGATCGAGCCGTATGCGGTCTCCATCGTGCCCGTGAGTGAAGATACGACCTCGCTCATTCAAGCCGAGTTCAAAGTGCCGCCGGGTCTCTTTGGCAGTTCGGTCGGCAGCTTCGGCGCTTCGGCGCTCTCCCAGGGAGCGAGCTCGGCGACGGGCGGCGGCGGAGGCGGCGCGGGCGGCATCGGCGGCGCCACGCGTGATGTCTCCGGCGCGGGCAGCAGCGTGATCCAGCGCGCCGACGCGCACAAGTTCCTCGAGGATAGCGGCGTCACGTTCCCGAACGGCGCCAGCGCGACCTACGTGGCCGCCGGCAGCCGCCTGGTGGTGCGCAATACGCAGGAAAACATCGACCTCATCGAGGCGATCATCACCAACAACACGCCGCAGGTCTTCAAGCAGATCGAGATCGAGAGCAAATTTGTCGAAATCACGCAAGCCAACCTCAAGGAGTTGAGCTTCGCCGTGAACCTCGGCACCTCCAACATCCCCGGCTCGAAGAAGCTCTTCGTCACCGGCGGCAGCAACGTGCTTCCCGGCATCACGACGCCGACCGACGCGCAGAACGTGAACGTCAATACCCGCAGCGGTTCCTTTGGCATCCAAGGCAACGCCATCGACGCGCTGCTGGCTGGCACCACGGGCGGCATGGCCAACACGTCCAGCGTTCTCAATCTCGCCGGCGTGCTCACCGATCCGCAGTTCCAGATCGCCGTGCGCGCGCTCAATCAGATGAAAGGCACCGACCTGCTCTCGGCTCCGCGCGTGACGACCAAGAGCGGGCAAAAGGCGGTCATCGAAATCATCCGCGAGTTCATCTATCCGACGCAGTTCCAGCCGCCGCAGATTCCGAGCACCTTCGGCAACCAAGGCACCTCGGTCATCAGCGCTACCGGCGGCGGCTCCTCCACGGGCGGCGCGTTCCCGGTCACGCCGACGACGCCGACTTCGTTTGAAAAACGCAACACCGGCGTGACGCTCGACGTGGAGCCGATCATCGGCCCGGACGGTTACACCATCGACCTCACGCTCTCGCCGCAGGTGGTCGATTTCGACGGGTTCATCAACTACGGCAGCCCGATCGCCACGGTGTCCACCAACCTGGGCATCTCCACCCGCACGGTGCTGACCGACAACGTCATCAATCAGCCCATCTTCAGTGTGCGCAAAGTCACCACGAGCGTCTCCGTCTATGACGGTTCGACGGTCATCCTCGGCGGCCTGACGCGCGAGGATGTGCAAAAGGTCAATGACAAGGTGCCCGTGCTCGGCGATATCCCACTCGTGGGCCGACTCTTCCGTTCCAAGATCGATCAGAACATCAAGCGCAACTTGATCATCTTCGTCACTGCCCGGCTCATCGACCCCGCCGGCCAGCCGATCAATTCGACGGAGGAAGAGGAGGAAGTTGTCAAGCCGCTTACGGGTCCCGAGGACTTCGTGCAACCGCCGACCCTGCCGCTGTTTCCGGGGAAGAAGTGAAGCTGAGTTGAGCGCAGGTAGTTGAGAGTTGAGAGCCAGAAGGGGAAGAAAACAGACGGCGATTTCTCGACCTACCAGCCCTCAACTCCCCGACTCTCAACTCTCAACTTCTCCCGTGCCTCTCATCGGCATCACGGGCGGCGTTGCCACCGGCAAATCGACCGTCACCCGTTGGTTGCAGGCGCATCTCGGTGAGGGCGCGCGGGTCTTCAGCTCCGACGAGGCGGCGCGGGAGATTTTGGACAACGACGCCGACGCGCTGGCGGCGTTGCGCGCCGAGTTTGGCGACGCCGTTTTTCACCCGGAGACCGGCGTGGTGCGGCGCGAGACGTTGCGCGAACTCGTCTTCGCGAACACGGCGCACCGGCGGGCGCTGGAAGCCATCCTGCACCCGCGCATCCGCGCCCGCTGGACTAATTGGGCACGAAGTGAGTTGCAAAAAGACCCGCAATCGGCGTTATTGGTCGAAATCCCGCTGCTGTATGAAACCGGCGCGGAGGCGTTGCTCGACCGGGTTGTCACCGTGGCGTGCAGCCCGGCAACCCAGTGGCGCCGGCTCCTCGAAACGCGCCGTCTGCCTGCCGCCGTGGCGCGTGGAGTCCTCGATAGCCAGCTTGACCTTCTCGAAAAAATCCGCCGTTGCGATCACCTGATTTGGAACGACGACCTGCCGCCCTCGTCCGCCGTGCTGGCGGGACTCGAAGTCCAAATCGCCCTTTGCGCCAGAGGCTTGCAATCTGCTTTCGGTCTTCCGACGCCAACGCCCGCCGCTGCCGCCGCCGATCTTCGTTAGTCTTTTCATCATGAGTCAGTCCCCATTGCTGGAAGAGATGTCCTCGCCAGCCGCTTCTCCCGCCGCCACGCCGTCACCGTTGCCGGAGGCTCTCGACCTCAACGCGCTGCAACGCGAAAGCCCCGCGCAACTCGACGCGCTGGCCACGCTCTTCCATGTGCGCAATTCGCCGCCTCGGCCGCGCCACGCGCTCGTCAATGAGATCGCCCGCGCGGCCCTCGCCCGCGGCGTGCGCGTGACGGCGGAAGGCGTCGTCGAAGTCTCCGGCGAACTCGGCGGCGCGGGCATCATCCGTTGGCCGGACTTCAGCTTTGTCCCTTGTCCCGAGGATGTCTTCATTCCGGCGGGAATGATGCGCGCCCACGGGCTGCGCTCGGGCCAGCTCTTGAGCGGCACGCTGCGCGCGTCGCCGCAGCACCGCGAAAAGTTGATGACCATCGACCGGCTGCTCACGGTGGAAGGCCGGCCGCTGGAGCAATGGACCGCGCCGAAGGCGTTTGACGCGCTCACCGCGCAGTTTCCCAAGGAGCGCATCATCCTGGAGAGCACCGCTTATCGTGAGCCGACGGTGCGCGCGATTGATCTCATCGCCACGCTCGGCCGCGGCCAGCGCGGGCTGATCGTCGCGCCGCCGCGGGTGGGCAAGACGATTTTGCTCAAGCACATCGCCAAGGCCATCCGCGCGGCGTATCCCGAGATTCACCTCATCCTGCTGCTCGTGGACGAGCGGCCGGAGGAAGTCACCGATTTCAAAACCGAAGTGGACGCGGAGATTTTTGCCTCGACCTTCGACGAAGCGCCGGCGCGGCACATCCAGCTTTCCGAGCTGGTCGGCGAACGGGCGAAGCGGCTCGTTGAACTCGGCAAGCACGTCGTCATCCTGCTCGATTCCATCACGCGCCTCGCGCGCGGGCACAACGCGATGGCCTCGAACAAAGGCCGCATCATGAGCGGCGGCGTCGAGGCCAAGGCGCTGCTCAAGCCGAAGAAGTTTTTCTCCGCCGCGCGCAACACCGAGGAAGGCGGCAGCCTGACCGTGCTGGCGACCGCGCTGGTGGAGACGAATTCGCGGATGGACGACGTGATTTTTGAAGAATTCAAAGGCACCGGCAACATGGAGTTGCACCTCGACCGCGAGCTGGTCGAGAAGCGCGTCTATCCCGCCATCCACATCCAGAAATCGGGCACCCGGCGCGACGATTTGCTCTACCATCCCGACGAGCTGGCGCGCGTGCATCTGCTGCGCCGCAAGCTGGCCGAGCTGCCGCCGCTCGAAGGCATGGAAGTGCTCCTCGAACACATCAAGGCCACGAAGACGAACACGGAACTCTTACTGACCGGCGTGCGTTTCTAAAAAAAATCTCGCGCCGATTTTATTTTGAAAAAGCTGATCCAACGTCTGGTTCGTTCCGCTCTCGACAAAGTGCGCGGGAAAAAGCAGGAAACCAAATCCGCGCCGCCAGTTTCCGAGCATCCCACCTACCAGCGGGCGCGGCTGAGAAACCGAGGCGGCTCGCAGCAACAGCAGCAGGCAACGAGGGCCGGAGCGGCGACACGGACGCACAAAGCCGCGCCGGCCGCGGAGCAACCACGCCACAACCGCCAGCAGCCGCAGCAACGGTCTCAGCGCGACGAGCCGCCTCATCGCAGCAGCGCGGCAGCGCCGGCTGACGACCACGGCGGCGACCAGCAGCAGCAGCGCCGGCGACGTTCCCGGCGGCGTCGAGGCGGCGGCGGTGGCAGCGGCGGCGACGACTCCGTCCGTGGCGACCGCGCGCGCGACGCGCAAGGCTCAGCCGACGGCAGTGCGGAGGCGGCGGACACGGCGTTGATCGCCACGCCGGAGTCGCTCGCGCAATTCCTTCCGCGCCTGGCGTCGTCCACCCGCGTGGCGCTGGATACCGAGGCGGACAGCTTGCACGCCTACCGCGAAAAATTGTGCCTCATCCAGGTCGGCTTGCCGGACGGCGCGCAGGAACTGATCGATCCACTGGCGGACTTTTCTTTAACACCGCTTTACGAGGCGTTGCGTGGCAAGGAGATCATCCTGCACGGCGCGGATTACGATCTGCGGCTCTTGCGCCGGGCCGGCGGCTTCACGGCTGACGCGGTGTTCGATACGATGTTGGCGGCGCGACTCTGCGGACGGCGCGAGTTTTCCTACGCGGCGTTGGTGAAAAGCGAGTTCGGCATCGAATTAATCAAAGGTTCGCAAAAGGCGAATTGGGCGCGCCGACCGTTGACTGCGGCAATGGCGAGCTACGCGCGCAACGACACACGCTATCTCCTCGGCCTGGCCGAGCGGCTGGAGGCGCGGCTGCGCGAACTGGGTCGTTGGGATTGGTTTCAGCAAAGCTGCAACCGCGCGCTGGAAATCGCGGCGACCGACAAAGAGCGCGATTCGGAAGACGCGTGGCGCATCCAGGGCAGCGGCGTTTTTCGCGGACGCGCCGCGGCCATCCTGCGGGAGCTGTGGCGCTGGCGCGACGAGGAAGCGAGCGTGGCGGATCGCCCGGCGTTCCATGTGCTGCGCAACGAGGAATTGCTGACCGCCGCACGCCAGATCGACGAAACGGGCGAAGCTCCGACGTTTAAACATTTGCACGGCAGCCGGCTGCGGCGATACCACGAAAGTATCGAGCACGCGCTGGCGCTGCCGGAGGCCGAGTGGCCCGTTTTTGTCCGTCCGCGCGGCAACGGCCGGATGACGGCGGAGATGACCAAGCGCGTCGAGGAATTGCGCGCTACGCGCGACCGCGCCGCGGGTGAGCTGGATTTGGAGCCGTCGTTCATCGCGGCGCGCACCGCGCTGGAAGCCATCGCCGTGCGGCCCGAGGCCGCGGCAGAATGGCTGCTGCCGTGGCAGCGGACGCTGATCGGCGCGTAAACGAAGATCGGCAGCGCATTTTTTTTACCCGCAACTTCCCCGGCGTCCGCGCGTTTTATCAGCGCCCAGTCTTGCTTCTTGAAAATGAAAACTCCGCTCCTCTCCCGCGCTCCTGCTTCCCTGTGCCTGCTCACCCTGGCCGGCCTCTCACTGCCATCTCTGGTTTGGGCGCAAGCCTCACCCAGCCCGGCGCCGGGCGTGCCGCCGTCGCCGCAGACAGGAGCTGACGCCGGCAACGGCGAACGTCAGCGTTTGCTCGCGCAACTCACGCCCGAGGAACGGCAAAAACTCAAGGCCGCGCACGACGCCGCGTTGCGCGATCCGGCCGTGCAGGCGTTGGAGGGCGAGCGCACGAGCAACCGGCCGGCGTTTCAGCGGGCGGTGCGCGAGGCGATGCTGCGCGCCGACCCAAGCGTCGGGCCGATCCTGGAAAAAATGCGCGGCGCGCGTGGCCAGACGCAGACGCAACTTTCGTCCCGGCTCGCGCTCCTCACGCCCGAGGAGCAGGCCCAGTTGCGCGCCGCGCGCCAGAGCGTGCGCAACGATCCGGCGGTCGTCAGCGCGCGGCAGGCCGTGGCTAGCGCCACGACGCCGGACGCGCGGCAGCAGGCGCGGCGGGCTTTAGTCGAGGCGATGCAGAGCGCGATGTTGAAAAAAGACCCGAGCATCGCGCCGATTTTGGAAAAAATGCGCCGGCAGAACAGCGACCGCGAGGTCAGCGACCTGTGAGCGCGCGCGGGAATTTTCGGCGTTAAATTTTTGACACGCCGGGGCTGGCTGCCTAGAACGGTAGCCATGTTCTCCCCGTCCCTTCCCCGCGCCGGTTCCCGTCTTTCCTCGATCCCGCTCCGCGCCGCCGCCTTGGCCGGCGCGGCGCTGCTGGCCGCCGCCGCGCTCGCTCCGAGCGTTGCGCAAGCGCAATCGCCTTTCAGCCAGTTCGTCATCTTCGGCGACAGCTTGTCGGACACGGGCAACCACGCGGACCGCTCGACCGCGCAGACGAACGTCCGCTTTCCCACGGATTTTTTTAGATACACCGATGGCCGCTACACGAGCGGGCCGGACCTGGCGCGCTTCCGCGTGGTTTATTCGCACACCTTCCGCGGCCTCTGGCACGAGCAGCTCTCGCGCATTTTCTTTAACCAAGATCCGGCCCGCCCGAGCCTCGAAGGCGGCACGGACTACGCCTACGGCGACGCGCGCACGACGGCGGGCACGCACGACAACGTCATCAGCGCCGTCGGGCCGCTGGTGCGCGGCGGCATCTACGACGTGACCATCGACGACATGGGCAAGCAGGTGAACGATTACCTGTCCGCGGTCGGCGGCCAGGCTGATCCGAAGGCGCTTTATATTCTCTGGGGCGCCAACAACGATCTCGCCAGCGCGAATCCGACGCCTGCCGGCGTGGCCGCCGCCGTGGCCAACGAAGTTGGGCAAATCCAGCAACTCGCCATCGCGGGCGCGCGGAATTTCTTTGTTTACAACGTCCCGCCGCTCGGGGACACGCCCGTGGTCGCGGCGCTCGGCGCAGCCACCGCCGCCGGCGCCAACCAGCTCGCCGCCGGTTTCGACGCCAACATTGGGCCAGCCATCGCGCAGCTCCAGGCTGGATTGGCCGCCGCGGCGGGGATCAACATCAAAGTCACCATCGCTGATTCGTTCACTTTGTTGCGGCTCGCCGAGGCCAACCCGCGCGCTTACGGCTTCGATAACGTGAACGGCTTCGGCCAGCAGGCCGGGCCGCGCGACGATGCGGATCGCTTCTTGTTCTGGGACGGTTTTCACCCGACGGCAGCCGGGCACTATCAACTCGCCGTCGAAGCCTTCAGCGATCTCACGGGCACGCCGGTCGTGCAGCTCGGCACTTCGGCGGACGCCAGCAGCAATCCGACGTTGTATTTCACCCGTTCGGGCAACGATGTCTCGGGCGATCTGACGGTGCGCTACACGCAAACTGGCAGCGGCAGCCGTTCCGTCGTCATCCCGGCGGGCCAGCGCACGGTGACTGTCACTGGAGTTTTGCCGACGGGCGTGCGGCGCGGCCGGACGATTCGCTTCGAGCTGGTGGCCGATGCCGCTTACGCGATCGGTGTCGTGGCATTCCGCGATGTGTTGATTAAATAAATTAAGCGTCGGTTAAAGCCGTCGCCGCGCCAGCTCTGCGGCCACGGCGATGGGAAGCGGACGCGGCACGCCATCGCCACCGAGCCGGGCATCGACCGCTTCCAGCCGGCGGATGAGATCGAGCACCTCGGCGCGTCGATACGGTCCGCCCGCGGCCCGGCAAAAATGCGTGCGGCAGCCGAACGGGCGCGCGGCGTAGATGCGGCAGCGGCGAGTCGCGGGATCGAGCATCGGACACGCGCCGTCTTTGTCGGCGGTGATCGGCAGCAGTTCCTTGCGTCCGGTCGCGCGCCACGCGCGAGCGACGACGAGCGCCTCGCCGCGGGTGAGAAACGGCGTCAGCCCGGTGAGTTGAAAATGGCAGCACTCGGCGCGGCCCGTGCAATCGCGCGTCACCGGCCGCGCCGCGAGGTCGGCATAGACGGCGCGCACTTCGTCGAGCAATGCTCGGCTGGCATCTGGTCGTGGCGACGGCATCGGCGAGAAGCCTCGCGCAAAGTCCGCCAAGCCGCAAAGGATGGAAAAATCCGAAATCCGAAGCACGAAATCCGAAACAATCAGAGCCAAATTTTAGAAATTCTAAAAATTAGGAAAACGGCGAAGAGGCCAGTTTCCGCGCCCCGCGTTTTCCTTTTTTAAAATTTTTATTTTCTTTTGTTCTGATTGTTTCGGATTTCGTGCTTCGGATTTCGGATTTTTCTTCACACCGCCTCGCCCGCGGCGTGCGCGCTGGCCCAGGCCCACTGGAAATTGTAGCCGCCGAGCTGGCCGGTGACATCGACGCATTCGCCGATGAAGTGCAGGCCGGGCACGGTGCGCGCCTCCAGCGTCTTCGACGAAAGCTCGCGCGTGTCCACGCCGCCAAGCGTGACCTCGGCTTTGGGATAACCTTCCGTGCCGCTCGGGCGCAGCGTCCACGCGCGCAGCCGGCGGGCGAGCGCGGCGAGTTCCGCGTCGGAAAAGCGGCGCAAGGGTCGCGCGGCGGCCGCTCCCGCGAAGGCGACGGCGAAACGCGCGGGCAGCCGTTCGGCGAGAAAATTCGCAAGCTGCGCGTCGCGTCCGCGCGCCGCGCGCAGCCACGGCTCGGCGTCCGGCGACGCGTCGGGCAACAGGTCGCAGATGAGCGCGGAGCCGGCGACGTGGTCGGGCAGATACGAAGAAATTTGCAACACCGCCGGGCCGCTGATGCCGCGGTGCGTGAAGAGCAAATTTTCGCGGAACGCCGGCCCGCTTTTTTCGCCAGCCGCGCGCACAACGCATGGCAGCGCGACGCCGCTGAGTTCCTGGCAAAGCGCGAGCGTATCGCCCGCAAACGTCAGCGGCACCAAGCCCGCGCGCAGCCGCGTCACGCGCAACCCGAACTGGCGCGCGAGCCGATAAGCGAGATCGCTGGCGCCGAGTTTTGGAAACGACAGCCCGCCCGTGGCAACGACGAGGCTGCGCGCGTGGAATACGCCGCGATTGGTGCGCACGAGGAAACGGGCGGTGTTGTCGTGGTTGACTGCTTCCACCGCTTGCACTTTGCAGTCAGTGAAAACCTGCGCGCCCACGTCGGCGCATTCGTGTGTGAGCAACGCGATGATCTCGCGCGAACTGCCGTCGCAGAAAAGCTGGCCGAGCTTTTTTTCGTGATAACGCACGCCGTGTTTTTCCACGAGCGCGACGAAATCGGCGGGCGTGTAGCGAGCCAGCGCGGACTTTGGAAAATCGGGTTGCGCGCAAAGATAATTTTCCGGCGCGGCGTGGATGTTCGTAAAGTTGCAGCGGCCTCCGCCGGAGATGGCGATCTTCTGGCCGACGCGCGCGTTGTGTTCCAGCACGAGCACCGAACGCCCCCGCGCGCCGGCCGTCGCCGCGCAAAACAATCCGGCCGCGCCACCGCCGAGCACGAGAACGTCAACAAGCATCAGAAACAGAATCCTCACGCAAAGGCGCAAAGACGCAAAGTTGAAAGGCAGTAGGAACGAGAAGTTTTGCTGTTTCCCCTGTCTCTTCCTTTGCGTCTTTGCGTCTTTGCGTGAGGATTCTCCAACCGTAAACTTCACGCATCGATGCTCGCGTTTTCAACCTGCTGGAACTCTGGCCGTCATAAGGACGGCGAGGCGATGTTGCGCGAAATCCGCGAGCTCGGTTTTGAAAACGTCGAACTCGGCCACGGCATCCGCGTCTCGCTCGTGCCGGGCATCCAGGCGGCCATCGACGCCGGCGTGGTGCGCGCGACGAGCTTGCACAATTTTTGTCCGCTGCCGCTCGAAGTCACCGGCGCGTCGCCGGATTGTTACGAATACACGAGCCATCGGCCGTTGGACGTGCAGCGCGCGCTCAAGCTCACGCGCCAGACCATCGACTTCGCCGCGCGGCTGGGCGCGACTTACGTCGTGCTGCACCTCGGCCGCGTGCCGATGCGACCAGTGATGGGTCCGCTCGGCGATTTGCTCGACGCGCCCGGCGGACGGTTTGGAAAAACGTTCGTCCAACGCAAGCTCGCCGCCGTGCAGCAACGCGAGCGGCTCGGGCCGGCCTACGTGCAACGGGCGCGCGATTGTCTGCGGCAGGCGGCGGATTATGCCGTGCAAAAAAACGTCTTCCTCGGCGTCGAGAGCCGGCATTCGTATGAAGAAGTGCCGACGGAAAATGAACTCGTAGCACTGCTCGACGAATTGAATTGTCCGCACGTCGGCTACTGGCACGACTTTGGCCATGTGCAGGTGAAGCACAACCTCGGTTTTCTCGATCATCACGACTGGCTGCGCGCGATCCGCGGCCGGCTGTTTGGCTGCCATCTGCACGACACCGCGTGGCCGATGACCGATCATCGCGTGCCATTTGCCGGCGGCGTCGAATACGACCGGCTCGTGCCGCTGCTGCCGGAGAATACGTATTTTGTTTACGAACTCCACCCGCGCCAGCCAGCCGACGCCGTGCGCGCAAGCCTCGCCCGCTGGCAGAGCCAATTTCCGGGCACGCTGCGCGCCGCGAGCGCGCCGCCGACGCCCGCGTTGCAGCCCGCGCCGGCCGCGGACACGTTGACACCGTGATCGACTTGCACTCGCCAAATCCACCGGAGGAAACCGCGGAAACGCCGACGGTTTTCAGCGTTTCCGAACTCACGCGCGCCATCCGCGCGTTGCTCGAAGGCGCGGTCGGCGAAGTCTGGGTCGAGGGCGAAATTTCCAACTACCGCCGGCAGCACAGCGGGCATCAGTATTTCACGCTGAAAGACGACGCGTGCCAGCTCCCGTGCGTGCTCTTTCGCGGCGACGCGGCGGCGGCCAACCGCGAGCGCGTGCCGCTGGCCGACGGCGTGCAGGTGCGCTTGTTCGGGCAGGTGACGGTGTATGAAGCGCGCGGGCAATATCAACTCATCGTCGCCTTTGTGCAGGCGCGCGGCTTCGGCGCGTTGCAGGCAAAATTCGAAGCGCTCAAACGCGCGCTGCACGCCGAGGGCTTGTTCGATTCCGAGCGAAAAAAACCGCTGCCGCGCTTCCCGCGCACCGTCGCGCTCGTCACCTCGCCGACCGGCGCGGCGTTGCAAGACATGCTCAACATCCTGCGCCGGCGCGCGCCGTGGCTGCACGTGCTCGTTTTCCCCGTGCGCGTGCAAGGCCGCGGCGCGGCGGCGGAAATCGCAGGCGCGATCGCGACGTTGAATCTGTGGAAAAACGCCGACCTCATCGTGCTCGCGCGCGGCGGCGGAAGCATCGAGGACTTGTGGGAATTCAACGAAGAACTGCTCGCGCGCGCCATCGCCGCGAGCGTGCTGCCGATTGTCTCCGCCGTCGGGCACGAGATTGATTTCACCATTTGCGATTTCGTCGCCGACCTGCGCGCGCCGACGCCCAGCGCCGCGGCCGAACTCATCGCGCCCGACACGGCGGAATTGCGCCGCCGCTTGGAAGCCACCGGCAATTTTCTGCGCCGCCAACTCGGCGAGCGCTTGACGCAGGCGCGGGAAAATTTCCGCCGTCTCTCGCGCGGCGCGCTCGCCCGCGAAGCGCGCCGCCGGCTCGACGCCGAAAGCCAGCGGCTCGACGATTTGCACGAATCGCTGCGCCGCGCGACGACAAACGCGCTGGCGCGATTGCGCGCCGATTTTGCCACCCAAAGCGCCCGCCTGCGCGCCGCGTCGCCCGCGTGCCAGTTGGAAATCTGGCGGCAAAAATTGTCCGCCCTGCAATGCCGTTTCACCGACGCCGCCGACCGCGACCGCGCCGACCGCTGGCACCGCGTCGGCCGCGCCGCCGACGCCCTGCGTTTGCTCGGCCCGCAGAGCACGCTGGAACGCGGCTACTCGATCACCACGCTCGCCGACGGCACGCTGGTGACTTCCACCCGACAACTCACCGCCGGCACCGAAATTTCCACCCGCCTGCACGACGGCGTGGTGCGGTCGAAGGTCAACTGACAGCGCGATGACTTTCGATTCCCAGCAGAATTGATTTCGCGCGACAACGTCAGCGCCTCGTTGCTACGAGAGGACGAGCACGGATTCAAATGGATCAGCGTCGAGCGCGTGAATGTCCTGCTCATACGTGGCAATGAGTTTCACGAGTTGCTGCCGAGTGCAGTTGCCGATGCGAAGCCAAACAAGCTTTGGAGGGTAGCCGTAAAGCAGGCTGCGCTGCTGAAAGTCGGAGTCCTTGGAGACGATGGTGAAGCCGTTGGTGCGCGCATATTCCCAGACATCTTCGTCGGCTCGTCCGAGCAGCCCGCACTCGCGGACATGCGCGCTGTCGGGAAAAAGCGTTGCCACCATGCGAGGGAGCTTTGGCGACAGGTTTTCGTCAAAGAGCAGCTTCATGCGGCACGACATTCAATCGCCGGTCACGGTCTGCGGCGAACGCGAAGCACGCTTGAATGTCTTCGGCAGTGAGGTCGGGAAAATCGTCGAGCACCTCGGCGATCGTCATGCCGCCGCCGAGATAATCGAAAACATCCGCCACGGTGATCCGCGTGCCGCGAATGCAGGGCTTGCCGCTGCGGATGCGCGGATCAATCGTGATGCGCTCGCGGTAGTTCATGCTGTTGAATTAGCGGCTTCCTGCACTTCGTTCAACCGCGGACGAGTAGAATCGCCTTGGTAAGCTTCTGGGATATTGGAAGACTAGTCGGCAATAGCCATGACTCGGAATCCTTTCGCACTGGCTACACGACACAACTTTAGAAGCTGCTCAATCTCAGTTCTCCACGCGGATAACGCAGTCATCACACTTTCGATCTCAGCCGCGAGCATGGGAACTTCGGTGGTATCGAAGACGACATCGCTGTAGTAGTCGCGCATTCGCGACAAAAGTGGAAAAGCCTCCATATCACAGGTCGCCAATGAAATGTTATCCCAGAGCGTAAGACTGATCGCCACATATGAGGTTGGCCGGCCGCTTTCATCAAGAATGGCGAAATCGAGCGGCATATCTCTTGCCCGACTATGAATTCGCCAAACACTCATCCAGCGCCGCGAGCAATTCACTCACCGTCTCCTCCGTCTCGTCGCCCATGTTCGAGAGCCGGAAGGTCTTGCCCTTGAGCTTGCCGTAGCCGCCGTCGATCACGAAGTTGTGCTTCGCCTTCAACGTCTTCACCAGCGCGGCCACGTCGAGGTTGCGCGTGTTGGCCACGCACGTCAGCGTCACCGAGCGGAAGCCTTCGGGCGCGAAGAAGCCGAAGCCATTTTTGCGCACCCACTCGTGCACGAGCGCGTTCGTGCGCGCGTGGCGCGCGTGCCGGGCGGCGACGCCTTCG
>JAFAXH010000126.1 GCA_019241085.1 Verrucomicrobiota bacterium | reverse complement strand
CCGGAAGTCGGCTGCGCGCTGCCGCTGCGGACGATTCCGCTCGGCGCAAACATTCACAACATCGAACTGGTCCCCGGCAAGGGCGGCCAGGTCGCGCGCAGTGCCGGGCAGCAGGCCGTGCTCTCGAATCGCGAAGGCGGCTATGCGCTGGTGAAAATGCCATCGGGCGAAATCCGCCGCATCACCGAGGAGTGCTATGCGACCATCGGGCAGGTCGGCAACATTGACCATATGAACGTCTCCAGCGGCAAGGCCGGGCGCACGCGCTGGCAGGGCCGCCGGCCGCATGTGCGCGGCATGGTGATGAACCCGATCGACCATCCGATGGGCGGCGGTCAGGGCAAGAGCAAAGGCGGCGGCGGGCGGCACCATCCGATGTCGCCGTGGGGCCAGCTCGCAAAGGGTTTCAAGACCCGCCGCAAGCATCATCCGAGCGACCGCTTCATCGTCGAGCGCCGCAAGCCGAAGAAGAAAAATGCGTGAGCGCGTTTGACGCCTCGAATGCCCGTGCGATAATAGCCGCCCGCTTCGTCCATTTTCCTGACTCCACAGAACACTTTGCCACATGGGTAGATCGCTGAAAAAAGGGCCTTTCGTTGAAGGCCACCTGCTCGAAAAGATCGACAAGCTGAACGCCGCGGGCGGCGCGAAACGTCCGATCAAAACGTGGTCGCGGCGTTCGCTCATCGTGCCGGATTTCGTGGGGCACACGTTCCTGGTTCACAACGGCAAGATTTTTAACAGCGTGTTTGTGACCGAAAACATGGTCGGCCACAAACTGGGCGAGTTTTCGCCGACGCGGACGTTCAAGAAGCACGGCGCACACACGGCCAAGGTGACGAAGTAGCCAGCCGCCCGCGCGCTGGGCGTGGCCGCAGCCGCCGGCAGCAATTTTTCCAACTTTCCTTTTTCCACTTTAACCCGCGATTTTTTCACCCCAAACTTAACGAACACCTATGCGACGATGGCTCGTGGTTGCCGCCAGGCTGGCGGCAATGGCAGTCCTCGTCCCGGCGCTTCCCAGCAGCCAGGCCGCTGAGCAGGAGGAGCCGACCGCTGACGCCGAGCAAGTCCTGGTGTTGAGCACCCAACTTAAGGAGACCCAGAACCGGTTGCGCGCCTACGAGGCCGACAACGCAGCGTTGCGCCGGCAAAACGAACTCATCACCCAATCGCAAGCGACGCTGACGCAAAGCCTCGCCGAGGCCAACGCGGAAGCGGAACTCTTTCGCCGGCAATTTGCCGACCTGAAGCTGCGCATGGAGGCGCTCGGGCTGGCGTCGGTCGGCGATCAAAAAGAGGCGCTGGAGCAGCGGTTGCTGAAAAGCGTGCGCGACCTCGCGCTGCTCAATCAGCAAAAAACCACGCTCGCCGATCATCTCGCGGCCTTGTCCGAAGCGATCTTCCGTTACCTGAAAACCGCGCCCGGCGCGGGCGACCCGGCCACCCGGCTGGACGTGGAAGCGGAGTTGCGGGCGAGCAGCGAGGCGCTGGGCGGACCTTCGACGCGGGCGGTCAATAATCCGGAAGCACTGGCGGCGAATTTGCAAAACGCGCTCGTGGTCAGTGTGAAGGAAGAATGGTCGCTGGTGGTCGCGAATGTCGGCGCAAAGCACGGGGTGAAAATCGGGATGCCGTTCAAAGTGGTGCGCGGCGACACGCTGATCGGCCGGGTGCGGGCGATTGATGTGCGCGAGAGCATCACGGGCACGGCGATCGAGAGTTTGAGCGCGAAGGATGCGGTGATCAAAGTCGGCGATCAGTTGCGGGTGGAGACGCAGTATTGAGCCAAGAACAGCCAGCAGTTTTTTTGAGACAGAATTAACAAAATTAACAGAATTTTTTGGAACCAGAACTACACCGCCTGCCTTTCTTCTAATTCGGTAAATTCTGTTAATTCTGTCCAAAGCCTTTTCTCAACGAACATGGAAATTCGATCGATCTATCGCGGTGCGCGCATCTCGGCTTTCAAGGCGCGGGAAGTGACGCGGGAAATCCAAGGCTTGGCGGCGGCGTCGGCCCTGGACCTGTTGGCGTTCAGTCCGAAAAAAGCGGCGTTTCTCATCGGCAAGACGTTGAAGAGCGCGATTGCCAACGCGGAGAACAACAACAACTTGCGGGTGGACACGCTCGTGGTGAAGGAAGCGACGGTCGGCGAAGGCCCGACGATGAAGCGTTCGATGTCGCGTGCGCGCGGCAGCTCGAGCATGATCGCCAAGCGCACCAGCCACATCCGCATCATCCTGACTGACGAGATCGAACTCGAAAAGCGCGAGCCGCGGAAGGCCGCCACCGGCACCAAGAAGAAACCACAGACCGCAACGGCTGCGGCACCGAAGGCGAAGGAGACAAAGAAAGCCGCCGCCCCCGCCGCCAGCAAGCCGTCCTCCGAAGAGGTTGCGGCGCCGACTGAGACCGTGGAGCACCAGGCGGAATTGGGTGGCGGGCCGGGTTCTTCGCCAGCCGCGTCGAAGGTCAGCTCGGATGAAGATACGACCAACACGTAGGACGCACGAAGCACCGCGAGAACTCTCACGTTTCACTAAATTTTATGGGCCAAAAAGTTAACCCGATTTCCTTTCGTCTGCCGCTGACCAAGGACTGGCGTTCGCGCTGGTTTGCGAACGCCAAAGAGTTTCCGGACAACCTGCACTCGGATTTGCA
>JAFAXH010000122.1 GCA_019241085.1 Verrucomicrobiota bacterium | reverse complement strand
AGCTGCTCTACCAGAGAAGAAATTTATTTTCCCGCGTCCCGGTTCGCCATGTCTCCCGTGCTCTCCGTCCCCGCCATTGCCAGGCAGCGTGCCGCTTTGAACGACCCTGAGTGGCGGATTTTTCGTCAGGTTTATGCGGCATTTCTCGCGTTCGACGACCCTTATCTCGAAGCCGATCAACTCGTCGAACTGGCGTCCGAAAACGGGTGGGACGAGCAGGATTTTCGCGAAATGCTGGAGCGTTTTGGCCGGCTTGGCTTGTTGCGCGTGGCGGAACCAGCCTCGGGCGTGGCGGGCTTTGGCGCGGGTGGCGGCGAACCGGGCTTGGAGCTGGTGGAAACCACGTTCGCCGGTCTCGAAACGTTTTGCCGCGCGGGCCAAGGCGGCGAGGATTTCCTGGAACTCTTGCGTGCCGTGGCGCATCGCCTCGTGGCCGACCGACCCGCGACGGGCTTCGCGCTGCAACGCGCGCTGTTCGCCGCCGGCCAGGGCCAGACCGTGCCCGGCCTGATGCTCGCGCACGCCGTGGAGGTGTTCACGCGGGCAGGCTTGGTGGATTCAGTGCAGCAATGGGCCGGCCCGCTTGGCTTTCAGTTGGGCCGGGTTTCCGCGGCGCTCTGCCGCTGGGTGGCGAGCGACGCCATCGACGACGCGACGCCGGCGGCTCTCGCGGCCTGAGCGCGCCCGCGGCGTCTGACGCGGGAAAAAATCATCGTCCGCCGGCAGCGGCGGAAGCGATTTAGCGCCACGGCGTGCGCGACCGTTGAATGGCGCCCACCGTTTAACCCAAACCCACCACATCTATGTCTTTTTTCGGACAAAAATACAACACGCTACACGACCTCTATCTGCACGAGCTAAAAGACCTCCACAGCGCGGAAACGCAACTCACGAAGGCATTGCCAAAAATGGCGGCCTCCGCCAATTCACCCCAACTCAGGCAGGCGTTTGAAACCCACCTGCGCGAGACCGAAAACCAGCTCCAGCGGCTGGAAACGATTGGCTCGAAACTCGGGGCCGACCTGAGCGGACACACCTGCGACGCGATGAAAGGCTTGGTCTCGGAAGGCAGCGACTGGATCAGCGAAGACGCCGAACCCGCGGTGAAAGACGCCGGTCTCATCTCGCAAGCGCAACGCGTCGAGCATTACGAAATGGCCGGTTACGGCAGCGCGCGGAATTATGCGGAACTGCTCGGCGACCGCGAAGCCGCCAACCTGCTCCAACAAACGCTCGACGAAGAAGGCGCCGCGGACAAAAAACTGACCGCGCTGGCGCAACAGATCAATGTCTCTGCGGCGCGTTCTGTGTAAGAATCTCTACTCGTTCCTGCATTCACCATAGTAGAAAAACAAAAACCCCAGCGAGGAGCCTGCCTCGCTGGGGTTTTGTGTTGGATTGAAACTAGGTAGCTTCGACTTTAGAACGAGTAGGAGAGGTTGACACCGCCCCAGAAGCTCGTGTGTTCGCCGAAGGACCGATGGCCATCAGTGCCAGTCGCGGAACTAGCCGCGAAATTGTTGGGGACCAAGGTCGCATCTGAGAGATTTGCGCCATAGTTACCGAAGGGAGTCACGGTGAAATGCCTGCCAACGCGAATCGGCAGCTTGATGCCGGTCTCGAACGTGTTCCAGCCACCGATGTCATCGTTACCCGAGAACTTCAGGTAGTTGATGTTATAGCTCACCAAGGCGTAAGGCGCGATCGCCACCGAAACGTGATTCGAGGTGTAGAGCGGGAATCCAGTATCCAGACGGAACTCCACGTAGTTACCGTTCAAGTTGCCTGCTTCAAACCGCTTGTAGTCGGAAATGTAGCGATAATAAGTGAAGCTCGGCCGCACGAAAGGAATCCGGGTAAACGTCAGCCGGATCGGGATTTCTCCCTGGTAGTTCGTGCCTTTGAAATCTTTGTTGGGAAAGATATACGAGTTATAGCCGATGGTGCCGTCGAGCCAGTTCGGGACAAGGGCGTGCGTGTAATCAAGATGCACATCGACCTCACGGTAGAGGCTGACGTGGTCGGCGGTGTCTCGTGGTCCGAAAGAAATGACTCGGCCTAAGGCAGAGTTCTGGAAATAAGGGACCGTCGGGTCCACCGCCTGGATGTAGCCCACGCCGAGGCGCAGACCTTTCCAAGCCACCGTCGCATCCGTAAACCAAATGGATGAACTCTCGTCGCGCACCGCAAAGGTGTTCCCATCAACGCGATACCGCGAGTTGAACGAAATGATGTCCAATCCGTGGAAGATGTAACGGCTCTGCCAGCCAGCCGAAATCGAGAATTGGAGCGGCATGGGCGCGGGCGGGATCACCACCTGTTTCTTGTCCTCCACTTCCTCCTTCGACGTGTCGGCAGTCCGACGAGTCGTCGTGGTGGTCGTGCGGCGCTCCACCGTCCGATTGCCACCGCGGCGCGGGCGGCGGTTGCGGCGATTTTGCGCCGTTTCCTCGGTCGTGCTCTCCGGCGGCAGCGTGCGCCGCGGGGACTCGACCGTGCGGATCGTCGGCCTGGCAGGCATGCTCACCAGCTCGCGCGGCGAGGAGGCCACGGGTTCATAGGAAGCCTCGGAGGCCGAGGCGCTGACCGCTTCGGCGCGGGGCGAGAGCAAAGTGATACTGCCGGCGGAAATCGCTGCGGCGACAGCCAGGCTAAACAGCGCGGTCCGGCGACGCGGAGTAAATCGTTGATGGTTCATTCGTCTTGGTTGTTTTTGGTTGGTCAAGGTGTGTTCCCAAAGCCTTAGGTTAAGCATGAGAGCGCCTCAAGCCTTGGGTTTCAGCTCAAAGCCCGGCGCGGTTGCCCACGCCGGTTTGCGAACGCCCTGTTTTTTGCCGAACCCTGCGGTTTGGTCAACCCCTAAAATTCAACAAAGCGCCTTCCCATGGACTTTCCCCGAGAAAGGCTGCTGCCTTGCCGGGCGTTCAATCGAGCCGCTTGAGCGGAGATTCGCCAACACGGTCGTCAGTTTTCGGCGGATGCTTGGTTACAGTCACGGGCAAGGTGCGCAACGTCGCCGCGTCGGGCGCGGCTTCGCGGCCTCCGCTGATGAGCAAGGTGCCGCTGGGCGTGGCGCGAATTTGGAAATGTTCGTCGTAAGCGCGTTCTTTCTCATCCGGGTAGGTGGAAAACCGAATCCAACCCGAGAGCACGCCTTTGGCATCGAGCTGCAACCCATCGACGCGCAGGCCGCGGACCGCCGTCTGCCGCGTCCCTCCATTGAGCGTCTCGGTGTAGGAATCGTCCACCCGGCCGCCATCCAACCCAGGCTCGAGAACCAGCGTGCGGGACACGACGACGTTGGGGATTTTGAATTCGTAACGGTAGTTGCCCGCAAACGACGCCGGCAACGGCAGGCGCGTCTCCGGTCCGGCGCGCACTTCGAGGTCGTCGCGCAGCATGAGCGGCTGGATGTGCGTGTCCTCGCGACCGCGCGGGCCGAGGAGCGTGACTTTGTAAATGCCCGTCGGCAACTCCAGCAACGCGCCGCTGACAGCTTCCTTGGTTTCCCGCGTGCGCTCGGTCGGGTCGAGTTCCACGTTGCCCCCCTCGCCTGGCGGCGGACGCAACATTTGGAAAGTAATCGTCGTGTAATCGGTCACGCGCGTGCCGAAGACAAAGCTGACCTTGCCCGTTTGCCGTTCCAACACCACCGGGCTGGAATATGACCCACCCGGCTGCGCCCGCACGGTCAGCGCCTTGTAACCCGGCGCGCGGACGGTGAGATCACCACCCGAAAAACCGGCCGGCAACGTGAACAGGCCGGGAGTCGCCGGATTCTGCAAAAGCCTGCGGCCATTGAACTCAACCGTCGCATTCGCCGGTTGGATGCCACCGGCAAAACGGAAGTCCTGCGGGGGCGCCGCGGTCGGCGTAGGCGTCGCGACGATGCGCGGCGTAGCCGTCGGCGATGGACTCGCGCTGGGCAATGGGCTGGCCGTGGGCGACGGCGAATTTTGCCCGAATTCTTTTTTCTCTTCGCCCGGCTTTGGTCGTAAAAATAGGAACCAGCCGCCCACGCCGAGCAAGGCGAGCAGGACGAGGGCAACCATGACGAAGAGAAGCGGGTTGGCCGACGATTTTTTGCCTGTGCCGTCGTCGAGCGTGACTGTCGGCGGCGGATACGTGGGCGGTGGTGGCAACGGCGCGACCTGTTGTTGCCACGGAGGCGACGGCGGTGGCTGCGGAGGCGGCGGCAATGGCGCGTTGAAAACGGGCGCCGGCGGCGAGGGCGGCGCAACCACTGGCGCGGGCGGCAGCGGCGTGGTCGCGGGGCGCGTCACCACGGGTGGCGGCGTGGGCGGCACGGGCAAATCGACCACCGGCGCGGGCGTGGCTTTCGCTTCGATGACGGGCGGCGTCGTCTGCGGGATCGGCACGTCGATGCGCAAGGCCGTCGGCTCGGTCGCCAGCGGAGGAGTGGTCGGCGCGGGCGCGACGGCGAATCCCGCATTGTCCGGCGCGGATGGCCGCGTGACCGTGCTCGTCGGCGGCACGGTCGCACTCGAAGTGCCGCCGAAAAGCCGCGCGGCGATGTCGCGCGCCGTTTGCGGCCGTTGCGCCGGGTCTTTCGCCAGACACGACGCGACGACTTCCTCCCATTCCGGCGGGATTGGCTCGGCGCCGGCGATGTTGAGTTCCTCGCGCCGTTCCTTCATCGACGGCGGGATTTTTTTCTCGATCTGTCGGTCGATGTTGCCGGAATAAAATGGCGGCTTCGAGGTCAGCAGTTCGTAAATCGTCGAGCCGACCGCGTAGATGTCATCGAGCGGCGTCGGGCGTTCGCCGGCCCATTGCTGGGGGCTCATGTAAGTCAGCGTGCCCGAGGTGCCCGACGTGCGGGTCATCATGCTGACGTTGTCGCTGACGCTGCGCGCGATGCCGAAGTCGGTGATCTTGATCTCGTTCTGCGAATTGACCATCAAGTTCGCCGGCTTCAGGTCGCGGTGCACGATCTTGGCCCGGCGGTGCGCGTAGTCGAGGCCGTCGCAAAGGTCGGTGAGCCAGTCGCGCAATTCATTGACCGAAAACACCCGCCCCGGCCGGTCCACGCGCAACGCCGAGAGCGTGTCGCCATCAACGTATTCCATCGAGATGCAGGCCGCCGTTTCGTCCTGCACGAAGTCGTAAATGCGGACGATGTTGCGGTGCGTGAGATCGAGGTTGCGCCGGGTCTCGCGCTTCAACTCATCGAGCACGGCGCGGTCGTGAACGACGAGGTCGGGCAGAAATTTCAACGCCACCTGCCGCTCCAGTTCCTCGTCGCGCGCCAGCCAGACCACGCCCATGCCGCCGCGGCCCAGAATCTTTTGCAGCGTGAAACGCTTGAAGAGCTTTTGCCGCGGCGCGAAGCCGCGGATCGTCTGGCCCAAATCCAGTTCGTCTAAGTCATCTTGTCCCGGATTGGCCACGGCGCGCAGTGTAGATGATTCCCGAGGGAGTCGGCAACTTCGGATTCTTGTTTCGATTTAAAAATGCGCCGCGCGGCCAACGACTCGCGGCGCTCAGCCTTCCACGTTCGCTTCAAACACCACGCTGCCCAGCAGCACCTTCTGACCCGTCGCCAGCGGCACGAGTTCACCGGGCGCGAGCACGTGTTCGTCCACGCGCAAGCCGCTGCCGCCGTCGAACGCTTCGAGCCAGAATTGTTCGCGATAATAATGAAAGCGCCCTTGCACGCCGATCATGCTCGGGTCGGCAAAGACGAGCGCGTTGCCCGGATGGCTGCCGAACTTGGCGTCCGTAAAGAGCCACAACGCGAGGTGCAGCGCCGGCTCGGAATTCACTGGGCGAAATGACACGCAGCCGCGCCGCACCTGCTCCGGCACGGCGGCCAGCGTGGCTGGCGGTCCCGGCCAGGCATCTTCGTTGACCACCCGCAGGCCGCCGGACACGGAACTGGCGTGCGGCACGATCTCGATCTGGTAATCGTTGCCCAAAACTAGGACGCCGCGGTGATCGAGCGGCGCGCTCTTTTCACCGATCAGCGCGGTGCCTTCAAACGAGGTAAAATTCGCGCTGCCCGCGTCACGCACGACGATCTCGCCAGTCGGGCCAAGCTCGGCAATCGCGTGGACTTTGCTCAACCGTTTTGTCTTCTCGTCCTGCTCGGCGTCGCGCGGCCAGAACCAGGTTAAAAGATCGACTTCCTTCCGCGCCCGGCCCAACCGGAAAAGCGGTCGCGCAACGAGATATGCCGCCAGCGGCGGTGGCAGCCCGGCGCTGGTTTCTCCGGCGGCAGGCGGGGTCGCCGGCTCCAGACGCAGCCGCGTGCCCGTGGCCACGACACCAAGAAATTCCGGCGGAATGACGTGCGCAAATGCCGATGGCGCCACCGTGGGCGAGGTCGCGGGAGTCTGCGTCGCCTGCGCGGACCCGGATGCCGTCGGCAGGACGCCGCCGGGCGAAGCAGTGCGGCGCTCGGTCAGCGGAACGACGGGCGGCGTGGTTGGCGCCACCGCGGCGGCGGTTTCCGTGCCGGGTTTGGCAGCCGGCCGCGTGGCCGTCCCGCTGGCTTCGCGAAACGCCGTCCAGAATTCGAGGCACGAACCAAAACGACCCGTCGCGCCAATCGGCCGCAGCGCGCGGCGCAGCACGGCATTGCCCTCCTGGTTCACCGTCGTCAACGGCGTGAAGCCGGTGCCCGGCCGCAGGAGCGGCGGACGGCCCGAGAGCAATTCGTAAAGGAGCACCGCAAACGACTCGACGGAATTGATCGTGGAAATGCCAGCCTTCGGCAGACCGTCGCTCGTGCTCATCGAGTCGGGCGCCACGGTCCACTCGGCATTCAGCCCCGGAACGGCGCTCCTGCCGGCGGTCGGCGGCGGCAGGAGCGAGTGCAGGCTCAGGGGATTGATTTTCAAGGTAAATTCCGGCCAGGTCGGCACCGGCTGGTCGGCCAGCCGTTCGCGTTGCGCCTCCACCGCAGCGTCGGCGAGCGGCCAGACGACGAAGAGTTTGCGCGGCGAAAGCTGGAGCAGACCCGGCTTGGTTTCGGCAGCGAAGTCGATCACCTCCGCGATGCCGTCGAGCAGCCGCAGCACGTCCTTGGCGCTGAACACGCCGCGCCGGCGCAGCAAATCCCAGAGCGGCCAGCCGTTCAGCCATTCCGACACCACGAAGGGCGGCGACGCTTCCAGTTCGGTGTCCAGGCATTTGCCAACATTGGGATGGATCAGCGCCGCGGCGGTTTCCAGGCGATGCCGAATGCGCTCGCGCAACGGCGGATCGGCCGCCAGCAGATCGGGGCGGAAGGTTTCCACCGCGACCAGTTCCTGATTGCCGGTGTCGCGCGCCTGGAACAAGCGCCCGCACGGACCGTCGGACACCAGCCGGGCCAGGCGGTAACGGCCCGAATCGACTTCCGCGCCGGCCGCGAGTCGCTCGTAAGCCGCGAGATCAATCGGCGGCAGCGGCGGCGGCTGCGCCGAGTGCTGCGCTGTGGCAGGCGACGGCGCGGTCGAGCCTGCGCCGGGCGAGATCAGCGTGGCCACGGCGTCCTCGTCATCGTCCGCGGAAATCGTGCGGGCGGTCGGATTGACAGTCGCATTTGCCGCAGGCACCGGCGGCACGGCGCGCGGCACAGGCGGCGGCGTGGCGACTGGCGGCAGTCCGGTCAGGTCCGGCCCGGCCAGACGCCGGAGCACGGTTTCCAGCGCGTGCTGCAGGTCGAGCGGCGTCTGCGGACGATCTTCGGGCGCTTTGGCGAGCATCCCGAGCAGGAGCGCTGTCACTTCACCGGGCAACCCGTCGAGCTGCTCGACCGGCGGCGGCTTGGAAACCTGGAAATACAACACCTGCGCGACCGGCCCAGTAAAGGGCACCTTGCCCGTGAGCATGAACCAGAGCGTCACGCCCAGCGAATAAATGTCCGAGCGGATGTCCAGCTCCAGTTCCGAGCACTGCTCCGGGCTGGCAAAGGCCGGGCTGCCGACAAAGCCGCCCATGCTCGCCTCCGACGCGCCTTCGCGTTGTTCCAAGCCCTTGGCGAGACCGAAGTCGATGAGCTTGATCTGCCAGTCCTCGCCGTCGTGACCGGTAATCATGAGGTTATCCGGCTTGATGTCGCGGTGAATGAGATTTTGCCGGTGCGCGGCGACGAGCGCCTGGGCGACCTGATGCACGAGCCGCAGCGCCTCGATTGGCTCGAGCTTGCCTTTGCGCTGGATGAATTTGTTGAGCGTCTCGCCCTCGACAAATTCCATCGCGTAAAACAGCGTCCCCTGCTCGTCGCCGAGATAAAACACGGAGGCGATGTTCGGATGGCGCAGCCGCGCAGCCGCCTGGGCTTCGCGGCGGAAGCGCTTGAGCACACGGTCATCTTGCGTCAGCGCCGGGTTGACGACTTTGAGCGCGGCGTAGCGTTCGAGATTGGTGTCGAGCGCTTTGTAAGTGACGCCCATCGCGCCTTTGCCGAGCATTTGCAGCGAGCCGTCTTCTTTGCGCAGCACGCGGAAGTGCCCGAATTTTTCGCCTTCCAAAATGGATTTCGGCCGCCGCTCGACGGTGGCCTGGCTGGCAGTTTTCAGCGTGGCTGTTGCGCCGGCGGCGGTTTTTGTCTGCGCGGCGGAAGTCGCCGCGGGCGTCGGCTCCGCCAAAGTGGCTTCGGCGGCGACGCCCGGTTCCAAGGTCGCCGTTTCCGTCGCGAGCGCCGGGTCCGGCGGCGGTGGCGTCGGCGCATCGACTTGCGTCATTTGCTCGCGATCCGCCAGCGTGGCAGATACGTCCTTGACCAGCAGCGCTAGCCGACCCGCGAGGTCACTGGCTTCATAGGCATCCAGCCGCAGTGAGCTGCCGAGGAAATATTGCAAATCCGGCCCCGGCGTGAAATCCTCGATCTGCAAGCTCAGCACCGGCAGGTAATAATCCGCCGCGCGTTCGACTTGCCGCAGGATTTGCGGCGCGCTGTCGGCTTCCTTGCTCAAAATCAAAAGGCACAAGCGCGCCGCGCGGATGGCTTCGTTGATTTGCCCAAACGACGGCCGGCCGGCCACGACGTTGCGCGGCGCGAGCCAGCACGGGATGCCGGCGCCTTCCAGCGCCGCGCAGGCAGCCTCGGCGACCCGCCGGTCTTTGGCGACGTAGGCAATAAAGACCGAATGCGGCATATTTTACCGAAGAAAAAGGCGGGTGCGGCGGTGGGCAGGCGCGCCCGCGCAACGGGCAGTGCAGACAGGCGGGCGCCCGGGATTTTTCTTCCTACCCGGCCCGGCGTTGCGTCGCACGCTGCCAGGTCGTTGTTCGCCAGCCGTTTGCCATGTCTTGAAAAGACTTCTGTCCGTCGGCGAATGCGCCGTTCCGAGCCGACACTTTAGAGGAAGCCGCCCGTCGGTGCAAGAGTGACGGCACGCGGCTCGGAGAATGAAAGACGCCGCGGCGCGTGCATCCAGACTGCCCCCCAGCCCGGATGTCCAACCACGCCAACGTCCCGCGGGCCGCGCTGCCGTCGAACCCGTCCGGCACCGCCCGCTACGTCGGCATTTTCAGAAAAAACAAACACCGAAATCCCATGAATAAAACCCTACGTCTCACTGTGCTGGCAGCCGCCTGCGCGCTCACCACCCTCAGCGCCAGCCGTCTCGCCGTTGCCGCTGAAAATCCCATGGTTGGCGGCGCGCCGATGTATGCGAACAAGGACATCATCGACAACGCGGTAAACTCCAAGGACCACACCACGCTCGTCGCCGCCGTCAAGGCCGCCGGACTGGTGGAAACGCTCAAGGGCAAAGGCCCGTTCACCGTTTTCGCGCCGACCAACGAAGCCTTTAACAAGCTGCCCGCTGGCACCGTGGACACGCTGGTCAAACCCGAGAACAAAGAGAAGCTCACGAAAATCCTGACCTACCACGTCGTGCCCGGCGATTACACCGCGGCCAAGATTGTTGACGCCATCAAAGCCGGCGGCGG
The DNA here is from genome assembly GCA_019241085.1 of Verrucomicrobiota bacterium. Classification (GTDB taxonomy): domain Bacteria; phylum Verrucomicrobiota; class Verrucomicrobiia; order Chthoniobacterales; family SZAS-18; genus JAFAXH01. Next base: position 41,868 of record JAFAXH010000122.1, on the reverse strand, counting down.
CAAAGCCAAGATGAAGACCGTCAACGGCGAAACGCTCACCGCGACGATGAGCGGCTCGATGGTGCATCTCACCGATGCCAAGGGCGGCATGGCGATGGTGACGATTGCCGACGTGAAACAGTCGAACGGCGTCATCCACGTCATCGACACGGTGCTGATGCCTTAAGGCACCACGCTGGTCGGTTCGGCTTGCTGGCGCGGGCGGTGTTTCTGCGGAGACGCCGCCCGCGTTTTTATTTTTCTCGGCGGGATGATGCCCCGGTCGAAGAACGCCACGACATCCTTCGTTGCCTGCACCTGGGCCTCCGTCGAAAAGCGATGGCCTTCCTTTGGGAAAAAATGCGTCCGCACACCGCTGCCCCGCTGTCGCAGCACGGTTAGCAGCGGTGGCGCATATTGCGCAAAGGGCACTCGTTCATCCTTCCGCCCGTGCAGCATCAAGACGCGCGGCATCCGGCCAATGCGCGACTGGTCGTTGTTCCAAATGCCGCCGGCTTCCTCGGCCACGGCGGCGACTTTGGGGTTGTTGGAGGCAGCGGAGATCGCCAGAAACGCCCCGAGCGAGTAGCCGTAAACGTCGATAGCGGTCGAACGGACCGCGGTGGGCGGAGTTTGCGCCTGCACCCACAGGATGGCCACGCGCACGGTGGGCAGCCAGGTTTCAAAATTTTTCCGCAACACCTGGTCGCGCGCTGCGACTGTGTGCGTCCGGTCAAAATAATGGAGGACGTAAGCCGGGTGGCCCGCCTCGGCGAGCGCTTCGGCAACGCGGCGAATGTCCGGGCCGTCGAACACCGTGCCGCCGGCGCCGTGCAACAGGAGCACCGGACGTTTGGACGGTCCGAGGCTTTCCGCCGGCAGATAAATATCAACGTGGATGCGCCTGCCCTCGAAACGGAAGACTTTCGTGGAGACTTCCGTGCTGGCCTGCGCGCGCGGGGGCATCCACAGCAGCGCGACGGTCGCGCAGCAAAGTGAGAGCAGAAGGCGGGAGGTATTCATTGGTTTAATTCCGAAAGGTTGCGGGTTCATCGCCCGGCAGTTGAGACCCGCGCGTGTTTTACCGCCAGCCACAGCCAGAAAAACGCCGCCAGCGCCAGCACCGCCGGCAGCACGAGCACGGCGCGCGCAAGGCCGTGCCAGACATCAGCGAGCTGGCCGATGATCCACGGACTCCACAAATCGCCGAAGAGGTGGATGATGAAAATCGACATCGCCATCGCGCTGGCGCGCAGCGTCACCGGCACGCTCTCCAGCAGCAGCGTGTTGATCGGACCCGTCGGCAAAAAAAGCGCGAACATCGCCAGCCCGAGCAGCGTCATCGCAGCCGGCGCGCCCGGCGCCAGAAATGCCGCCAGCGCCAGCGGCGCGCCCGCCGTCGCGCTCCAGCCAAGGGTCAGCGCGTAGCCCGCCGGATTGCGCCGCTGCCAGCGGCTCGCCGCAAAGCCGCCGAGCAGCGTGCCGACCAAGCCCGCGACCACGAGCACCGCGCCGAAAAACGTGTCGGCGTTGTGATTCGCCAGCCCGTGCTGGCGCACGAGAAACAGCGGCCCCCACACGCCGAACGCGCCGAGCGCAAACGTGTAAGCCGTGTAGCCGAGCAACGTGAGGTTGTAATCCGCGAGGCGGAAAATCCCGCCGATGTCGCGCCACGCCGGCAGCTTGCCGTGGCCGTCCGCCGCGCCGGCATTTGTCTCCGTCGCGCCGCGCGCCGGTTCGGGCAAAAACGCCAGCGCCGCGGCGAGCAACAAGCCCGGCGCGCCGGCCAGCCCGAACGCCCAGCGCCAGCCGTAAGCATGTTCAACGAGTCCGCCGAGCACGTAACCCAGCGCCGAACCTACCGGGATCGCGACGTAAAAAATCGTCAGCGCGTTGTTGCGCTTTTCCGCCGTGAACAAATCCGCGAGCCAGCCCGGCGCGAGCGTCGCGTAGCTGGCTTCGCCCAACCCGATCAAGACGCGGCAGGCGAGCAGCGCGCCGTAGCTCGGTGCCAGCCCGCTGAGGATCGTGCCCAGGCTCCAGACGAAGACGCCGGCGGCGGTCAGCCATTTTCTCGGAAACCGGTCGCCGAGATAACCGAAAAACGGCGACGTGACGAAATACCCCAGCATGAACGCCGTCGAGATAAAGCCCGCGTCGCCGTCGTTGAGTTGCAGGTCGCTTTTCAACGGCCCGAGCACCGCCGCGAGCACGAAGCGGTCGAGATAATTGAAAAGATTCAGCCCGGTGAGAAAAACCAGGCTGAGCATGGGCCGGGGCGCTCGCGTCATGAAGCCTTACAGACAATGCTGGCGGCGCGCGCTTGAACAGACAAAAGAAATTTTTCGATTCGTAACCAATCCAGGTCTCGCGCCCGATTTCATCGTGCCTGATTAGCGCGCGTTGGCTGGAGAGTTGCGCTTGCGGGCAGAACTCAGCTAAACCATCGGCGGCATGACTTCGATCCCTCCCGGCGCGACGATTGGCATTCTCGGCGGCGGCCAGCTCGCGCGCATGAGCGCGCTCGCGGCGCGGCGACTCGGCTACAACGTCCATGTATTCGAGCATCCGGCGGCGGACGCGCCGGCGGCGCCAGTCTGCGACCGTGCGGTGCGCGCCAGCTTTGACGATGCCGACGCGCTGGTTGATTTCGCGCGCGGCGTCGCGGTGGTCACGTTGGAATTTGAAAACATCCCGGTGAGCGCGCTTCAGGCGCTCGAAGCGCACGCGCCCGTGCGGCCGCACTGGAGCGTGTTGCAAACGTGCCAGCACCGCGAGCGTGAGAAATTGTGGCTGCAAAAGCACGGCTATCCGCACGCCGATTTTCGTGTCGTCAGCACCCCGGAGGAATTGCGGAGCGCCGTCGCCGCGCTGGGCACGCCGTGCGTTTTGAAAACCGCCGAGTTCGGCTACGACGGCAAGGGGCAGCGCAAGCTCGACTCGACCGACGAGGTGGCGCTGCACCAGGCCTGGCAGGCTTGGAGCCTCGCCGGAACGCGCGTGGCGAGCCGCGGCGTCGTCGAAGCGTGGGTCGATTTTGCTGCGGAACTTTCGGTGATTTGCGCCCGCAACCCCCGCGGCGAGATCGTCGCTTCGCCCGTTTTTGAAAACATGCACACGCGGCACATTCTCGATTTTTCCATCGCCCCGGCCCGTTTCCCACCCCAGGTCGCGGCGCGCGCGACGGACCTGGCGCGGTCGATCACCGAGCGCTTGGCAGTCGAGGGTTTGCTGGCGGTGGAAATGTTCCTGACCCACGCGGGCGAGATCATCGTCAACGAACTCGCGCCGCGCCCGCATAACTCCGGGCATTTGACGCTCGACGCCGCGGTGACCAGCCAGTTTGAACAACACGTCCGCGCGGTTTGCGCGCAGCCGCTCGGTCAGCCGGCGATGCTCTGTGCAGCCGTCATGGTGAACCTGCTCGGCGACCTCTGGCCCAAGGCCGGCGCGCTGCCGCCCGATTGGTCAGCCGTGTTGCGAGAGCCTGCGGCCAAGCTGCATCTTTACGGCAAAGCCGCCGCGCGGCCCGGACGAAAAATGGGGCACTGCACCGTGCTCGATGCGAAGGTGGAAACCGCGCTCGCGCGAGCCCGCGGAATCAAAGCCCAGTTGCAAGCGCAGGCTGACTGCGCGTGACGCCCGCACAAAGCGGGCAAGGCAATTTTATTTCGACCCCAACGCGACGAGCGCGCGGGCGAGCGTGCCCTTGCGGCGGTCGGCGGCATTTTTGTGAATCACGCCCCGTTTGGCGGCGCGGTCGAGTTCCGAGACGAGCGCCTGATAAGCCGCCTTTGCGGCGGCGGAATCTTTGCCAGCGAGTTGAGTGCGCAGACTTTTCGTGTGCGACTTGATGCCGGTAAGCACGCGACGGTTGCGCAAGGTGCGCGTCACCGTTTGACGAGCGCGTTTGGCGGCGGATTTCGTGTTGGCCATAATGAAAATAAAAAGGATGCGGGAAAATTGAGTAGAAAGCAGCCGCGCCCGGCGGCGGGGACGGAGACGATGCGCCAAGGCGGACGCGCTGTCAAAGCAGCAATCGCAGTCGCACAATGAGTGAGCGCGGATTTTTCAACAGCTCGCTCAAAGCGAGTCCAGCGCGGACCGCTTGAGGCTGCGCGCATTACTACCGCGGCCGTCGCCGGTGTCGGATTCCTCGTTATTCGTGGCAGGCCGCGGTTTGCCGACACTGTTGCCGCCGCGAGTCGCGGGCGGAGTGGAAGCCGTCGTCGGTCGGTCGGTGAGCAGCCGCGAGGGACTGCCGGCCCAATCGTTGCGGCGCGTGGTGCTGGTCACGACCGTTGGGCCGGTGGACCGGTGCGCCGGCGTGGGGTTCGCGGTGGCGGACGACGGAGCGTTATGGTTGTGCTCGGTCGCAGCGGCGGCCTCATCAGCTGGCGAAGCGCCCCCGGTAACCGCGACGCTTGACGATGGCGGCGCTGCGGATGCCGCCGGCTCGCGCGGCACCGTCGAATTGTAGGCGGAAAGTGCTTCCGAGCGCGTGCTGTCCAGAATTTGCACCTTGGTGCCAACATTCACCATGTCGTAGAGCTGGATCACGTCCCGGCTGCGCATCCGGATGCAACCGTAGCTGGCCGGCGTGCCAATGAGGTTTTCCTGCGGGGTGCCGTGAATGTAAATGCCACGCGAGAGCGCGTCGCGATTGCCGGGGTCCAACCCGCGGAGGGCGAGGATGCGGGTGACGATCGGATCGCGGCCAGGCGCGTTGACTTTCACGATTTCGCCCGTGCGAACCCGGCTTTTGAAGACGGCGCCGAGCGGTGCGCCGCCGCCGATTTTTTGCGCCACGGCGAGATTGCCGGTCGGCGTTTCGTAGTGCCGGCGATGATCGCCGAGGCCGAACTTGGAAGTCGAAATCGGATAGACGATGCGCGTGCCATCGGTGCGGACGACGGTCATTTTCTGGTCGCGCACGCTGACGATGACCAGCCGAGCCGGCGGCCCGCCATCGCCACCACCATATTCACTCGTGGCACAACCGCCGAGGGTCAGCACGGCCGCCGCCAACAGGGCGACGGCGCCACACCAGACCATTGAGCGCTGGCGGAGGAGGAGCTTTTTCAAAAACAAAAGGGCAAATGACGACGCGGCAAAAATCCGCGGTTGGGCGGCAAAGGCAGACGAGGGAGGATCAAAGACAACGCGTTCGTCCATCATCGGGCGCGAAAAAGTTGGCGGTTGAAATTTATGCAGCGAACTCAGAGGAAGGGGTAGGCGGCTCGGCGGACGGCAGCGCGGCATGAGCCGAGCCGCTGCCGGAAGCAGGCCAGCGGGGCAGCCATTGCGAGAGCGAGCAGAAAGCAACGTAGCAAAAACCGGCCTGCAACAGGACGATAAATGGCAGCGTCGAATACTGGCCTTGCACGGCGGCGTGAACGCAAAAATACGTGAAATACGCCGCGAATGCCAGTTCAACTGCTGGTAAAATGGATTTTAAGGGCCGATACGCCGCGTGACGCCAGCCTTGGCGGCGGCGCTGGATGCCATATTTGGGCGTGCGCACAAAGCCGCTCTCGCGGTTGAAAAGAGCTTCGAGCACCGCCTTGGCGTTGTTCACCGCGAGGCCGACGCCGAGGATGAACACCATCGGAAACAGCAAGAGTTGCCGCGGCCACGAGTGCCGGTGCAGGGCGCGTTGCGTGCAGATGTGGACGACCACCGTCGAGACCCAGCCGGCGAAGAAGATCGGCAGATCAAAAAGGCAAAACCTCAGCCAGCCGCCGTGTTCCAGCGCCGCGCCGGCGGGCATGAGCAGCACGCAGAGCACGAGGAGGATGAGGTGACAAAAATAGCTCGTCAGATGCATCGTCGCCTCGACCTTCAACGCCAGCGGCAACGGCGCTCGCCAGATGCGCGGCAGCAGTTTTTTACAAGTCTGGATCGACCCCTTGGCCCAGCGGTGCTGCTGATTTTTGAAACCGTTCATGTCCACCGGCAATTCGCCGGGCGTGACGACGTTGGTGAGATAAACGAACTGCCAGCCGGCGAGTTGCGCGCGGTAGGAGAGATCGAGGTCCTCGGTCAGCGTGTCGTGCTGCCAGCCGCCCGCGGCTTCGATACACGTCTTGCGCCAGATGCCGGCGGTGCCGTTGAAGTTAAAGAACCGTCCCGAGCGGGAACGCGCCGTTTGTTCCAACAGGAAATGGCTGTCGAGGAACATGGCCTGGGCGCGGGTCAGCAGCGAATAGGTGCGGTTGAGATGGCCCCAGCGGCTTTGCACCATGCCCACCATTGGGTCGGTGAAAAAGTCGATGGCCGCCCGCAGCAGGCCCGGCCGCGGCACGAAGTCGGCGTCGAGAATGAAGATGAACTCTCCGCGCGCCGCGCGCAGCCCGCACTCCAGCGCGCCCGCTTTGAACCCCGTCCGATCCGTGCGGTGCAGGTAGTGAATTGCCAAACCCGGCCGGCGCGCCGCCTCGACGGCGATGGCCTGCGTTAAAATCTCCTGCGTGTCGTCGGTCGAGTCATCGAGCACTTGGATTTCCAGCTTGTCGGCCGGGTAATCCAATTGGCAAACGGCGCGCAAGAGCCGTTCGGCGACGTAGCGCTCGTTGAAAATCGGCAGTTGCACGGTCACCGCCGGCAACTCCACGAAACGCGCCGCCGGCCGAGGCACGTGCCGGCGGTTTTTCAGGAACAGATAAACGATCCAATACCGATGCACGCCATAGACAGATAGGCAGAGGAGCAACACCAAATAACAGACTGTCCAGGCTGAGCTTCCGAAAATCGCTGACATAATTTGAGCGGCATACGCGCGCCCGGCGGACCGCTTTGTGGCCGCCGGGTTTTTTGCGCGACATGATGGCCCAAGGCATCCACCCGTCAAGCGCAAACCCGCCCGCGGCGGCCGGGGCGCGCGGGCGCCGGTTGACGCCGGCACGGAGTCAACCAACCGTGGACGCGTCCTGCCCGATTGTGTTATCGGTGCCGGTGTCCAGTCGCGCAGCGCCCGGCGGACGAACTGGATTTTTCGAATGGCTGGCTTCCCACGCCAGCCTGCTCGCGCCGTGAAAAACTCCACCTTTGGCAAGCTTGTCAGCCGCGCCCGGCTGCGCCCGTGGCACCTCGCGCTGTGCGTGTTGCTCGTCGGCTGGGTGCCGGCACTGGTCGTGGCGTATCTGTCGCACACCGTCGTCAGCCGCACGCTGGAGGAGCGCATCAACGGCGACGCGCAGACGCTCGTGGACAGTCTTTCCAAATACGTGGAAGACAACGTCGTTCGCACGGGCGAGACGATGGATTATTTCCGCACGCTGCCCGCGACCGCCACCATTTTGCAAAACGCGGCCGCCGGCAATGGAAACGTTGCGCCGACGGAAACGGGTGCCGTCGCCCCCAGTGCAACGCCCGCGACGACAAATGCCGAATCCTCCTCCCGGCGCAACTCGCGCCGCCGCGGCGGCGGCGGCCCCTTGCTCACTCTGCCGTCTGGCGCGCACGGCAACGGCAACCCGGCTGCCCCAGCATCCTCCTCGCAAACGCCGGCCACGCCGCGAGCCGTGCCTCAAACGAACGCGCCCTTGCCCGGACCGCAGGAATGGCTCAGCGGCATCTATTATTCTCAAAGCCGCATCGACGGCATGTTTCTCACGGACGCCGAAGGCCGGCTGCTCGCCGCGGTGCCACCGGCGGGAGAGGATGTGAACGGGCGCGATTTTGCCAGTGACCAGTGGCGGCTCGGCGCGATGCGGCCGGGGGAAAGTTTTTACGTTTCGCCCGTCTATACCCGCCCGACCGACGGCCGGCTGGTGACTTCGACGGTCGTCGCCATCCACGACCGCACGGACGACCGGCTGCTGGGTTTCCTCGGCGCCGACACGCTGGTTGAACGCATGGGCCGGCGCTTGGACACGATCGACATCACCCGGCGCCGGTTTGCGATGCCGCAGCTCATCGACCAGAACGGTTTCCCGCTCTTCACCGAGACGCTCACGCCCAGCGCGCTCGGCCGCGCCGCCGCGCCGACCCCGCTGCGCGCGGCCACCCGGCGCGGGGCTTCCGGCAGCCTGCAAATCGGCGCGACGCTCTACACCTTCAGCCCGGTGGGCAAGACCGGCTGGAGCGCGGTGCTGGAGGAATCGGCGGCGCTGACGCAGGGACCGGTGCGCAATCTCCGCGCGCAGACTTATCTCCTGGTGGGCTTGATCGTCGCCGGCTCGACGCTGGCCGCCTGGCTGGTCAGCCTGCTCTACCGCCGCCAGCTCAATGCCGCATTGGCGGTCGAGCGCGAGCAAATTTTCAGCGAAAAAATCCTCGCCACCATGGCCACGGGCATCGCCTTGATCGAGTCCAACGGCGACCGCTTGCTCCAGGCCAACGCGAGTTTTTTCACCATCGTCCGTTCTCTGGGCACGCTGCCCCCGGCCCTGCCCGTGACGAGTGCGCGCTTCGGCAGTCTGGGCATCGCCGATGTCGCCGCGTTGCACCGCGTGCAGCGCACGGGCACGATGTTTCAGGCGGTCGAGCAGCCGGTGACCGCGCCCGAGGGACAGACGATCTTTCTCACCACGGAACTGCTGCGGCTGCAAGATTCACAGGCGCGCACGCTCGGGGTGCTCTGCCTGGTGGAGGATCGCACGGCGGAGGTGACGATGCGGCAGGAATTGATCGACGCCAATACGGCGAAGGATCAATTTTTTGCCCAACTCTCGCACGAGTTGCGCACGCCGCTCTCGCCGGTAGTGACGATGGTCGCCGAGCTGGAGCGGCTGGCCGACGGCGAGGCGCCGGCCGATGCCCGCCGGGCGCTGGAGGTCATCCGCCGCAACGTCGAGCTGGAGGCGCGGCTGATCGACGATTTGCTCGACATCACCCGGATTCGCAGCGGCAAGCTCCAGCTCAATCGTCAAGTCGTCTGCGTCCACCGGGTCATTGAACTGGCCGTCGAAATCACCCGCGAGGAGTTGGCCGCCAAGCAGCTCCGACTGGACCTTCAACTCGAGGCAAAAGAACATCACACCATCGCCGACCCCGCGCGGTTGCAGCAGGTTTTTTGGAACCTGATCAAGAACAGCGTGAAATTCACCCCGGCAGGCCGTCGCATCGTGATTCGCACGTGCAATTTGCCCGTGGAAAACGGGACTTCATCCGCGAATGGAAAGCCGCCGCCCGCGTCGCGGCTGCACATCGAGGTCAGCGACGAAGGCATCGGCATCGCGCCGGAAAACCTGGACCGGATATTCCATGCCTTCGACCAAGGCCAAAGCGCCATCACTCGGCGGTTTGGCGGGCTTGGCTTGGGCTTGGCGATTTGCCGGGCCATGGTGGAGGCGCACGGTGGCCGCCTGTCTGCGGAAAGCGCTGGTGAAAACCAAGGCGCGACATTCCGAGTCGAGCTGATGTCCACCGCTGCGGAATTGCAGGAACCTGAGCGCCGGCTTTTGCCAAACGGCGTTGCGCCTGATGGCGCGGCACCGGCGTATCATTCCCCGTCGGATGCGGCCGCTCGCGCCGCGTCCAACCGTGCTGATTTAGAAATGCCGCGCCTGGATTCCAACCGCCCGCCTAGACCGCTTGCGTCCACTCCGAGGCGCGTGTTGCTCGTGGACGATCACTTGGATACTTGTTTGGGCATGAAGCTCCTCCTGCGCCGTCGCGGTTACGAGGTCACGATCGCGCACACGGTCGCGGAGGCGCTGGCGACCGCGGAGGGTGGAAAATTCGACCTGCTGATCAGCGACCTTGGGCTGCCCGATGCCACGGGCTTCGACTTGATGCAAAAACTCCGGGACCGGCCCAACGGCAGTCCGCCCGGCATTGCCCTCAGCGGCTTTGGCATGGAGAGCGACCTGGCAAAATCCGCGGCGGCCGGTTTCAGCGAGCATTTGATCAAACCCGTGAACTTTGAGCGGCTCGATGCCGCCATGCGCCGGCTGCTCGCACACGCTTCGGTGGTCGAGACCTCCTAGCCGGCATGGCGTTCTCGCGGCAGGGCAAGCTCTCTCCCAAAACGCAAACGGGCCGCGCTTGATCCAAGCGCGGCCCGGGAGGCGTTGAATTTCCTCCGTAAAACTTCTTTGATCCCCGCCCGGCTCGCTGACGGCTGGCCGCCAGCGGCCGGGCACTCGTTTTATCGCGTGATCGTGACGGCAGCCGTGTCCTGCGCCACTTGGAAGTTATCGTCCTGCGGCACGGTCACGAGCAAGGACGTGACCGTGGGCGGCACTCCCCGCACCGCACGGGTGGCGCTGCGGAGGACCACGATGTTCAGGTTCACATACTTGGCCCTGGCCGGGATCGTGACCGAGCCGGGGAGTCCCTGATAATCCACCCCAGCGACCGCGGTTCCATCCGTGCTCAAGGGCACCACCAGCGGTTGGGAAAGATCGGTGCCCGTGCGAGTGATGCGGACCGCGCCTGGCCGGCCGTTGGCGGCGTTCCTACTCACCGTCATGATGCTCACCACCGTGGAAGGCGCCACCACCGGGGCTGGATCACTGCTGCCGCCATTCCCGCCGCCGGTCGGCGCCAGGCTGCTGCCCGCCACGAAATCCACTTTCACGTTGTCGCCGCCGTAGTTGACCGTCTGGGTCTGTGGCGCGCTGAGGCCGCCGCCCGAGGCGGTGATGTTCATGGTGCCTCCGCCTGCGGGAAGCGGGATGGCGAAGCCGCCCGAACTCGAGGTCACCGCGTAATAGTCGCCACTGTCGGGCGCCACGACCACGCCGCCGAGACCTTCGCCCGGGTCATACTGGCCGTTGCCGTTGGTATCGGCATAGACCACGCCGACCAGATAAGACTGGTCCGCGTTGCTGGAAGTGCCGAAATCCTGTGTGACCACGTTGGGGCCGAAGTTCTTGATGCCCGAGGAGACAATGGAAATGCCGACCTCTTTGAACTGGTAAGAACCGTAGTTCATAAGGTTCATCCGATGATCGAGCGAGGGCACGCCCCAATCGACATTCAGACCGACGTAACCCATCAGCACGGTGGTGACGTAGGCATACACATTTTCTCCCAGCGCCGAGTAACCATTATAACCGGCCTGCACGATCCGTTGATCGAAAGTCGAGCCATCGCTGCCGACATGGCTCTGCATGCCGTGACTGGCTTGGTCGAGCGACTGCTCGCGGGAGGAGTCCATGAGCGCGCGGTTGAATGCCAGCGGCTGCCGTGGGGCGTAGCCCGCAAAGTCACTGGTCACCTGACTCTTGTTAATGTGGTAATAATTATAGTAACGCAGCACGTCAGCATCCGTGCAGGCTGCCAACCGCTGACCTTCCGCCGCCGGATTGGCGCGGGCGCGGTTGATCAACTCCAGCATGTATTGCTCGTCGTTGCTCGGATTACCGTGATCGTATTGCTGCGTTGGCGCAGCTTGGGACAAGGTCGAAGAGACCCACAGAACGCTGGCATTCAAGAATGCGCAGATAAAAGTGCGAGAATAAGAATTCATAAATGAGAGTAATGACTGAATGAACTCTCATAGTGCAGAATTGGTGCCAGTTTTGAGATTTTAACCTGCGCATATTCTCATCTCTGACCAAAATTGCTGAATAAATTCTCATTTTGATACGGATTTTCAGGTGTTTACATCATCTTTCAATGTAAATGGCCCGCTGCGACGACTGATAACAGATTTTCGCGTTAATGCGGATTGGTCGAATCATTTCGCTAAATTAAGAAATTTCTCAGTTTTTACTCCATTTCCTACCGACGCGCGCATTTGACCGTGGATTCCGGCGCTTGGTCATCGGCGCTCGACAATCTGTTTCCAAACGAAAGAAAAGCCCTTGGCCACCCACGACTTCTCTTCGATAAGTCTCCGTCTATGCTGGACATCCGACTCTTGCGAGAAAATGCCGCCGCCGTTGTAAACCGACTTGCCACCCGCGGAGGCGATCTCGATGCGGCTCAAGCAGTGGCCGCCATCCTCGAATGCGACACCCGCCGGCGCGCTGCCGAGACTGCCGCACAGACGGCCCAAGCCGAGCGGAACCGCTTGAGCAAAGAAATTGGAGCCCGCCGTGCTCGCGGGGAAAACACCGCTGAAACCGAGCAAGGCGTCCGTGCCCTCGGCGAGCGTATTGCCGCGCTGAATCGCGAAGCCACCGCGACCGAAGAGGAGCAGCGCAGCTTGCTGCTTCATTTACCAAATCTCCCCCATCCCGACGCGCCTGTCGGCACCACCGCCGCGGACAATCCCGTCGTCCGCACCTGGGGCGAACCGAAACCGGTCGGTGGCGCGCAACTCGACCATATGCAGCTCGGCGAACGGCTCGGCCTCTTCGACTTGGAACGCGCCGCCAAGCTCTCCGGCAGCGGCTTCGTGCTCTTTACCGGCGCGGGCGCGCAGCTCCAGCGGGCGTTGCTCAATTTCCTGCTCGATCTCCACACGCGCGAGCACGGCTACACCGAGGTCAGCCCGCCGTTTCTCGTCCGGCGCGATTGCATGATCGGCACGTCGCAACTGCCCAAGTTTGAAGACGACATGTATGGACTGGAAAACGGCACGCTCTTCCTCACGCCCACCGCCGAGGTGCCCGTGACGAACATCCACCGCGAGGAAATCCTCGCCGCGGACGCGTTGCCGAGGAAATTCGCCGCCTACACGCCCTGTTTCCGCCGCGAAGCCGGCAGCGCAGGCCGCGAGACGCGCGGCCTGATCCGCGTGCATCAATTCGACAAGGTGGAATTGGTCAAAATCACCGTCCCCGAGCAATCCTACGCCGAGTTGGAAACCCTTACCGCCGACGCCGAACGCGTGCTCCAGCTCCTCGGCCTGCCCTACCGCGTCATCGAACTCTGCACCGGCGACCTCGGTTTCGGCTCCGCCAAGACTTACGACATCGAAGTCTGGGCGCCGGCGCAGGCGGCGTTTCTCGAAGTCTCCAGTTGCTCCAACTTCGAGGACTTCCAGGCGCGGCGGATGAACCTGCGCTTCAAAGACCCGGCCACCAGCAAAAACCGTTTCTGCCACACGCTCAACGGCTCCGGCACCGCCCTGCCGCGGCTTTACGTCGCGCTCTTGGAAACCTGCCAGCAAGCCGACGGCAGCATCCTGTTGCCCGAGCCGTTACGCCCATATTTCGGAGCGGAACGCATCGCGGCGCGGAAAGAATGATCTCACGCCAAGGCGCCAAGCCGCAAAGGAGAAGAAGCGAATCCACAATCCGAAGCTCGAACTGGAGCGACGCGCAAATGGGCAAAGCCAAATCCGAAACCATCCGCGCCTTCACGCCATTGGACGTTCGAGGTTGAGCGTGCGGTGTTCTCTTCCTCTCCCTCGCTTTGCGCCTTGGCGCCTTTGCGTGAGGCTCCTTCTGATGCCCGCACCCACTCCGTCGCGCGACCGCTGGCGCGAAGCCGCCGCCTTCTTCCCCGCCAACCGCGAGCAGCGCTGCCTCGTCGGCGTCTCCGGCGGACGCGATTCGGTCGCGCTGCTGCACCTGTTGCTGGAACACGGCTATCGCCGGCTCATCGTCTGCCATCTCGACCACGGGCTGAGGGAGGAAAGCGCCGAGGACGCGCGCTTCGTCGCAGCGCTCGCGCGTCAACACGACCTCTCCTTTGAAACAACCCGCGCCGATGTCACCGCCCTCGCCCGCGCGGGCAAACAATCCCTGGAAACCGCCGGCCGCGCCGCGCGCCACGCCTTCTTTGCCACCGTCGCTCACCGGCAACGCTGCTGGACCCTGCTCCTCGGCCATCATGCCGACGACCGGGTGGAAACGCTCCTCTTCAACCTCCTCCGCGGCACCGGCATCACCGGCCTGGGCGCACTCCGGCCCGCGACTTGGCGCTGGGTCGCGCCCGACGACGCCGCGCCCGGTTGCGCCCTGCAAATCCTCCGCCCGTTGCTCGGAATCTGGCGCGCGGAAATCAACGCCTACCTGGCGGAACGCCACCTCACCTGGCGCGAAGACGCCTCCAACCGCGACTCCGCGCACACCCGCAACCGCCTGCGCGCTGAAGCCCTGCCGATGCTCGAAAAGCTCATTGGCCGCGACGTGAAACCCGCCCTCTGGCGCTCCGCCGACCTCCTTGCCGCCGAGGACCGCTGGCTGCGTGACCTCACCCAGCCGGACATCGAGGCGCTCCCCTCCGAGTTACCGACCGCCGCCCTCCGCCTCCAGCCCGTCGCCCTCCAACGCCGCGTCCTCCGCGCCTGGCTCCGCGCCCACGGCATTCCCCATGTCGGCTACCGCGAGGTGGAAGCCGTGCGCGCCCTGCTGACTCCGACGCCGGGCAAAAGCGCCAAAAATAATCTCCCCGGCGACCGCCACGCCCGCCGCCGCGCCGGGGTGCTGTTCGTGGATTGAATGCGAAAGCCGGCGCGCAGCTCAGTTGGGCCTCGCGCCAAGGGCGCAAAGGCGCCAAGGAGGGGGTGAAGGGGTGGTCTTCACTGCTAAGCCACCAAGGCGCGAAGGATAGGAAGAGAGCTAGGGGAGCACGGGTTCCGCTACCGGGGGAGCGCGGGCGCCTCGCCCGCATCCGGCCGGCGCCTCGCCGGGCGGTTGTCGTTGTTAGGTAGGGACGCGCCCCTCCGGCGAGGGCGCCCGCGCTCCCCGCTTTCCACCGCACGCCGACGGCGCTTCCCGCGGGGATTACCTTTCGCCTCGGTCCCAAGTTGCCCTTGGGCACGGCTTTTGATGGATGCGGCGCAGTTCGGCTTCGCCTGAGTTCCCCAGTGCCATTGCCGCACCAGGCGGCGCACGCTTGCTGCCGACGGAGCCAAGCTTCGCGCAGGCCAAGTGGCCGTTCCCAAGGGCAACTGGGGAACGAGGGCGAAAAGCCGCCTTTTTAGAGGCAAAGCCGTTTCGCATCATGCAAGTTGGGCCGCTAAGTCCACTCGCTATCATGATACCTACGCTGTTTTACCCTTCATTCCTTGCGGCAGCCCCCGACGACAATGTTCTCGGCAGGTATGCGCGGATGTTGCTGCCGGTCGTGCTGGTCTTACTGGCGCTCCAGTTCCTGCTTCGCGGAAAGATGAAAGCACTTTCCACCAAGCTCTCCCACGAGAACATCAACAACCCCCAGGGCGGACCTCACCAGCATTCCCTTTGGGCAAGGCTGTATTTCAGGGCAACGGGGTTGTTAGTTGCAAATACTCTCGGCCGGATCGCCCGTTACCACCCGCGCCACATCGCGTTCCTCTCCTCTGGCTCCGTTTGTCCGCATTGCGGTCAGACCCTGTTCACAAGTTCCTGGATGCCTCTGGTCCGTTGCTACGACGCGGCTGGCAACCCGGTCGCGCTGACGGAAGCAAGCCAGCGGGGAGCAGAATTTGGCTGCCCGCAATGCCAGTATCGTTGGCCCATCCGCAAACCAGCTTGACCACACGCTCCAACAAACTGCTCCGCCGTCGCTGAGGTAACACTTGTCAGCCGCCGGCACTCCGGCCGCGGCCGGGGAAGGTCAGTTCGGCGATGCCGCTTTTATCCAATTCGCCAAAGCCTGCGGCGACCATGCGGTCGTATTGCGCCTTGGTCGCGGCGGCGAGGGGGAGATTCAGGCCGGCTCTTTCCGCCAGCGCGAGGGCGATGCCGCTGTCCTTGGCGGCGTGGGCGGCGCTGAAGTAGCAGTCGTGCGCGCGGTTTTGCATGTCCTCGCCGTCGGTCTGGAGCACGCGGCTGCCGGCGCCCGTTTCGGCGAAGACTTCGCGGAGCATCGTCAGGTCCAGGCCGAGGGCCGCGCCGAGGCCGAGACCTTCGGCGAGGCCGGCGGTGTTGATGTTCATCACCATGTTGACCAGCGCCTTGACCTTGGCCGCGTTCCCGCTGCGCCCCAGGTAGCGCACGGTGCTGCCCAAGGCGCGCAGGACCGGCTCGGCACGTTGGAACGCCCGCTCCTCGCCGGCGCACATGAGGTAGAGCGTGCCGTCGCGCGCCTGCGGGATGCTGGAGGCCATGCACGCCTCGAGCACGAAACCGCCACGGCCAACGACGGCGGCCTCGACTTCGAGGTGGATGCGCGGGGAGACGGTAGCGCAGTTGATGAAGAGCTTGTTCTGCACGTCGCCCTCGGCGGTGAGGAGCGCGTCGCCGTCCGGACTGCCGCCAATGCTGTAAATACGGCGCATCGCCGCGTCGTCGGTGACGACCGTGAGGATGGTGTCGGCAGACTCGGAGACGGCGCGCAGTTTGTCCGGCGCCGCGCAGCCCAACTCGGCGGCAAGCGCTTCGGCCAGAGGGCGGTGGGCGTCAAAGACAGCAGTGACGTGGAAGGCCTTTTCGTGTAGCCGGCGGGCCATGTTGGCGCCCATGCGGCCGACGCCGACGAAGGCGACGGTGGGGTTGGGAGTTGGCATAAAGGAAGCGTGTGATGGTTGTTGGCATTGTCGCGCTTGGGAGCGGACTCGGGCAAGTCGGAGCGTGTGAAATCCTCACTCTGCCCACGCGGTAGGGACGCCTCGCCGAGGCGTCCGTGACCGTATGGCCGCTGAGCGAACATTGACCGTTCCACGAAGATCATTCTACGGACGCCTCGGCGAGGCGTCCCTACCCAGGCTTTTCGGTGCGGGCGCCCGCCGCGACTTGCCGACGCCGGGCGGGCGTGGCAAGCGTGCTCCCTCGCATGAGCGTCGCCACCCCGGTTCCCTTGCCCACGCCGACGCGCGCCGGTCGGGCGCTGCCGTTCTTTGCCTTGGTCGGCGCGCTCGGCGCCGTCGTGGTCTTCAGCGCGCTGGCGCTCTGGCGGAGCGAGCCGGCGCCGTTGTTCTGGGTCACGTTCGGTTATCTGTTCTACGAACTGGGGATCAATGTGCTGCTCGTGGTCGCCGCCGGCCGCGGCATCGCCCAGATGCGCCGCGACGCGGGTGCTGGCACCGCCTTGGCAACGCCCAAGTTGCCCGCGCTCTCTGTGCTGATTGCCGCGCACAACGAGCGGCTGTGCATTCTCGACACGCTGGGCAGCGTCTTTGCCCAGGGCGGCGTGGCATCGCTGGAGGTGATCGTCGCCAGCGACGGCTCGACCGATGGGATGAACGCCTTGCTCACCGCGCAATACGCGCTCGATGCCACGACAGGCGCCTCGCCCGATGGCCGCCTGCGCCTGCTCGCGTTGCCGAAGGTCGGTAAAGGCCCGGCGCTCAATGCCGCGCTCGCGGTCGCCCGCGGCGAACTCGTCGTAACGCTCGACGCCGACACGCGCCTCGCGCCCGGCGCATTGCACGCGCTCGCCGCGCTCTTCGCCGGCGAACCGACGATTGCCAGCGCGGGCGGGTTTGTCTATGTGCGCAATGCCGGACCCGGCGGGCCGTGGATCGCGCGCTACCAGTTTTGGGAGTATTTGAAGAACTTCATGTGGCGCGTCGGCCTCGCGCACCTCGGCGTTTGCCTGCAAGTCTCTGGCGCGTTCGGCGCGTTCCGCACGCACCTGTTGCGCGAGGAACTCGGCGGGTTCAGCGGACGCTCGCTCGTTGAGGATTACGAAGTCATTTACCGCCTGCACGAGCGCCTGCGCCGCGCTGGCCGCGCCTATCGCGTCGCCGTGGCGCCCGACGCCGTGGCGTTCACCGATGGACCGGAAACGGTGCCGGCGTTTTTGCACCAGCGGACGCGCTGGTTCACCGGATTTTTGCAAACCCTCTGGGAATACCGGCACTTGGTTTTTGGAAAAAAAATGGGCGCCCTCGGGCACTTCATGCTGCCGATCAAATGCGTCGATGCCGTGCTGCCGCTCTGGGGCGCGCTCTCGCTCGGCATCCTGCTGGCCGCGGCGTTCGGCAGCGCCGGCGCGCATCCGCACGGCGGCAGCGCGGCGGGGTGGCAGCGGGCGGCGCTGGCGTTGTTCCTGGGGAAGTGGCTCGCCGATGTCGCGCTCAGCGCGCTCATGTGGCGCTGGCACGCGCGGTTGTTTCCGGGCCGGGCCGGGATTCCGCCGTTGCGCCAGCAGGCGTGGTTCATTGTCACTGAGGGATTGATTTTCAACTGGTTCCGGCAACTCGCCGTGCTCAATGCCTACGGCTGGTTCGTGCGCCGGGTGCAGAAGTGGCACCAGCCGCGGTGGCAGCACGCCGCGCCGCCCCCGCCCGCGGCAGCAGCCGGCTCAGGGAATTGAGAGCAGCGGACGCAGCGCCGCGAGGTAGTCCATCCAAGTCGGAAACCGCCGCGCGCGCGCCTCGGCGGTCAGGCGGGCGCGCAATGGCGTATCCATGAGCAACCGCCGCAGGCCGTCGGCCACCGCGCGAGGGTCGGTCTGGTCGATGACGAGGCAGCCGGATGCAGGAACGTCGGCGAGTTCGCCGAGCGCGCCATTCTTCCCGCACAACACCGGCCGGCCGTGCGTCAGGCTCTCGATGATCGGCAATCCGTAGCCTTCCACGAGCGAAGGGAACACGGTGAACGCGCAGCGCGCGTAGGCCGCGGCGAGCGTCGCATCGTCCACGTGCCGCAGCCATTCCACAGCGCGGCCGGCGGCGCGGAGCCGGGCGATTTTCGCCTCGACTTGGCGGCCGTGCGTCGGCGTGGTGCGGCCGACGAGAACGAGGGTGAATGCCACGCCGCCGCGCCAGAGTTCTTCTGCGGCCGCCAGCAAGACGAGGTGGTTTTTGCGCGGCTCGAAAGTGCCGACGCAAAGCACTTCCAACGCGCCGGCGGTTTCGACTTCTTTGGACACCGACGCACTTTCGGCGAGCGGTTCCGCCGGCCAGCCGAGGACGTGCAATGACGCGCGCGGCGCGATGGAATTCGTTGCCCAAAATTCTTGCAAGTCGTTTGCCGCTTCGCGCGACACCGCGACGACGGCGTCGAACGCCGCGAGCACCTGCATGTAATCGGTGAACCCCGCCTGCCGCGCGCCGGGCGTGATCGCCGGCTGCTTCCAAACGATGGCGTCGTGAAACACCGCGACACGCCGCGGACCTACTCCGAACGCCGCCGCCGAATCAAACTGCCGCAGCCACGCAATCCGTCCATCTTGAAAAATCTCCGGCACGAACAGCGTGTCCGCCGCGCCGAGCCAGCGCGCGAGATCGAGGCGGTTGCGCCGATGCACGATCTGCCGCCAGAGCTTGCTGAAACCCGGCACCGGATTCGCGGCGCGTCCCGGTTCCTCCCGCGCCCGCCGGCCCGCGCGACCGGCGAATGGTTTTTCCAAAAACCCGCGTTCCCGCGCCGACAACCGGCAATAGTCCCGCAACGCCGGCTCCCACAACACCGGCATCACGGCGCTGGCGCCCAAGGTCCGCTGCAAGTGGCGAAAGAGGCCGCGCACGGCGCGTTGCACGCCAGTGTTCATCGGCGACTTGCACGAGCTGGTCACGTCCACGTAGAGCATGGGCAAGGGTCGGCGCGCGGTTGCGACGGGAAGATTCTCGCCGGTGCGATTTGGGCACTCATTCGCACCGCGCAAGGCCAAGAACATCGGGCATTAGCGAAGCAATCCGCCGCATTTCTCGCCGCTCGCTGGACGAAAGCAAGCAATCTTGCTCCCATCGCCGCCCTTGGTCTGATTCTGGCTGCAAAACGCCTTTCCTGCACGGGCTGGGAACGGGCGAGCCTGCGTTCTCCGCTGCCATTTCCAAATCATCCACTTTCGCCGAATCATTTTCCTCTCCAATGCCAGCCCACCCTGCGCACCCGTCGGCTTTGCCCCTGCCTCCCACCGAACTGCTCGCCGCCTTGTCGGAAGCCAACGCCCTCGTGATCGCCGTGGACCGCGCCGGCTGCGTGACGTATCTCAACTCCGTCGCCCTGGCGTTCACCGGTCGGCGGCGTTTGGAAGAAGTGCTCGGTCAGCCGCTGGCGGCCTGCCTCCCGTTGCACGAAGGCTCCGTTCACGAAATGGCAGCCGCACCGCGCGGCCAGCTCCTCGCATCCGTGCAACTCGCCTTGACCGAAGGCGTGGCGCAGCGGTTCGCGCCGCACACCGTGCTGCGGCGTGCGGCGCTCAAAAATCCCGTGGTGAGTGCCGGCGCCCAACGCGCGCTGCCCGTGGCGGGAAGCGTCACACCCTGGCGCGACGCTTCCGGAGAAGTCGCCGGCGCGTTGTTGCTCCTGCACGATCTTTGCGAACGCGAGCGCGCGGAGCGTGAGAGCGCCCATGTGACGCGCCAGGAATCGCTCGCGGCGCTCGCCGGCCGCGTGGCGCATGATTTTAATAACATGCTGACGGTCGTGCTCGGCAACCTCGCCCTCGCCCAGCGCGGACTGGCGCCCGAGCAGGAAAGCCAGCGGCTGCGCCTGTCGGAGACCGAGCGCGGCTGCCAGCGCGCGTGCGAGTTGACCCGCGATTTGCTCGGCTTTGCCACGCAGGCGTCGGTCGCCGCCGGGGCGGCTGCGTCGGCGGACAAAGCGGGCCTCGTGGCGCTGGGCAGCCTGGCCGCCGATTGCGTGCAACGCGTGCAAAGCGAGACCGGCCTGCGTTGCGAACAGCACTGGCCGTCCGCCGGGCCGGGCACACTGCCCAAGGTGCGGGCGGACGAGGCGGCGTTGCGCCGGTTGCTGGACGAATTGTTCCTCAACGCCATTCACGCCGTCTCGCTCGATCAGCCTGAATCCGCGTTGCAAGTCTGTGGCGACACCGTGATGCTCGACAGCCGCAGCGTGTTGCCGCTGCCGCCGGGCGACTACGTGCGGCTGCGGCTGCGCGACCCCGGCGTCGGCATCGCCGTGCAGGATTGGACGCGCGTTTTCGAGCCATTTTTCACCACGCGTCCGCACGCGCGCGGGCTGGGCCTGCCGGCCGCCTGGCACCTCGCGCGGGCGCACGGCGGCTATCTCACCATCGACGATTCCACGCCCGGCTTCGGCACCACCATCATGCTGCTCCTGCCTGCCGCGACCTCGTCGTCCGCGCCGGCGACCGGCGAAGCCGCGCCCGCCGCGCCACTATCCTCGGCGGAGGAAGCACCGGAGGTTTCCGAGGAAGCGCCTTGCGCCGGGCGGGTCTTGGTGATGGACGACGAGGAGTCGATCCGCGATTTGACCAGCAGCGTGTTGGGCCGTTTTGGCTACACGGTGGACGGCGCCCAGGAAGGACGCGAGGCGGTGGAAAAATATCTCGCCGCGCGCGATGCCGGCCGGCCATTCGACGTCGTATTTCTCGATCTCGCCGTGCGCCGGGGCGGCCTCGACGGCAAAACAACCGCCGAGCGCCTGCGCGCCGTTGATCCACAAGCGCGGCTGATCGTGTTGACCGGGCAGGTCTCCGATCCGGCGTTGAACCGTTACCGCGACTTCGGCTTCAGCGGGCGGGTGCGCAAACCGTTCGGTGTTTCGGAATTGATCCGGGAATTGGAATCGGTTCTAGGGAAATAAGCGCCAGCTGGCCCGCCTCGCTGCATTCACAGTTCGATGGCCACGCCGGGCGGCGGCACGATGATCTCGCTGTCCGGCAGGTCGGCGCGGAGTGTTTCTTGAAACCAACGGACCGCGGCGGGATCGCCATGCACGAGCACGACTTTTTTTGGCGCGACGCGCCGCACCCACGCGCGGATGCTCTCGCGGTCGGCGTGCGCGCTGAAGTCGAATTTGTCCACCGTCGCGCGCAATTCCTGACCCGGCGCGGCGGCGCTGGCTTCACCTTCGTCGAGCACGACGAGCTCGCCGGGTTGCGCCGCGCGCAGGCGGCCGGCGATGGAATCGGGGTCGGCGTAACCGACGAAAAAAATCGAGTGCCGCGGGTCGCTCACCATCCGGCGCGCAAACATTGTCGAGAGCGTGTGCTCCGACATCATGCCACTGGAAAGCGCGTAGATGCAGCCCGGCTTCAGCGGCGCGTTCGCCGCGTCGCGTCCGCCGAGCACGTAGGGCGCGACGTTGTCGAGCAGGCCGATGCCCGGCAGCTTGCGCGGCGCGACGGCCTCGCCGGCACGCGCGAAGGAATCGTAAATTTCCGTCATCTTCGTGCTCAAGCCGCCGATATAGATCGGCACTTCCGGGTCGAGGAGTCCGCGCCGACGGAAATCGAGCAGCATCGCCAAAACCTCCTGCGTCTTGCCCAGCGCGAACACCGGCACGAGCACCGCGCCGCCGCGCGCAAACGCCTCGGCCAGCGCGCGCGCGAAGCGTTCCTCCTCCGCCCGCCGCGTGAAGCCCGGCGCGACCGGCTGATCGCCGCGGGTTGTCTCAATGATGAGCACGTCGAGCGGCTCGGTGATTTCGTCTGGAAACCGCGCGGCGCGCACGACCGTCTGGTCATGAAAATTCACGTCGCCCGTGTAAAAAATCCGCCGCCCGCCGTCGCGGATCAGCACTCCTGCTGAACCGAGGATGTGCCCGGCGTCGAACCATTCAAAGCTCGTCGCCGCGTGTTCCTCGCCGCCGCGCGCGAGCCGTTCGCCGTCCCACGCAAACGGCTGCCGCAAGGCGCACTCGCGCCAGCGCGGCGTCAGCGCGTCGGTCTCGCGATGGGTGAAGAGCAGGCTGCTCGCGCCGGCATTTTCCTGCTTGCTCATCACGTTCACTGAGTTGTGCAAAAGCGTGGCGCCCAGTCGCGCCGTCGGCGCCGTCATGAACACCGGCGCGTCGGGCTGCCGGCGCATGAGCACGGGCAGGCTGCCGATGTGATCGAGGTGCGCGTGCGAAACGAGGATCGCGTCCAGCCGGCCCGTCAGTGCCGGACCTAGATTGGGCAACGCCGCCTCGCCGTCGAGCTTCGGGTGCATCCCGCAATCGAGCACGACCCGCCGGCCGCCATCGGCGTCGAGTTCGAGCAGGTAGCTGTTGGCGCCGATCTCGGTCGCGCGCGTGAGGTTGGTGAAACGCATGGGCAAAGGAACTGTTCGCGGGTCCGATCAATAAACGCCTCGCGCCAGCGCGCAGGCTCCACTTTCTTTGCACGTTTTCGCGCAACTCTCCAAGCCGCGTTCGGTTAGATTTCCCGATGCTCACGCCGTTGCCCCCCGCCCAATGGAACCGCGCCCGCGCCGCGCACCTGCTCAATCGCGCCGGCTTCGGCGGCACGCCGGACCGCATTGACGAAGTGACGCGCCTCGGCGTGGACGGCGCCGTGCGTGCGTTCGTGGAAGGCCCCGCGCAGCCCGCGATTGCCGAGCGCCCCGCTTGGGCGGTGCCGCTGAACCGCGCTGCTTTCCGCGAAAAAGTGCGCGCCCTTGTCATGTCCTCCGGCACCGCGCCGGCGGACATGCTGGCGATGCGCAACCAGGCGCAGCAGGGCGACGGCGCCGGCGCGCTGGCCCGCGCCAATCCGCAGACGCGCATGGCCATCCAGCAACTGCGTAAAGAGCAGAACATGCAGGAGCAGGGTCACATCGTCGAACTCACCGCCTGGTGGCTGCACCGCATGGCGACCGCGGCCGATCCGTTGCAGGAAAAGCTCACGCTCTTCTGGCACGGCCACTTCGCCACGAGCGCGCAAAAAGTCCGCGACGCCTACGCGATGTGGTTGCAAAACCAGACCTTCCGCGAGCACGCGCGCGGCAACTTCGGCGCCCTGACCAAGGCGATGTCGCGCGACCCGGCGATGATCTTCTGGCTCGATCTCCAGCAGAGCAAGGTGCAGCATCCGAACGAAAACTTTGCCCGCGAGCTGATGGAACTCTTCACGCTCGGCGAAGGCAATTACACGGAAAAAGACGTGACCGAAGCGGCGCGCGCCTTCACCGGCTACCGCGTCGATCCGCAAGAAGGCAGTTTCCGTTTCGCTCTGCGCGAACACGATTTTTCGCCGAAAACCGTGCTCGGCCGCACGGCCAATCTGCAAGGCGACGACGTGGTCGATCTGCTGCTCGCGCAGCCGGCCTGCGCGACGTTCATCGCGCGCAAGCTGTGGACGTTCTTCGCCTATGAGGAACCACCCGCGGGCGTCGTCGCACCGCTGGCCGACACGCTGCGCACGCACCGTTTCGAGCTGAAGCCGGTGCTGTGGGAAATGTTTCGCTCGGCGGAATTTTACAGCGACCGCGCCGTGCGCACGCAAATCAAAAGCCCGGTGCAATGGCTCCTGCAAACGGCGCGCACGCTGGAGATCGATTTGCCGGGCCGGCCGCAGTTTGTGCTCAACGCGCTGCGCCAGCTCGGCCAGGTGCCCTTTGTGCCGCCGAGCGTGAAAGGCTGGGACGGCGGCAAGTCGTGGATTTCCACCGCGAGCCTGCTCGCACGCTACAATCTCGCGGGCGCATTGTTGATGAATCCCGGCAATGGCGGCGGTGGTCGCGGTCCGCTCGGTGGCGGCGGCGCCGGCGCTGGCCAAGGATTGGGCAAGTTTGCCGACCGCATGATCGACCGTAACCGGGAGCCGCTTTCCTCGCCAAGTCCCGCCACGGCCGGCAACGATGCGAACGCCAGCGCGCTCGATCCGACCCGCGTGAATCTCGCGAAGATCGCGCCGCTGGAATTGCGCGGTGATCCCGACACGCTCGTTCACGCGCTCACCGTGCGGCTTTTCCAAGACGCGCTCGGGCCGAAGCAGCACGCCGCCTTTGTCGATTATCTCAACGCCCAACCGCGCGTCGATGACACCGCGCTCACCGGCTTGCTGCACCTGATGATGAGCACGCCGCAGTTTCAGCTTTGTTGAAACTGAGAAGTTCTAAATCCCAAGTTCCAAGCTCTAAACAAGCTCCAATTTCCAATTCAAAAAAATTCCCATCGTGCCAGCGCTGCCACTCACGTTTTCCCGTTCCTTGAGCTTTGAACTTTGAACTTGCTTCGAGCTTGGAACTTCGAGCTTAGAACTTTTTTAACATGGACCACGACGACCACCACGAATCCGATCACGAACTTCCCTCCGGCGCGCTTTCCACCCGGCGCGAGTTTTTGCGCACCACGCTCCTCGGCGCCGCCGCGGCCTGGACGCTCCCGGCGTTTCTCGACAAAACGTTTTTCGCCCTCGGCGCGCAGGCTGCGGAGAACAGCGCGACCCAAACCATCACCGGCAAGGACGCGCCGATCCTCGTCGTGCTCCAGCAGGCCGGCGGCAACGATGGGCTGAACACGCTCGTGCCATTCGCCGACGACGCTTATCACCGCGTCCGGCCGGCGATCGGTTTCGCGGCGGACAAGGTGTTAAAGCTCAACGATTATTGCGGCCTCAATCCGCAGCTCACGGCGTTGCGCGGACTTTACGACGAAGGCCATCTCGCCGTCGTGCAAGGCGTCGGTTATCCCAATCCAAACCGGAGCCATTTTCGTTCGACGGAAATCTGGCAGACGGCCAGCGACTCCAACCGTTTCGCATCGCACGGCTGGCTGGGAAATTACTTCGACAGTTGCTGCCAGGGCGCTGATCCGACGGTCGGCGTCGCCATCGGCGGGCAGATGCCACAGGCGTTCACGGCGAGCACGCCGGTGGGCGTTTCCTTTGCCAATCCCGAGCAATATCGCTGGATCGACCGCGAGAAGCCGCGCGGCTCAATGAGCGCGGCGGAGTTTTACTACCGGATGCTCAATCAGCCGGAGGAAGACAGCGGCGCGATGACCAGCCCGGGCAGCGGCACGACGAGCACGCGCCACGGCGCGAACCCGGTCAACCCCGATTTCACGGGCGGCTCGATTGCCAGCATTTCCGGCCCGGCGAACGGCGCGGGTGGCAACATGTCGTCGGTTGATTTTCTCGAACGCACCGCGCTCGACGCGCAACTCTCCAGCGACCGCGTGCTGCAAATCGCGCGCACGACGCGGCCGCTCGTGCCCTATCCGCCGGGGCGTCTGAGCGACAGCCTCTCGCTCGTCGGCCGCATGATCGCCGGCGGACTGCCGACGCGGGTTTTCTACGTTTCGCACGGCGGCTACGACACGCACCAAGGGCAACAAGGCACGCACCAGCGGTTGATGACGGAATTCAACGGCGCGCTCGGCGCATTCTGCGCGGACCTGAAGGCGCAGGGAAATTTCAACCGCGTGATCATCATGACGTTCAGCGAGTTCGGCCGGCGCGTCGCGCAAAACGCCAGCGGCGGCACCGATCACGGCGCAGCGGCGCCGATGTTCCTGCTGGGCGGCGGCTTGAAAGGTGGTTTCTACGGAAATTATCCGAGCCTGACGCAACTTTTCCAAGGCGACCTGATGCACAACGTCGATTTCCGCAGCGTCTATGCGACCCTGCTCGAACGTTGGCTGCGGGTGCCGAGCGAGAAAGTGCTGGGACGGAAATTTTCCACCCTGCCGCTGGTCTGACGACGGCTGCCGCTACTGCCGCGCGGCGGCCTCCGACGCCGCCGCCGCATGATCCGCGGCGGGATGCGGCAGCACGGCGATCAGCACGGCCAGCACCGCGAGCGCGCCCGTCGGCATCGCCCACGGCAACCAGAGCCGGCCGAAGTCGAAAATCATCAGCGCGATGAGCGTGTAAACGAGCAGCAGCGCAAAGACCAGCGCCAGCCCGAGCGACCGGCGCAACGGCACGAGCGACCAGCCGAAAACCAGCAGCGCCGCGATCACCAGCGCATCGTAGCCGAGCGGCGCGCGTTGAATGAACGCGTGCGTTTGCAAATCCACCATCGCCAGCGCCTGCAACTCGGCAGGCGTCACCCGGTCGCCGGTGGGCAGCGCGAGCGTGCGGCTTTGGCGGTCGGTGCGGCCGAGCAACAACGTCCCGCCCGCGATGGCTTTCAACGCGCCGGCGTCGGGAGCGACTGCGCTGGCCGGGGACGCATTCGCCGCAGGCGTCGGGGCTTCCCCATTTTTTTCATTGGACGCGAGCAGGAGATCGTCGAGATCGATCCGGGATAATTGGCGGCCGAACGGGCGAACGTCGAGCCGCAGCGCGCCGGCGGCATCGACCGGCACCCGCAGCCGGTTGCCGAGCTGAATGTAGCGGGGCAATTCGACGCGAATCTCGTCCGGCGTCAGTTGCAGCCAGAGCATCGCTGCTTGCAGGGTGAAGGCCGGGAGCACGTCGCCAGTCGAGGTGCGGAACAGCAGCGGCACGGTGCGCACCAACGCAGCAGCAGCGGGGGATGCGCGGTCGAGCGCCTGCGTGCTCGTGGGTCCGCACGCTGCCGCAGTCAGCAACAGCCGCTCGGCGGGACGCCGGTCGAGTTCGCGCAATTCTGGCAGCGCGTTCGTGTCGCCCTGCACATGGCGCAACGGCGCGACGATGGCCTCGGGCGTGATCGCGGGCGGCGCGTTCACGGGCGGCCGGGCGGGCGTGGGACCGTTCGGCTGCACGGCGAGCAGGAGCTTCGACGTGCGCAACGCTTGGTTGAGCAAGATGCGTTCGTATTCCGGCTGCGGCCGGGGAAATTCCAGCACCGGCAGCACGGCGACCACGGCGGGATCGAACGCGTTCGCCGCTTGGAGAAACAGCGCGTAATCGAGCGCGGAAAGCGCCTCCTTCCCGGCGGATGGATCGAGCGCGTCGTCGCCGATTTCCACGAGCGTCACCGTCGGCAGCGGCCCGCGCCGCGGCTGGTTCAACGGCGAGCCCGTGTTGGCCATCAGCCAATCCAGAAATCGCTCGTCCAACGCGGCAACCGGCGACGTTGGTTGCCTGCTCTCGCGCAGCAAAAACAAGCTCGCCAGGAGCAGCACAACGAGAAGCCAGGAGGCGGAGCGAGGCACGGGAAGAAGTTGATGGTTGAAAGTTGAGTGTTGATGGATCGGAGAAGAAAAGCGCGAGTGGGCAGCTTTTTTCCATCAACCATCAACCATCATCAATTCTTCGTTTTTCTCAGCCGGCTGAGGAAATCGAGAAAGCCGCGCGCTTGCTTTTCCACGCGCGCAACCAGCTTGGCGTCGGTGAGCTTGCCGGTCGCCGGATCGAGCAGGTCGTTGATGTTTGGCAGAAAGACGCGCTCGGGAAATTGCCAGGCGTTGCGGTAGGCGAAGATCGCCGAGAGATGCTCGATGGGACGCACCGCGCCGGTGGGTCCGGCGGAAAGTCCGACGTAGCAGATCGGCCGGTGCTCGAAGGCTTCGGGGTATTTCCAGTGGTCGATGAAATATTTCAAAACGCCCGGCATCGAGCCGTTGTATTCCGGCGTCACGATGACGAGGCCGGCGCTGTCGAGGATGGCGCGATTAAAAGTGGCAAAGGCGGCTGGTTTGTTCTCGTAAGCTGCTGGCGCGAAAAGCTCGGGCGGCAGCGTGGCGAGGTCGAGCAGCGCGGCCTGCGCGCCGAGTTCGGTGGTGTAAATCTCCGCGATCTGGGTGGCGACCTTGCGGGTGTTGGAGCCGGGGCGATTCGTGCCGACGAGGATTTCGATCATGCTCTCTTTTAGCCGCGGATGAACGCGGAGGAAACGCGGATTTTATTCGATCTCCGGGCATCCTTGCGTGCGGCGCGGCCGCCTGTGGCTGGAGCCGATGGTAAAGAACCTCACGCAAAGGCGCAAAGCCGCAAAGGTTCAGAGGGATTGTTGGGCGCTTTTCTTTCTTTGCGCCTTTGCGCCTTTGCGTGAAAATCCAGCGGAAAGGATTTCGAGCCGTGTTGCCGCTCAACCGCCCAGCCGGCGCGCTTCGAAGATGTCCTCGAACGCAATGCCCTGCGCGCGATTGAGCGCGCGGGTTCCGGCGACGGCGATCTTGTGCAAGAGCGCCAGCCGGCAGGCTTCGCCGGCATCCTGCCAGACTGGTTTTTGCCGCAGCTCCAGCGTCGAATTGCGGCGCACGAGCAAGCCCCAGCAGACCGGCACCTCGTGCGGTTCGAGCAAGCTGTCCTCGGCGACGACGTAGAACAGATTGCCGCAGCCGTAGCGCACCAGTGTGTCGAACTTCGTGTTGTTGAAGAGCCGGCTTTGCAGCTTCGTAATGTCCGCGAGCACTTTGGCGTAGCCGGCATGGTCGAGGCCGCTGAAATCGTGGCTGTCGTAATCGGAGAATAAAGAATCGCCCGTGCGCAGACTTGGGTAGTGGATCTTGAGCTGACGCTCCAACACGGTGCGCCGCGCGTGGAGTTCGCGCAGCTTTTCCGCGGTCGCCAGCGCCGGGCGCGAGTCTTTCAAAAAATCGGCCCGCGCCTGTTTGCACTCGAAGATGGCCGTCGTGCCGAGCGACTGCTGGCTTTGGAGGCGGCCGGTCTTCAGCGGGCCGTCGTCCTTCACCCAGACGCGCCGCGCGATGGGTTGATACGCCGCGAGATCGGCGCGGTAACGGCAGTTCGGTAGCGCGATCTCGAAGGCGCAGGAATGGTAGCCCATTTTTTGCGCCCAAAAGAGCGCGAGGCGTTTGAGTTCCAAATGCGCGGCGGATTCGGACGAGCGACGAGGGAGCACTTGCATGCGGATGCGTGGTTATCGGAGGAAGCGGGAAATCGAGAGCCGGCAAAGCAGCTTACCGAACGCCACAGAAATTTGCAGCAGCAACCTCAGACATACCCCGCCGCCCGCAGCATCGCCGTCACCTTTGCCTTGCCCTCGGTCTCGATCACCTCGCCGTGGCCGACGATCACCCGGTCGAAATCCCACGCCAGCATTTGCTCCAGCGAAGATCGGAACGCCGCGCGATCTTTCACCGCCAGCTTGAAGGGCCGCGACATCCCCGGATGATGCTCCGCGCCCACTGCCGTCCAAAGCACCACTTGCGTCCACAACGGCTCGGCCTTGCCAAAATTAAACACCAGATCGCACACGATCAGCGTCCGCGATGGCCGGTGAAAAAACACCGTCTCGCGAATGCTCGGCACGCCCGCGAGTTCCCACGCCTCCAACTCCCCGCCCCACGCTGCTGGCGTCGGCAAAATCGGCTGCGTGGGGAACGTCACCCGCTCGCCGAATCCCGGCACCCCGAGAAACGCCGTCGCTTCCGGGAACGCCGTCCGCCCTTCCTCCGAAAACGTGTCGTGCCGCATCATCGCCTCCACCAGCCAAGTCGGCCGGCCGAGCGCGCGGATCGCCGCCACGTCGGCCGAGGTGAAAGGCCCCATCGAATGAATGACCAGTTCGCCCGTGCCGCCCAGCCGGATCACCGTGCAGTTGCGGCGCAAATCGACGCCCAGCATTTTCAGCGGATACGCCAGCAGCCAGAGATTTTCGTCGAGACGTTGCATCGTGGTTGGGAAAACGAATCTCCTACCCCTCGGTTACGTTGGCAATTCCCAGCGCTTTTCAATACCGCGTTTCCTTCGGCCGGCGGGAGCCAGCCGGCGACGCCTCCACCGGCATGGAGCCAAACGTCCGAAACAACGGCGCCAGATCGAGCACGGCGTTGGCCGACGCTTTGAGCACGTTGCCGAGATTTTGCTCGATGGAAGCCACCTCCACCCGGATGCCGCGCCGGCGCAATTTCGTGGCGAGATAAGCGAAATCGGCATCGCCGGTCACGAGAATGACAACCTCCGGCTGCATCTCCACGGAAAGCTCCAGCGCGTCGATGGCCATCATCACATCCACGTTCGCCTTGTAATGCCCTTCCTCCGCCGGCGCGCCATCCTTGGTCACGACCAGGAAGCCGTTCAAGCGCAGCCAATGCACAAACTTGTTCTTCTTGTCGCGCTCCTCCTGCCAGGCCGGGATCGCCGGCGGCATCCCGCAATAAACCACGATCTCGATCAACTCCCGCCCGGTCTCCGGCCCAGCCAAAAAATCCCGCAGCTTCAGCCAGTCAATCCCCCGCCCTCCCGTCCGCGCGGAGCTGACCACGTTGGATTCATCGACCAGGACCAGCACCCTGGTCCGCCGGTCCGTCGTTGTCTCTGGAAGGTGCTTTCGCATGATGGGTCGCCCCCGCACTGGACTCCAGACGCCTGCCTCTTGCGAACGTTACTTCCTTAAATCAGCCGCAATCTCGGCGAACTGCGCCATCGCGGCTTCCATGTCTTCGGCGATTTCCAAGGCAATGACGTGCGGCTCGGGCAGGTTCGCGGAGTCCTCGAGGCTCTCGTCTTTGAGCCAAAAAATATCGAGGTTCACCTTATCGCGTTTCACCAACTCCTCGTAGGTGAACCCACGGAACCGCTCGCTCTCGACGCGCTCGTGCCTGTTCTTGGGATTGTAGCAGGTGATGCAATCATCGAGATCGCTCCGCTTGAGCGTGTTCTCCTTCAGGGTGAAATGCTTGTTCGTGCGCAGGTCGTAAATCCAGAGCCGTTCCGTCCACGGCTGCTCGCGTGCGGGCTTGCGCTCGAAAAACAGCACGTTGGCCTTCACCCCCTGCGCGTAGAAGATGCCGGTGGGCAGGCGCAGGAGCGTGTGAACGTCGGCCTGCTTGAGCAACTCGCGGCGAATGGTCTCCCCCGCCCCACCTTCAAAAAGCACGTTGTCGGGCACCACCACCGCCGCGCGGCCGTGCTGACGCAGGATGGTGAAGATGTGCTGAAGGAAATTGAGCTGCTTGTTGGAGGTCGAAGCCCAGAAATCGTCGCGGTTGATGACGAGGCTTTCCTTCGCCTGCTCGCCGGTTTCGTTGATGATCGTCACGCTGCTCTTCTTGCCGAAGGGCGGATTGGCCAGGACCAAGTCGTATTCGCCGTGCTTGCCGGCGAGCGCGTCCTTCGTGATGACGGGCAATGTAGAAGCGGCATCCTGCCGCTTGTTTGCATCCTCGCCGTTGCCAAGCGGCGGGACGCCGCTTCCACCACCACTCTCTGCCTCGCCGATGCCGTGCAGGAGCAGGTTCATCGCGCAGAGCCGCGTGACGCTGTCCACCAGCTCGATGCCGTAGAGCGTGCCGCTTTTGAGCCGCTTCTTCTGCTCGCGGTCGAGCGCGTAGTGGTGGGCGAGGTAATCGTGCGCGGCGAGCAGGAAGCCGCCGGTGCCGCAGGCCGGATCGCAGATCGTCTGCCCCGGCTGCGGCGCCATGACTTCGACGATGGCGGCAATCAGCGGGCGCGGGGTGAAGTATTGGCCCGCGCCGCCCTTCACGTCCTCGGCGTTCTTTTGCAAGAGCCCCTCGTAGGCGTCGCCCTTCACGTCGGCGCTTAAGGACGACCACTGCTCGCGGTCGATCAGGTCCACGATGAGCCGCCGCAGCTTTGCCGGGTCCTGGATTTTGTTCTGCGCCTTGCGGAAGATGACGCCGAGCATCCCCCGCTCTTTGCCGAGGGTTTCCAGAACGTGCCGGTAATGCGTCTCCAGCTCGTCACCATCGCGCGCCAGCAGACTCGGCCAATCGTAGCCCGCCGACACGGCCGAAGGCTTGCTGAACGGCGGCCGGCTCTGCTCGTCGGCCATCTTGAGGAAGAGCAGGTAGGTCAACTGCTCGACGTAGTCGCCGTAGGAAAGGCCGTCATCGCGCAGGATATTGCAGTAGTTCCAGAGCTTTTGGACGAGGGCAGTGGAAGAATGATTGCTCATGCGCGGGTTGAATTCGCCTTCAGCCAGGCCGCGTATTCGGCTTCGGTCATCGCTCCGGCGGCGAGGGCGAGCGTGCGTAAAACCACTTCCACCTCGGGTGCGCCGAAGCGCAAGTCGTTGAGTTCGAGAAAAAGCGCGGCGGTGGCGAAGCCGATCCGCTTGTTGCCATCAATGAACGGGTGGTTTTTCACCAGGCCAAAAGCGTAGCTCGCCGCGAGATCGAATCGCGTCGGTTTGCCGTAGGTGAAAAGGTTCTCCGGTCGCCCTAGGGCCGATTCGAGCAGGCCCGCATCGCGGATGCCGGGAGAGCCGCCGTGCTCGGCGAGCAGACGTTCGTGGTAGGCGATCACCACATCGCGCCGGACCCACACCGGCTCTTTCATTTCGCCAGTTCGCGCAACGCGTTGCGGTAGCGTTTGGCGATGTCTTCGGCGACCGCCATCTGGCGAGCAAATTCGTTCTTGTCCGGCGTCACGCGGAATCCTCCGTCGGGCGTTTCGGTGAACACGAGCGTGTCTCCCTCGGCAGAACCGAGCCGGGCCAGAGCTTCCTTGGGCAGCACGACGCCGAGTGAGTTGCCGATTTTGCGGAGCTTGAGTTCAAGCGTCATGCCGTCAGCGTAGGCACGCCGGTAATAACATCAAGCCGGCTTTCCGTCGGGGTCGAAAATTTTCCCGCAAAGGCTTCTTGAAGGATGGACTGCCGCAGGCGGGCGGCGCGTTGTAGGTTAGCTTTCACGACGGCTTCAATTTCTTCTACCACACTCAAGCGGCGCTCGACTTCGGCGACGATGCGGTGTTGTTCGGCGAGGGGTGGGAGGGGAATGGGAAGTCCTTTCAAATCGCCGCCAGAAATGCCTGCTTGGCCTGCGGTTGTTCGGACCCGCTTTGCTAGATAACCGCGCGATTCTCCGACGTTTGCCATGATGGCGACGAGCTTTGGGAGCACGATGTCTGGAACAAGCTTGCAGCGAATCAACTTGTCCGGATGAACCAGCGGTGCGGTCAAAGGTGGAACAGCCCCGCAGACGCCCACTAAATCCGGATTTCCATTGTAGCGAGTGAAGAGAAGATCGCCTTCGTTCAAAACAAAGTCGGCGTAATCGCTAACGGCAGCACTGAGATAACGAGTTTCGGCAACATTCACCGACAAGGGACGGACTGCACTGATGCGAAGAATAGGCAAGCCATGCTCAGCATCTGGTTTGGCTGAAATGCCATTTCTTAAAAGTATCTGAAGCTGATCGAGGCTTGCCCATGCCCAGCCCTCGGGTAGCGCTTCAGTCTCATAACTTGAAGGGCATTGGACAGGCTCCTGATATTTACCACGACCGTTCCATTGTTCGCGGCGCTCGGTGAGGATGCGTGCGAGGAGGGTGGAGGCGGGTTCGTAAGAGGTAGCAGCGGCGTCCCGCCGCTGGGCGTCGTCGGGACAGCGGCGGGACGCCGCTGCTACGTCGGCTTCGGTGGGGACGAGGCGGCCTTCACAGGCGGCTTTGAGGACGGCGGCGCGGTAGCGTTTGAGGTTGGCCTGCACCCGCCGCAACGCCGTCACCCCCGCCTCCAGCCGCGTGAATTGCTTCTCGATCTCCGCCACGATCCGGCGTTGTTCGTCCAGCGGCGCGAGCGGAAAATGCATGTCGCGGACAATACCGGTATTCAAGTTTACCTGCGTGATTCCTTGGCGGTTCTCTTGGATTATCGCCGGACGGACAAACTCGAACCAATAGTAAGCGAAGTCCAAGTCGACGCGCTCCTTGAGCGTCGGAAAGGCGACGAATCCGTCATGAATACAACCGTCGACTTTTAGAATCTTTGGAACACAAACTGTTCCGCTATTTGATAGAATTAGTTCGCCAGCGGGGATTCGTCGACTTCGCTCTGCACCTGCTTCCGTCACACCTTCGCGCGTAGAGTAGAGGTATTTGCCCGGCTGTCGGGTGACGTCAGAAATCATTATCCAAGGGATCGTTCCCCCGAAATAGCGCGGGTCACCTTTCGGCCTTGGTGATGCACCACGAACAACTTCGGTGATTTCACCGATGGTAGTCCACCGCCAGGTGGGCGGTAGCGGTGGCAGGTTTCGTTGTTTGCGATCACTCATGCCACGAGGACGTCGTTTAATTCCTCCAGCAGCTTGTTCAACTCCCCGCCGAAACGTCCTTGCGCTTGGCCGAGTCCGCCGCGCGGCGGATGGCCAGGGCGCGTTCCTGCAAGGCGTCCAGCAGGCGCAGTTTTTCCGCGAGCGGCAGCGCGGCGAGCTTGCGCCGATGCGCGCGTTTGCTTTCCAGAACGCGGGCGAGGTCGAAGAAGCGATTCATCAAAGTTCGAGAAATCGGCGTTGAAATCGTTCCCAAGCGGCACCCAAGCCATGACGGGCAACGATGGCCTGAAAGCGCGCGGCGTCCAACACGCCGGCCTCGATAAATTGGAGCAGACGCGCGTGGTCCTTGGCGCGGCCGGTTTGGAGCGCGAGGGCGGCGAGGTGTTCGGCGGTGAAGACGCGCACGGGCGTGCCGTCGAGATCGCGCTCGACGGCATCCCGCAACGCCTCCTCGGCCAGCGAGCCGGTGGGCGGCAGAAACTGCACGGGCCAGCCGGCGATGACGAGGTATTCGCCCTCCGTGGCGCAGCCTTTGGCGCGGAGGTAGTCGAAGATGCGTTGCGGACTAATCAGAAGTTGTCCTGGCTCGACTCGGAAAGCGACGAAAACATCCACGTCGAGCGTAGCCACTGGCTCCAGGTAAAACGTCGCGCCGACCGCGCCGCCGATGGCGTAACGCTCGATGATGCCATCGGACTGCATCGTGTTGATCGTCGCGATGACTTCTCCAATGCGCATGGTTTTGGCTGGCGGCTCAAGCAACGAGGACGGCGTTGAGTTCATCCAGCAAGGTCGGCAATTCGTCACCGAAAAGCTGGTGCGCCTTGCCGAGGCCGCCGCGCTGGCTGAAGGGCGCGTAGTCAAAATCCTCCGCCTCGATGGAGAGGCTGGTGGCGATGTGGTCGCGGATGAGGTCGAGCCACGCCGCTTGGTCGGGCGTGAAGGCCGTGCCGGCTTTAGCTTTGTCCATGCGCCATTCGTTGTAGCGTTCGCCGACCGACTCGGCAAACGGCCGCAGGACGGGCTGCTGCTCCAGGGCGAAGCGGACGAGCGCGACGAGGTCGGCGAAGCGGCCAGCCTGCGACCGGCCGCGCACCCGCTCCGGGCCGGCGGTGGCGAAGGCGTTCCAAAGGTTGTCCTCGGTCCAGGCGGCATGGTTGTCGCGCAGCTTCTTTTCCAGCGCCTTGAGCATCCCCTCGGTGAGCCGCTGGGCGTAGGGGCGGGAGTAGAGGATTTGTAGGGCGTCGATCTCGGCGCGGTGGGTATTGAGGTAATCGCGGAAGGATTGCACGAGGCTCTGCGCTTTCTCCTTCGCCCCGGCGTCGAAACCGGCGGTGATGACCTTGTCCACGGTGACGGTGTCGATGGTCTGCTCGGCTTCCTGCCGCGCGCCGGCGAGCGCGTCGCGGAAGGCGGGCGCGTCGAACGGGGCGCAGGCAGCATCGGCGAGCTGCTGGCGCGCGGCGGCGAGCAGCGTAGAAGCGGCGTCCCGCCGCTTGCCTTCCGCGTCTTCCCCCTCCCAAGTCGAATGACCGCGAATGTATTCCTCAATCTTATGCAGTGCCGCGGCTGAGCGCACGATGTGATCGTAGGATTCCTTTTGCCACACGGGACGTTGGTAAACAGGAGCGACGTATGGACCAGCCGCGTGCGAAGGCTGGTGGCGAGCAGCGGCGAGACGGCGTTCGTGCAGGGAATCCCAGAAGAGGGACAAGCGGCGGGACGCCGCTTCTACTTTCGCAATCTTTTTGGAAGTGAAGCTCTTCCAGGAATGCAGGATTTGGCTGAGATCGTGACCAGCTCGGGGCGTGAGGAGAACGTGAACGTGGTTGGGAGCGATGACAAACTCGCCGAGGGTGTAGCGGTTGCCATCGAAGTGCCGGAGGGCGGTTTCGACGATGGCCCGGCATTCCGGGATGCCGAGAACACAGGAGCCGGAGCCTTGGTCGAGCCAATGCTCAAGATGGCTGGAGAAGCGGCGGTGGTATTCGGATTGATCCTGCGCGCTGAGCGGTAATGGGTGATGCTTAAACCAGAGTTCCCGCTCTTCCTGCCATTGGGCAAGCTTCTCGTGAGGTATGGAGTCTGCCAAGCGGAAGGTGACGAAGTAGGTGGCACCGTCTTGTCGCCAATGCGGGAGGTTGGCTTCCGTGATCTCGACGGGAGCAAAGGGGTCGAAGTAGGTGGTGGCGAGTTCAGTAGCGGCGGTTTCTTCGGAGGAGGAGGATAAGCGGCGAGACGCCGCTTCTACTTCGTCGGGGTCGCAGGCGCGGAGCAGCGCGGCGGAAAGCTCGGCGAGCGTGCGGCCGCCGGCGAGCGCGGCGAGTTCCGCGCGGCGGGCGGGCGTGATGGCGCGGTCGAGCCGGGCGAGGCGGCTGGCGACGGAGGTGAGCGTGTCTTCGTCCCGCGCACCGAAGGCGACGCCGAGCAGGAGCTTGTCGAACGCGACGCCGGGCTGGCGCTCCAGCGGGCGGCTTTCGGTCTTGTCGCTCTCGCAGACACCGACGGCGTCCACGATGACAAAGTGGGTCTTGGCCTGCGCCGATTCGCCGCTGACGGCCTGCAGATCGGTGGGCGTGAGCACGCGGGTGCCGCGGCCTTTCATCTGCTCGAAATAGACGCGGCTGCGCACGTCGCGCAGGAAGAGGAGGACTTCCAGCGGCTTGATGTCGGTGCCGGTGGCGATCATGTCCACGGTGACGGCGATGCGCAGTTGCGGCGAGGTGCGGAACTCCTGGATGAGTTGCTCGGTGTTGGCGGGCCGGCCGGTGACGGCGTGCTTGGCCTGGTAGGTGATCTTTTTGCAGAAGTCGTTGCCCTTGCCGAAGACCTCGCGGCAAATGTGGACGATGTCCTCGGCGTGGGAGTCGTCCTTGGCGAAGACGAGGGTCTTCGGCACCAGCGTGCGGCCGGGGAAAAGCGCGGTCGGAAGGGCGTCGCGGTAGGCTTGGAGGACGGTGCGGATCTGGGAGGGGACGACAACGGAGCGGTCGAGTTCGGTGGCGGTGTAGCCGAGGTCTTCGTCGAGGAGTTCCTGGCGCTGGGCGCGGGTGGCGCGGCTGCGTTTGTCAATGACGAAGCCCTTCTCCACCGTGCCGCCCTGGGCGGTGACTTCCGTTTGGATGCGGTAAACGTCATAGCCAACATTGACGCCGTCGGCGACGGCGCGCTCGTGGCCGTATTCGGTGACGAGGTTCTGGTTGAAAAAGGCGATGGTTTGCTTGGCGGGCGTGGCGGTGAGGCCGACGAGGAAGCTGTCGAAGTATTCGAGCACCTGGCGCCAGAGGTTGTAGATGGAGCGGTGACACTCGTCGGTGACGATGAAGTCGAAGGCTTCAATGGGAATGGCCGGGTTGTAGGCGACTTCGAATGTAGAAGCGGCATCCTGCCGCTTGTCTGATCGGGTAAGCGGCAGGATGCCGCTTCTACCGACGAGGTCGGCGGCGGAATGTTCGTCCAGGTCCTCGGCGAGTTCTTCGCCGCGCAGGAGTGAGTAGAGACGCTGGATGGTGCAAACGGTGACGCGGGAAACGTGGTCGAGCTGATTGCTCGTGAGGTGCTGGACGTTGTAAAGCTCGGTGAACTTGCGGCCGGTGTCGGGAGTGACAAAGCCGTGGAACTCGCCGACGGCTTGCCGGCCGAGGTTGGCGCGGTCCACGAGGAAGAGGACGCGCCGGGCACCGGCGTGTTTGATGAGCCGATAGGTCGCAGCGCAGGCGGTGAAGGTTTTCCCGGCGCCGGTGGCCATCTGGATCAAGGCGCGCGGACGGTCGGCCGCGAAGGAGGCTTCCAGCTTTGTGATCGCCTCGATCTGGCAGGCGCGCATGCCGGCGGTGGGCAGCGGGTGCGCGGTTGGCAAAGCGGCGAGCCGGGCGCGGAGGGTCTGCGGTTCTTTGAACCAAGCGGCGAGGGTTTGCGGCTGGTGGAAAGCAAAGACGCGGCGGGAGCGCGGGTGCGGGTCGCGTTCGTCGCGGAAGAAGGTTTCGACGCCGGTGGACTCGTAGAGAAACGGAAGCTGGGCGATGCTGGGGGGAAGGCGGGCGGCGAGGTGCGCGGGGAGGTTGGCGGCGTAGTGGGCGGATTGATCGGCGACGGTGGAGAGCGTCTTGCCGACGCGCTTGGCTTCGATGACGCCGACGGGCTGGCGATCCACGAGAAGCAGGTAGTCGCATTCACCCGAAGCCAAGGGCACATCGCGCAGGGCGGTGCCACGGGCCATGCCGGGCGCGTATTGCTTGTAATCCTGCACCGACCAGCCAGCCGCAGTCAGCAAGGCGTCAATTTTTTGCCGAGCTAGCTCTTCGGGTGACATCATGCCAGGAACGAATGGAGTGGCTTTGCAGTGCAAGCTAACCTCCCCTGTGACGGGAGAAAATAGAAATCTTCTGGAAAACCGATCGGGCGACCGGGGCGCGGGCGGCGGCTGGCAGGTTGTTTTGGTCTTGCCGCCATCTCACGCCGAGGCTGCGCCATATAGCGGAGAGACTGCGACATATGGCAAAACGCTTCCGACACCTTGCGCAGCCTCTCTGTGATATGGCGGAATGCTTCCGACAGATGGCAAAACCGTTCCGCCATATTGCCGAGAGGTTGCGTCATATTGCGCAGCCTTTCCGTGATCTTGCGCAAGGTTTCCGCCATATGGCGCAGCCTCTCCGCCATCTTGCAAAGAGGCTCCGACATATTGCGGAATGGCTCCGACCTATTGTGCCGCCTCTTCGTCATAGTGCGAAAAGGCTGCGTCATCTTGCAAAATGGGTTTTGCGGCCCGCGCGCCGGATTTTCCTGACCCGGGTTTATTTCGTCTTTGAGAAAATGCGCGGGCGATCCTGCGATTTTTCGCTGCTTCCAACCATGCCAGGGCTGGCTGAAAAATATTTTTCCAGAGACAGATAATTTCGTGGTCAATTTCGGGGCTGTTAATTGCATTAACAGGTCAGCGAA
This sequence comes from Verrucomicrobiota bacterium, assembly GCA_019241085.1. Taxonomy (GTDB): domain Bacteria; phylum Verrucomicrobiota; class Verrucomicrobiia; order Chthoniobacterales; family SZAS-18; genus JAFAXH01. The sequence continues at coordinate 2,738 of JAFAXH010000122.1, read as the reverse complement.
AATTGGGTCGGTCCGAGGCAGGGAAGCGTTCGCCGCGTGGCACGGCGGGGCCGGAGTTGTGCTTAGACGAGGGAAGGTCAGTGGCGGCCGGCACACGGCGGCCCGAGCCAGGCCGACGCGCCGCGATCCGGGGGAGTGCTCTCACTTTCCCAACGTGACAGTCAGCCGGGCCGGGCGGTGCGCGGGAGCCGCTGATTATCCAATCAAACAAACGACTGAAAATCGAAACAGAAAACCACGTAAGATGAACATTGTAAAAGTCAGTATCTCGTTCCTGAACAAAGACAGCGACGCCCAGTTGTTGATCGACGCGCAGGGCATCATCTCCGCGATGACCAACAACCCGAACTATCCGACGCCCAGCCCCAAGCTGGCGGATGTGCAAGCGGCGCGCGACGCCTTTGACACGGCCATGGCGGCCGCGGCGGACGGCGGGGTGGCGTTGACGGCGGCCAAGAACGACGCGCGGGACACGCTGGTGACGCTCCTGCGCGCGCTGGCCAGCTACGTGCAGGTGGCTTGCGAGGGCGACTTGACGAAGCTGCTCACCAGCAACTTCCCGGTGCAGAAGCCGCAGCGTTCGCCGGTCGGCCCGGTGGCGGCGCCGTCGAGTCTGCTGGTCAGCCAGGGCGCGGTGAGCGGCACTTTGAACGCGAAGTTCCCGCCGGTCTTTGGCGCCTCGATCTATAACTGGCGTCTGTGCTCGGCGGCCACGCCGACGGTGTGGATCTTCCAGGGCCAGACGACGGCGGCGAGCACGAGCATCGACAGCCTGACGCCCGGCACGACCTACACCGTGCAAGCCAACGCCGTCGGCGCCGCCGGCCCGAGCGATTGGAGCGACGGAGCGAACCTGATGGTGGTGTGATAGGAAAAGGAGGACGCCAAGTCCCGCCCGCACCGCGGCCGCGCAGGAGGAGTTTTTCTCGCTCTTCGGGCGCGGCCGTTTCGCGTTTTCTGCAAGGTGAATGAGGCGAAGTGGGCGACTCGGTGCGGCGGACCGGTGTCGTCATCATCCTGAGCCTGGTGCAGGATGGCTGGTCGCCGGCCTTGTCATCCTGAGCTTGTCGAAGGATCGCTTGCTGACTGTCTGGCTCGGTGGATCAACGAATTACAGTGCGGACGCGCTGCGAGCCAAGGCAGTCAGCAAGAGGTTTGGCTTCGCCTGTCTCCGCTGCGCTCCGGCTCTCGACTTCGCTCGGGATGACAGGAGGGAGCGAAACGCGCAAGGCGACCCACCTGGCAATTCCTACCGTGGTTTGCGGCAGTGGCTGGCTTGTCTGAATGTCTGCCCATGCTGCCCCCGCCTACTTCCCGACTTCGCCTTGTCGCTCTTTGCGTCCTCTTTTGTTTTCAAACGCTCGCGGCCCATGCGTGGCATGACTTGGGGCACGAAGTCGTCGCGGAGATCGCGTGGAAACGCATGACGCCGCAGGCGCGGGCGGCGGCGATGGTGCTCTTGCAACAAGCGCCGGCCGACTCGGGCCTCGCCGCGTTGCGTCCGGCGACGGGCAGCGCGGCGGAGCAGGATCGCACGCAGTTCGTGCGCGCGGCGACGTGGGCCGATGCCGTCCGCACCGGCGCGCGGCGCAAGAAGTATCACCAGGCGCTCTGGCATTTTACTGATTTCTATTGGGAACAGCCGACGCCCGACGCCACGCCGCAACCGCGGCCGGACATCCAGCCGCACGGCGAGTTGGTCGTGCGTCTGCCGGCGCTGGAGGCGAGCTTGCGCCAGCCGGCGACCACGCCGCCCGTCAGCCCGAGCAAGAGCACGGACCTCGCGTGGTTTCTGCACCTGATGGGCGACATCGCGCAGCCGTTGCATTGCAGCGGGCGCATCACGCCGACCGAGATGGAAGGCGATGAAGGCGGCAACCTTTTTCTGTTGTCCAGCCAGCCCCCGCCCACGAGCGGCAGCAGCGGCAACCGGCGACCGATGAATCTGCACTTCTTCTGGGATCACGTCATCGAGCGCGAGTATGGCGAAGACGCGGACATCGCCAGGGTCGCGGCGCAAATCGAGGCGCAACATCCGCCGGCGGCGCAGTCGCAGGACTTGGCGCTTGGCCAATACGAAACCTGGGCGCGCGCCTCGCAGCAGATCGCGCTCGCAGTCGCCTATCCGCCGACGCTCGCACGCAACGTCGAGCCGTCACCCGCCTACCGCGCGCAGGTGAAACAAGTTTCCGAAAGAGCGCTCGCCCTCGCAGGTGAGCGATTAGGCGCGACGTTAAACCAGGTTTTTGCTGCCCCTCCCGCGCATTGAGCTGCCGCGCCTCCGGGTGAAAACCACAGGTCATCGCCCGACCATCCGGCGCACCTCGGCCAAAACCTCCTCGCCGGGGATGGGCTGCACGCGGGCGGAACGCACCCCGGCTCTGCGCCGGATCGCCTCTGCCGCCCAAAGCCTTTGCACCTCATCCATCTCCGCGGAATCAAGGCTCTCCACCCGCTTGTCGGCGAGCTGCGCTCTGGCCGCCGCCGGCAACTGCATCGCTTCACGTTCAAGCTGGCCAATCGTGAGGGACATAAAGAAACCCTGATCGTCTGGCGCGAAAAGCTCAAGCACTGGCTGTGTGAGAGCTTGTGCCTATTGATCTTCAGGAAAGCAAAAGGGAGAGCCAATGCTAAGGTTCGGACATGAGAAGTCAAGGCAGTGCCCGGGAGCTGGAGCGGCGCCGACAACTAGCCGTTGCCCGCGTGCGCGAGGGGCATGCGCAGGCGCAGGTGGCCGC